>JAKFCJ010000050.1:0-35386 GCA_036676705.1 Bacteroidota bacterium
GTTCCCTCACCTACATCTTTGGTGGTGAAAAAAGGTTCAAAGATCCGCGCTTTCACCTCATCCGTCATTCCGGGACCGGTATCGCGGATCGAAAAGAAAACATTTTCCTCGTCGGTTGAGGAAGTGATCGTAAGTACATGCTTTTCGTCGATGATCTTACTTTTCATCGCCTGAAGTGCGTTACTTAAAATATTCATAAAGATCTGATTGATCTTGCCCGGGAAGCACTCTACGGGAGGCAGATCCCCCAGATCGGTAACAACATCCACATTATCGGGGATGGAATTTCGCAGCAATACCAGGGTTGACTGCAAGCCTTCATTCAGGTCAGCAGGCTTGAGGTCCGATTCATCGAGCCGGCTGAACGTTTTAAGTCCTTTAACGATCTCTGAAGTCCTTAAAGCGCCGTCTTCAATACCAACAAGGAGCTCGCTAATTTCATTCCGTATATATTCAAAGTCAATTTCCGACTTGAATTTTTCTACTTCTTTTACACGTTGTTCCGTATCGTCAGCAGAAAAAGCCTGGCTATATTGGTCAATGATAGACAGCATATCCTGGATGTCCAAACGCAGGGGTTGAACATTGGCGCTCACAAAGTTGATCGGGTTATTGATCTCGTGGGCAATACCTGCCGTTAACTGACCCAGGGAGGCCATTTTTTCAGCATCCACCAGTTGGGCCTGGGTTTCTTTCAAATGGTTCAGGGTTACGACCAGTTCTTCATTGGTTTCCTGTAACTCGATGGTTCTTTCCTGTACCTTTTGTTCGAGGTAGGCATTTTGTTCCCGGATGATGCGTTCGTTTTCCAAAGAAATACGGAGGGCCTCTGCCTGCGAAGCCTCTTTTTCCTTTTTGAGGATATTGATCCGATCGGCCAGGGCGAAGGAAAGTAACATCACCTCAATAGCGGAGCCAACCGGCATCATATAATAGGTGAAGTTATTGTAGGGAAGAATACCAAAATCCTTCATCACATACAAGGCCACTCCAAAAAGGAATACCGCCCAGGCGATGGAGAAAAAGAAAGCAGGTCGGTCGCCGGTACGGGCAATACGCACAGCCAGAACCATCATGGAGGTGGCAGCTACAACGGCACAGGCTTCTATAAGGATAAAACTTCCGGCGAAGATCCCGAAGAAGGAGATCAGGGTGCCGATCAAATAGCCCGCCGAGACCCCATAAAAGATCTTATCGAATATTTTTGAATGCTGTCGGGTATGGAGGAAGACCCGCATAAACTGCATGCCGCTGATCCCTACCAGAGAGGGAAAGAGGAAGCTATTGTACACAGCGATGATGGGCAAATTCGGCCAGAGGTATTGAAAACTATAACCGTGGATGCTGGATTGTGTCAGGATCACAAACAGCAAATAGATTACGTAATAGAAATAGGAACGATCACGGGTGCTGATGTAAATGAAAGCGTTATACAACAACATCACGAGCATGATTCCCAGGTAGATCCCTGAAAAGACGTCTTTCTTTTTGGTTAAGGCTAACATGGCCTGGCGCGACCCGATCAACATGGGAACCTGGACATTTTCCTTGGCCTGTACCTTTACAAAAAGTGTTTTGCTACTTCCGGGTTCTATTTCAAAAACAAAGAGGTAATTGGGATCATAATAGAGCCGTTCCTTAAATGTACGGTGTTCTCCCAGATCGATAGAAACAAATCCTGAATCTGTTTTATTAAAAAACTCCACATAATCCAGGATAGGTTGCGCCACCTGCAGCACGTAATCGCTTTCCCGGGTTTCGTTTTTCACTTCTACTTTTAGCCAGAAGGTGGAAGAACTGATCCCAAAGTTCGGCACGTCTTTGAGCACCGGGGTGAAATTCATTTTTTCTACCGTGTAGATGCTGGCGGTATCTTCTTTAAACTCAAGAAAGGAGCAGTTGTTTTTGACATGCACCACCTGATCCTCATCAACCAAAGTGATCGTTTGTGCCTGAACCGAAGGCACGGTCAGGGCGATAATCAGAAAAAGGAGTATGGAAAAATTTCCTCTGGTCATCTGAGCTTCATTTTTAAATGGTATTCGATATGCAATGTAGATTTAGCTGTAATTTCATCAAAGTCCTGATCGGGATTTTCACGAAGACTTAACATACGCAAACGATCTTCTTCGTTGGCAGTACCCAGGTTCTTCGCATTTAAAATACCCAATACCCGTGCAATATAATTTTCATTTGGATAAATAAACTGGCCCGAATCACCGAGGGTTTCATCGACCACAAATCCGACACGACGGAACATGCTTAAAGTATAATCCGCACAGATACCGACCATGGTCGAAATTCCTACCTGAGAACAAATGGCAATACCCGCACGGGAAAGCAATAGACTCAAACCGATACCAGCTACATCCTTGGCATTCCATAAGGCACATAATTCACCCACACCTTCAGGGAGATAAGAAGCGACAATAGTATGAATATTCGGATCGCGGTAGCCAATAGCTCTTTCCACTGGTAGTTGATGGATACCATCGGCTTTTTGCATACGGATACCACCAACCATTTTACCCTGCCGATTGATCACGACTACACAATACACACAATCCATTGAAGACCATTCGTCATTATTGGATGTGATATTCGTAATGCCGTAATCTTTTAGCACACGCACGTGGCCGGCTGCATATTCCTTACATAGCTCTGGTTCGTCTATTGCCCGGAATGCTTTAAAAATGAACATCTCCCCTGATTAGTATATTTTTATTAAGAAGTCGGAGCGAACGCTTGCTGGGTGGTTCGCACCAGCTTAAGCGGAATAAAAACACCCCTCTTCTCGAACGCAATATGGTGGTTATTTTCTCTATTTCTGCTTTTAGTGCACGGATTTCTTTGATTATTTCCGAATCCAGGCCATTATTTGCTTTTTCTACCCGGTTAAAAAAGAACAGGGGCGCAGAAACCGGATGCACAGACCAGCCTTGAAGATTGGCAGTTATCCAGGCGCGCAGGATAGCAGCACCCAAAACCAGGCTCGTCTCAGGAATATCCGGATCGCTGGTGATCAAACATAGAGCGGATGAAGCATTCACTGCATCTATCCCTCCCTGGGCAAAGCCATCACCAACTTTCCACTGGCGTACCAATTCCAAGACTTCCGGGTCACTACTTACGTACAGTCCGGCTTCCTGAACCGGAGTCAACTCAAAGGTTGCCACGTCGAGCCCGTCGCGTGTTTCAAGGGCCTCTTTTTCCGTCCAGCGCACCTCGTCATGGAAAAATTCATAATGTGCCTGTGCATTCAGTGAACGGATCTTCTCCGTCTGACCAACAACAGTGGCCCATGTTTCCAGGCTCTTTTTATCGGAAAAAATATGGGCTTCCATGCCGGGTAGTTCAGCAACCTGCTGTTGAATGGCGTGGATGAGCGATTCAGGAACCGGTACATAATTCGCTTTTTTTCTGTTGGTACAACGCATTTCCAAGCCCATGGCCAGCTCACTGGCTTTTTTACCCGGCTCTGATTTGATCTTAAAGGCAGCGACCAGTTGATTTTTTCCGATCGGATGGATCTCAACGGCATAACCCATACGCCCGGCAGCCAGTTTTAGCGATTCTGAACAGGCGCCTAAAGAAAGGTAAGCCAGCGAATCATCATAATCGGTCCAGGAATAGGTGCGTGATTTTTCATGGAATAAAAACAGATGTCCTTTCAGACTCACCCATTTCCAGGGCTGGTTATTGCCTGCTGAAGGAGCCATTGAAGCCAGGGTGATCAAGGGTTCTAAATCGTCCTCTTTTAATCCTCCGGTTTCCCAGCCAAGTTCATTCAGGGTTTGCTGTGCTTCATGAACAAGGGATTCGGGTTTCAGTGCGGGAAAAGAAAATTTCTCCGGTTCAAAATGGTAGCCCGACTGGTTTTTATCCTGAATAAGCTGGTCAAGGTCAATAAAATAACGACCCGATTCATGGAACTGGTCGAGAAAGATACGCCGTACCGTATCAGCGGCCAGGGCGCCTCCCATGGCTACTGAAGTGGCCAGCTGGGGCCACGTATGAATGGTTTCTCCGATCTCTACCATAGAGGCTTTCAAACGTTTGCTGATGGTATCCATACCAAATATAGGAAGCATATAGGGTACTTTTTCCTCATTTGTCAGATTATTCAATCGGGTCAGGTCAAGATGATCTACCCAGCCATGCATGATCGGGCGTTCAGGTTCCAGGTCAAAACGTTCCACGTCGATAGTCCCGCGGTCGCTCATGTCCATAACCACGGGTATTTTCATGCTTCGCGCTTTTTCGCGAAGAAGGATCTTGATATCGATGCTGTCGCATTCATCTACAACAAGGTCCAGGTCGCCGGCCCCATTAAAAAAGTCATCCATATTTTCCCGGATCAATCCTTCATGGAAACAGCGAATTTTAAAATAGGGGTCAATTTCAAGAATTTCACGGGCAACGACAACCGTTTTATTGAGACCCATATTGTGCAGACCTGTACGGATCCGATTAAGATTTGCCAATTCGAGCTCGTCGAAATCAGCAATACGGATCTCCCCGCAAATGCGCTCCATAGCCAGGACGAGAGAGATCGACTGGCCTACAGACAAACCAACCACTCCGACTTTTTTCGTTTTGAGCAGGGCTTGTTCGTCTTTGGTGATCTTCGGATTATTCGGGCTTAAACGTGTGGCTATAAAATCTTCTTCAGCAAGAATATGGACGAGCCTTCGGCTCCACGGATAATAGACCCACATTCCGTATTCCTCTGCAATTACATTTTCAAAAAAGTCGCTGATCGCTTTTTTCAGGCTTTCATCCTTAAGTTTTTTCCTGGGAAAACGTGATTTTAACATTTCTCCCACCTGGGCGAAAATCGTATCATGAATTTGTACCGAGACATCCTGAGAAAGTTCCGCTAATTGTTTTTTGCCCTCTGGGGTTCGGGGGTCTATAAAATGGGGCTCCCAGTCTAAATCTGAACATTTTTGAAAAGCTGATTGCATTGCCTATATTCGATACGGGATAGTTGAACGTATCATTCTGCAAATAAGATACTATTGTTGAATAATTCAACCTATTTCACCCATTGTTTAGGACTTAGTATTTTCTAAATTTGTACGGGAGAGAATAACATGACACAATTATTAAATGTACTCTATGTGGATGATGAGCAGAATAACCTGCTTTCCTTCAAAGCGGCCTTTCGTAGGGACTTCAACGTCTTTACAGCCATATCCGGGCAGGAAGGTTTAGACATTGTTAAAAATGAAGACATCCATATAATCATAACGGATCAGCGGATGCCGAACATGACGGGTGTTGAATTCCTGCAGAAAGTTATTCCCGTGGCTCCCGACCCGATCCGAATATTACTTACGGGCTATAGCGATATCAACGCGGTGGTCGATGCCATCAACAAGGGGGAAGTTTATCGCTATCTCACAAAACCCTGGGACAATGAATTTCTAAAAACCACGATCCGCCAGGCTTATGAGGTTTTTATCCTGCGTCGTGAAAATGAGCGGCTTATTGATGAGCTTAAACGCGCCAATGAGCAACTGGAGTTTTATCTCCGCCAAAAACTTCTCTCCTAGACTTTACAGGCGCAAGGCGTTTTTAATTCCCGCTATTTTACCGTCCAGTGCGGTATGTGCTGCCATGTAGTTGTTATGTTGCTCAACCCGGGTACGTACACTGATATAAAATTTGATCTTCGGTTCTGTTCCGGAAGGACGTGCTGTTATACAGGAGCCATCTTCAAGAACAAATTGAAATACGTTTGACTTAGGAAGATCAATTGGTTTTGATCCACCCTTTTTAAGGTCCTTTTCTATACCTGATTCATAGTCCCGAATCAGGGTAACAGCATATCCGTTTATTTCTTCCAAAGGGGTGCTTCGAAAATCTTCCATCATTTGCCTGATCTCATCGGCTCCGCTTTTGCCTTTTTTGGTTATTGATACGAGGTCTTCTTTGTAAGCAGCACATTGTTTATGGATACGCTCCAGATATTCAGTAAGGGTCATGCCTTCGCTTTTTGCCCAGGCGGCTGCTTCCGCGATCAGTGCGGCTGAACTTACTGCATCTTTATCGCGCACAAAATCACCGATCAGGTAGCCATAACTTTCTTCTCCGCCAACCAGATAGGTTTCTTTACCTTCTTTTTCGCGGATCAGCTCGGCAATGTATTTGAAGCCCGTGAGGCACTCATAGATTTTAACGCCGAAATAAGCTGCAATATCTCTGATCAGGTCAGTGGTAACGATGGTTTTAGCGACAAAGTGATTGTCTTTCAATTCTCCCCTTTTTTGTTTTTGTGCAAGGATGTAGTGAACCAGGATGGCTGCGGTTTCATTCCCGTTCATGAGCACCATGTTGCCATGTTGATCGCGAACAGCAATACCTACACGATCAGAATCAGGATCTGTTCCCAGAACCAGATCAGCCTTGGTTTCTATAGCCCTTTTAATGGCCAGGTCCAGCGCTGCAGCTTCTTCCGGGTTTGGGGAATGAACCGTTGGAAAATTTCCGTCCGGAGTTTTTTGACTTTCGAGGATCTCAACTTTTGAAAAGCCCATTTGTTCCA
This sequence comes from Bacteroidota bacterium, assembly GCA_036676705.1. Classification (GTDB taxonomy): domain Bacteria; phylum Bacteroidota; class Bacteroidia; order UBA8524; family UBA8524; genus UBA8524. The sequence continues at coordinate 6,551 of JAKFCJ010000050.1, forward strand.
GAACCTGTGGCACCCCATTGATACCCGTTCCATGAATGGGAGTATAAATGATCTTCAGGTCATTTTTACCGACATTGTTCAGGCTTAAATTACTTACCTCATTCCAATAACGCTTGTCCATTTCAGCACCGAGGCTGTGAATTTTTTCCGGATCAGGCGTGAATTTAACCTGTTCGGGCCCGGATATTTTCCTTACTTCGGTGATGGTGTTTTTATCATGGGGAGGCACCAGCTGACCGCCGTCTGCCCAATAGACTTTATAGCCATTGTATTCTTTTGGGTTATGCGATGCGGTTACGACAACACCTGCCTGCGCCCCAAGGGACCTTACACTGTAAGAAAGTTCGGGTGTAGGCCTTAGTGAATTGAAGAGATAAACATCAATCCCGTTGGCCGAAAATACGCCCGCTGTGGTCTCGGCGAAGAGGCGGCTGTTGATACGGCTATCATGGGCGATTGCTACTCTTATGGGTGTATTCGGGTAGACCTGGAGCAGGTAATTGGCTAGTCCCTGGGTCGCCATTCCAACCGTGTAGATGTTCATTTTATTGGTTCCGGCACCCATGACCCCTCTCAGTCCGCCGGTTCCAAATTCCAGATCCTTATAAAAAGCATCAACCAGTGCATTGCCTCCCTCCTCAATTAAAGCGGCTACTTCCTTTTTCGTCGTTTCATCAAAAGCATCTCCCAGCCAGGATTGGGCACGGGACAAAAGCTGGGGGTCGATCATTTGGTTCGTATTCATAATGCGGACGTATACTGGCAAAAAAAAACCCACCTGAGTGGGTTTTTAAGAATTTTATCAGGGCTTCGGGGTTTCTTCCTTTTTCTTTTCCGGGCTGCAACATCCTTTTTTGGATTCTTTGTTGCAGGTTTTTCCTTCTTTTTCCTTTACCTCTTTTTTGCAGCAGGATTTGCCTTCCTCAGCGCCTTTTTTGCAACACTCTTTTTCTTTCACTTCCTCCTTTACCGGCACGGGGGCAGGAACAGGAGCAGGTGTTGGAGCAGGAGCGGGTGCAGTTACAGGAGGTTTATCTTCTTTTTTTTCTTCCGGTTTTGATTGAGCGGAGGCAAATGCTACCCCTGCGATCAAAATACCTAATGTAAGGATGTATCTTTTCATGGTATGTGTTTAGTAAATCAAATATACATTTATCATTCCGAAAATTCCGCGATCACACTTTCTCCAGATTTTGTCTTGTCGCCCAATTTCACGTTTATTTTCGTGCCCAAAGGCAAATAGAGATCGATACGGGAACCAAATTTAATAAAGCCCATTTCTTTGCCCTGTTGCACACGCATGCCTTCTTCCACATAACAACAGATCCTTCTTGCCAGTGCACCTGCAATTTGACGGAACAAGACTTCATGCCCCCGGTTGTCGCGAATAACAACCGTGGTCCGTTCATTTTCCGTTGAAGATTTCGGGTGCCAGGCTGCCAGGTATTTGCCTGCATGGTAGCGGTAAAATTTAACCATTCCGGCGATCGGATTCCGATTTACGTGCACATTAACAGGACTCATAAAGATGGAAACCTGAATACGGCGATCCTTGAAATATTCTGTTTCTTCAACTTCTTCGATCACCACCACCTTGCCATCTGCCGGAGCGATGATATGGTCTTCGTTTACCGGGGTAAAACGATTGGGGTTTCTGAAAAACTGGAGGACAAGAACAAAGAGGATGACCGCAAGGGCTGCGAAAATAGATCGCAGCACCTGGCTATGCGGAAACAGATATTCTGCACCATAGATGATCCCTACGGAAATCAGCGTAGTGATCAACAGTATTAGATATCCTTCCCTATGGATCTTCATTCCTTTGGTTTAAAACACGCCCCTGTAAGCGAGGGCTTTGGAAACTTTATCGATCGCTACGATATAGGCAGCGATACGCAAGCTGGTGCCATATTTTTGAGAAGCAGCATATACTTCTTCGAAAGCTTGTTTCATGGTTCTGTCTGCGCGACGATGTACCCGCTCCTCAGTCCAGTAGTATCCATTTCTGTTTTGTACCCATTCGAAGTACGAAACGGTAACCCCACCGGCATTTGCCAAAATATCCGGTACGATCATCACGTTGTTCTGGTTCAGGATCAGATCGGCATTGGCTGAAGTTGGTCCGTTCGCACCTTCCACGATGAGCTTCGCTTTAATTTTAGCCGCATTATGTTTGGTGATCTGGTCTTCCATCGCTGCAGGCACCAGCACATCCACATCCAGTTCAAGAATTTCTTCGTTGGTGATGCGGCTTTCTGATTTAAATCCTTCCAGTGTACCCCCGTTTTGGTTACGGTAAGCAATGGCAGCCTCAATATCGATCCCTTTGGAATCATAATAGCCACCGGTAATATCAGAAATGGCTACAATTTTTAGTCCTTGTAGTTGGATAAGTTTGGCAGAAATGGAACCCACGTTACCAAATCCCTGGACTGCACAGGTGGCTTCCATCGGATTGATGCCCAATTTGCCCATGGCAGCACGGGCGGTAACCATTACACCTCGTCCGGTTGCTTCAACACGACCGGAGGAACCGCCAAGTACCAGCGGTTTTCCCGTTGTTACGGCAGGGGTATAAAGTCCTTGTATTTTAGAATATTCGTCCATCAACCAGGCCATTTCCTGTGGGCCGGTGTTCATATCGGGAGCCGGAATGTCTTTTTCCGGACCAAAAACATCGCGCATAGCGCCTGTATAAGCACGGGTGAGGCGCTCGAGTTCGCCTTTCGACATGATACGCGGATCGCATTTGATCCCGCCTTTACCACCACCATAGGGAATACCCACAACGGCACATTTCCAGGTCATCCATGCTGCCAAAGCTTTCACTTCATCAAGATGCACATCCATCGAATAGCGAATTCCTCCTTTAGAAGGACCCATCGCTTGAGAATGAATAACGCGGTACCCTTCAAATACCTGAACGGTGCCGTCATCCATAATAACAGGCAGGCTCACGATCACCGTCTTAGCCGGCGATTTAAGCACATTGTAGCTGTTTTTGTCTAGTCCTAAAATTCTAGCGGCCTCATCAAACCGGGACATCATCGATTCGAAAGGATTCTCCTGATTTTTAATTGGAGCAGGTTCTTGATAACTCATATTCTAGCCTTAAAAACTGCCTGCAAAGTTATTTTTATTCATGCATTTAGCAAGTGACTTGACCCTGTTGGAAAAAAATTTAAAACCTAAGTAAAAAAAGGTAAATATGGATAGCGGGCAGGGCAATAAAAAAGCCATCAAAACGATCGAGTAAACCGCCATGTCCGGGCATGATCGATCCCGAGTCTTTGATGCCCAACTGGCGTTTCCACATCGATTCAACGAGATCACCAAGCGTACCGAAGACCGCCACCAGTGCTCCAACGATCAACCATTCCCGGAGCGAAAAGCTGAAGGCATACAGCGAAAGTACATAAGCAGTGCCGAGACAAAGCATGGCCCCGCCGACCAGTCCTTCCCAGGTTTTTTTCGGAGATACTGCGGGAAACAGTGCATGTTTACCAAATTTACGACCGGTCAGATAAGCTCCGGTATCATTGGTCCAAAAAAGGATGAAAATACCCAGGAGTGGAGATAGTCCGGATCCCGAAAGATGCCATAACTGGATGGAGGTGAGTAATACAAAAGGGAGCACGATATAAAAAAAGGAGAGGAGCAAATAGCCGGCATCACGAAAATTGGCTTCGGCCGGTTGAAACAGCCCGAGGAGGATCACCACAAAAGGAAGGGCGAGTAAAAAAGGAAGGTACCACAATAAGGAAGTTTCTCCTATCAGGCCGAATGCACTGATTATGTAAAGCAAAGTTCCTCCAATAACCCCAAGGAATTTTGCCGGGCTTCCGCTTTTGATCCCGGAATCCAGGAATTCCCACAAACAAACTGCCGTGACCAGAGCGAAAAGTGGAATAAAATATTTGATATCGATCAATAAAGTGCCGATTACCAGCCCTACATAGACAGCACCCGAAAGCGTTCGTTTCACAAAATTATTCATAGTCATTTATTTCCAGGTCCTTTACCTGTCTTCGTTTCAAAAGTAGCAGGATCAGGGAGCTTAACAAGACCGACAGCGCAAATCCAATAAGCGGGTATCCCAGATCCGGTTCAATTGCCGAAGGATCTTCAGCACTGTCGCCGCCAAAATAGTTTAACGCAATGGCAAAGGCATTATTGATAAAATGAGCGAGTACGGGTAACCACAAACTCCGGCTCCAATAGGCCAGGTACCCGAGTGCCGTTCCGAATAGAAAAAGAGGAATAAGGTAAAAAAACTGACCATGGATCAGGGCAAAAAGCAGGGCCGAAATTCCGATCGACACGTGAACATTGCCGGTAGCATCATACAACAGCCGCAAGCCTACACGCCTGAAAAATAATTCTTCTGCAAATGCCGGTAACAGGGCCATCATAAAAAGATTGAAAAAAAGGTCCAGAGGAGTCTGATCCTTAAGAAAAGAGAATTGTCGGTTTACTGTATCGTCTTGAAGTTTTCTGAACTGAGATTCCAGTTCTGCCATGCTTTCCGGAAATTCCCAACCGAGGCTCCAGCTTGTGAGAAAACTAACGGCCGGCTGCATAAAAACGACGAGCAGAACACTCAAAGCGGCCATGATCGGTGTGATTTTTTGGCGCACTCCCAGGCCTTCCACCAAAGGTTCCCGCATAAAGATCAATTGGACTACAGAGGAAAATACAAACAAGCCAAGAGTCTGCATGATCAGGATATAACGAAGCGCATACAGCACATTTCTCTGGCTCAGATCTGCAGTTAAACTCTGGGCAACAGAACCTTCCACCCCAAATAAAAAATGACAGGATTTGCTCGCCAACTCTCCGAATAATATTCCGCCAATGAGCGCCATCAGGATCAGGGTAATAAACTGCAGGAAGTACCAAATCCGGGGTTTATTGATTTCATCAAAAGCTTCTGGTTCCTGATTTTCCGCCATGTTGTATCTTTGTAAACTGAAAGCTGCAAAGTTGGTAAAAATAGGCGATATCGAATTAGGAGATTTTCCCATCCTCCTTGCCCCCATGGAAGACGTGAGTGACCCTCCCTTTCGTTATGTGTGCAAGCAATATGGCGTGGACTTAATGTATACCGAGTTTATCAGTTCGGAAGGATTGATACGTGATGCTGCCAAAAGCATACAAAAACTGGATATTTTTGAATACGAACGCCCGATAGGTATCCAGTTGTTTGGAAGCGAAATTGATTCGATGACCGAAGCGGCGGAGATCGCCACGGCTGCGAATCCCAATCTGATCGATATCAATTATGGCTGCCCGGTAAAAGCCGTTGCCTGCAAAGGTGCCGGAGCCGCACTCCTTCAGGATATACCCAAAATGGTCTCGATGACCGAGGAGATCGTAAAAAGCACCCATCTTCCGGTTACGGTGAAAACACGCCTGGGCTGGGATGATGACACCAAAAACATTGTTGAAGTAGCGGAAAGGCTTCAGGATATTGGCATTAAAGCGCTGTCTATCCACGGTCGAACCCGTAAGCAGATGTACAAAGGAGAAGCCGACTGGACCCTTATCGGGGAAGTAAAGAACAACCCACGCATTCATATTCCGATCTTCGGAAATGGGGATGTGGACAGTCCGGAAAAGGCAGCCCGGCTCAAAGCAAGCTATGGTATTGACGGGATCATGATCGGTCGTGCTTCCATTGGATATCCGTGGATATTCCGGGAGATCAAACATTACCTGAAAACCGGGGAGATCCTTCCCGGCCCCACTTTAGAAGAGCGCATTGATGCCTGCCAGACTCATTTTGAAAAAAGTCTGGAATGGAAAGGACCCCGTGCCGGAATTTTTGAAATGCGCCGTCATTACAGCAATTATTTTAAGGGACTCGATCATTTTAAACCTTATCGTACTTCCCTCGTTACTTCTGAATCAGCGGATGAAATTCGGTCTCTGTTCGAAGAGATCACGGAAAACTATAGCCTGCAGCCAGCTGATACTTTCCCTTGTCCATAAGGATGATCTGAAAGAAAATACCGATTTTTGAATAGTCAAATGAAAAAATATCTCTCCTTATTCCTGGTAGCAGCAGCACTCAGCGCATTTTTCCTGATCGACCTGAAAAAGGAAGATGATCAATCGGATAAACCCAAAGCAGGTCCGGGTCATTTTGAATTTATCCGGAGCATCAAAGGTGAAGCCCCTTATAATGCCGTGAACAACTGGGAAAAACAAACGCGTTTTTCTAAAAAAGGCGGGGCCGTGCTCGACAGCATCGAAGAGATCGGACCGTTTAATATTGGAGGAAGGACCCGTGCCCTTGTCCTGGATAAAACGGATGCAAACCGCATTTTTGTCGGTGCCATCACGGGAGGAATGTGGGTATCTGATGCCTCTGGCAGAGGATGGACAAAGCTGAATGACAATGAAATAACCTTGAATATTTCGCATCTCGCACAAGACCCGCTCAATCCGGATGTGTTTTATTATTGCACCGGCGAAGGAGCAGGAAATTCAGGAGGAGCCCCGGGTGCGGGGGTTTTCAAATCGACCGATCACGGCAAAACATTTTTTCAACTCCCGGCAACAGCCAATGGAACATACGATTATACCTGGAGAATAGCCTGTAGCCCCACCGACAGCAATACCGTATTTGTTGCAACGAATTCAAGTGGCGTGTATCGCTCTAAAGACGGCGGACAAAGTTTTGAGCGTATTGTTTTTACAAATCGCCAGGTTTATGATATGGAGATCTTTCCGGATGGATCCCTGCTGATCGCTATACGCGGCCAGGGGGTGTATACCAGTCCTAACGGGGATGACGGGACCTGGACCTCAAGGCCAACAGGCATGGCTACCCTGAGCACGACCGGCCGCATTGAAATGGCCTATTGCGCTACCCAGCCGAATGTGGTATACGCAGCAGTTTCCAACAGTTCGAATACGGCTCTCCTGGGCGTTTATAAAAGTATCGATCAGGGAATTACCTGGAATGCCGTGGGTGCAAACCCGGCCGATAATGGGGGAAGCTACCCCTTCACCTGGTATTGTCTGGCCATGCATGTCAAGCGCGACGATCCGAATACAGTCATACTCGGTTCCGTCAACCTGCTCTATACAACTAACGGAGGCTCCAACTGGGTGAAGGCATCAAACTCCCATGCCGATTACCATGTGATGGCGGACCATCCATCAAAACCAGGCAAGTTGTACATTGGAAATGACGGAGGGGTTCATGAATACGACTGGAGCAACCTCGCAACCCATCAAAACCTCAACTGGGGATTGAACATTACCCAGTTCTATACCGGTGCTTTTGCTCCCCAGGGAGTGAGCCTGATGGCAGGTGCACAGGATAATGGTACCAGTTATTCCCTAAATGCCAACGACACATTCTCCAAAGCCTATGGAGCGGATGGGTCCTATACCCAGATCAGCCAGCAAAACCCCTCGCTGGCTTACCTTTCCTTTCAGAATGGCCGGCTTTTCAGGGTTGACGGGTTTGGGACAAAGAACCTCTATACGACTGATATTATAGCGGATATGGATAATGACGGCGACAAGGAAATCGATGATGGTGCCTGGTTTATCCATCCTTTTGATATCAATCCGCAGGACGGAGATATGGTTTTTTACCCGACAAAAAAACGGGTTTATCGTTCAAACAACGGGGGGATCCTTTTTGATCCGATCACCAATCCGATCAATATCGGTACCGGCATTGAACCCTTTTGCGTCGGGATAAGTAACCAACTGAATCCGGCAGTTTATGTAGGAGGGAGTAATTCTCTCTTTTATCGCATAAAAAATGCGGCTGTAGCCAAACCCGGCGACGAAAAAAATCTGCGGTCCCGTGTTCCGTCCAACCTGTATACCAGTTTTATGGGCTGTATCAAGGTCAATCCGATCGATCCGTCGATCCTGTACTTGAGCTATGTCAATTATTCTTCCGTTCCTCGTGTATGGAAAGTGATCCATGCCGATACCGATACACCGGCGTTTATTAATATTAGTGGGAACCTGCCTTCCGGAATGCCGGTTAACTGGATAGAAGTTGATCCCGCCTCTCCGGATTCCGTGATCTTCGCAGGGACTGACCGAGGTCTGTTTTTTACCACGGATGGCGGTATTACCTGGTTTCAGGAACCTGCTATCCCGAATGTGGTTGTCGACATGTTACGTTTGCGTATGGGCGACCGCCGTTTGTTTATATTTACCCATGGTCGGGGAGTCTATACGGCCAGGGTAACGCCTTATAATAAGCCAATACCCGCTCATAATACCGTTGGATTGAATACGCCTGTGTCTGGGCCCATGAACGTTTATCCGAATCCGGCAAACGAACAGATCTCGTTGAAATGGGAAACGCAGGAGAGCATGCAAAAGAGGGTCAGTGTTTATGACATTAAGGGCCGGCTTGTGAAAGAAGCCATGGTGGAAAATGGCGGGAGCATGGACATCCAAGACTTAACCAATGGCCTCTATTTTGTAAAGGCGGTTGGTTTAGCAACCCGCAAGGTGTTGGTTCAGCACCCTTAATGCAAATTTTTGATCTTGCTTGGCGGAACACCAAAGTATTCCTTGTAGCTGTTGCTAAAATAGCTCAGGCTGTTGAATCCCACTGCCAGGGCTATTTCGCTTAAGAATCCGGCATCCTGTTGGATAAGCTGGCGGGCTCGTTCCAGGCGGAATTCACGGATGAGCTGGGAGGTTGTTTTTCCGGTCAGCACTTTGATCTTCTTTTGAATGGAAGAGCGGCTGTAGCCAATTTCCCTTGCCAGGTCGTCGATGGAGAAATTGAAATTGTCCATGTTTTTTTCAACGGCCGTAATCACCTTCCGCAGGAATACATCATCCTTGGATTCAACATCTTTTTCGCTTGGCGAAATTTTGATCTTTTGCAAGACCCGGCGCCGGTTTTGAATGGCAGATTGCACACGGGCAAGAAGTTCTTCAAACTCAAAGGGTTTGGTTACATAATCGTCGGCTCCTGTTTTGAGCCCGATTATTTTCGATTCCAACATGCTTTTTGCGGTGAGCATGATAACCGGGATGTGCATGGTTCGCGCGTCGTTTTTAACCGACTCAAGAAATTCAAACCCGTCCATAACAGGCATGATCACGTCGGAAATGATAACATCGGGAATAATTTCGCGCGCCTTTTCATAACCGATCTGGCCGTTTTCAGCGGTGAATACGGTAAAACTTCGGTTCTCGAATAACTCAGAAAGATTCTCTCTGATGTCAACTTCGTCTTCAATAAGTAAAATTCGATCCATGGTTATTAGTCGATTGGTAGTTCAACAGTCACTAGTGTTTCTTCATTAAGCCGGCTTTCAATAGAAATCCTTCCTTTATGCAATTCTACGAATTCTTTTGTTATGACAAGCCCAAGTCCTGTACCCGGCACTTCGATCGCGTTTTTTGCCCGATAAAAGGTTTGGAATACCAAATTTATGTCGTCTGGTGGAATTCCAATACCAAAATCACGAATACCGAGTCGTACTTTGTCTGTGTCAAATTCAATTTCCAGCCTTGGATTAGGCCTGTTCAGTGAGTATTTAAAGGCATTGGCGATCAGGTTCAACAAAACATGGGTCATTAAACTGGAATCGAAAGATACGGGTTTAACTTGTCCTTTTACATGTATGGAAATTTCTCTGCCATCGGACATATTCGAAAAATGATCGGCGACGATCTCTTCGCAAAAACGAACAATATTGAAAGGGATCGCATGAAAAGGGGTTTTTCCCGCATCGAATTTTCCCAGGGTAAGCACGTCATTCATCAGCCTGGTTACCCGTTCAATTTGTTCCTTGATCCGGGCATAATGTTTTTCCATTTTGAGCTTTTGCTCCTCAGGAGCCGATTTTCCATACTCCTCCAAAAGCTGCATGCTCGAACGAATGGTGGTGAGCGGTGTACGGAATTCATGGGAAGCCATGCTGATAAAGTTCGACTTGAGCTCATTCAACTCGCGCTGTTTGTCGAGGGCGGTCTTCAGGTTTTGTTCTGCTTCCTTGAAAGCAGAAATATCCCGGGTTGTTGATTGAATGATAAAGCGGTCGCCATCGTCGGTATAAACCAATGTGCGGAGTGTTTCCAGCCAGATCTCTTCATTGTTTTCCCTCGGGAATCGGTAACTTTTACGGTTCTGTTGCTTGGGATCGAAAAGGTCGCGCTCCCAGGAGGTGTCTTTTAAAATTTCTGCAGGCCAGATCTGTCTTGGTGTTTTGTTGAGCATGGAATCCGGATTTAGTCCGAGGATATTTTTGACGGAAGGAGACACATAAATAAAATGGCCGAGTTCATCCTGGAGGGTAACCAGGTCACTGAGGTTTTCTGAGATCAGCCTGTAACGCATTTCACTGTCTTTGAGCTTTTGCTCGGTGATCTGGCGCTGGCTCACGTCGATGATGGTTCCAAGGATATAGGGTTCATTCCCTTTTTTATTGAAACTTCGCGCATAGAGCTCTGCCCAGGTGATGGTATCTGATTTTTTCCGGGCGATACGAACCAGGCAACTGAGGTAGGCATTTCTGTTTTGTTGCAGGTGATTCAGCAATTCGTCGAATTTGCCACGATCCTCTTCTACGATAAACTCCCTGAAGGGTTTTCCTACGCTGCTTGAAACACTAAAACCACTGAGAATATGCCAGGCTTCATTGAGGAAGATGATATTTCCCGAAAAGTTGATCTGAAAGACGATCTCTCTCAGGTTATCAATAAGTTCAATATATTTTTCCTGACTTTCTGCGATCTTGGATTCGTAGATCTTTTCGAGGGTAATATTCGTATTTGAGCCAGAGATACGCAGCGTATTTCCTCTCAGATCGGTACTTGGTTTGGCCGAAACACGAATCCAAAGAAGCTCCTGGCTTTTCGTGAATAAACGTATTTCAAAACCGTTGATCTCCTGCCCGGAATTCACTACATACTGAAGTCCTTTGAAAATTTTATAGAGGTCTTTGGGATGGACGATCTTATCCAGGTCACTCAGGGTACCTTCCAGTTCATTTTCCTGATAGCCCAGCATTTCCAGAAATTGCGGGGAGTAATAGATCTTCTCCTTTCGCACATCGTAATCCCAGAGGCTGTCTTTGGATCCGCGGATGGCTGATTCGAGCTGCAGGTTTTTCCTTTGTAATTCGATCCGCAATTGATAGTTACTCAATACAGAGGATAAACTATTCGTCAGTAGCCTGAGACTGGCTATTTCCTGCTCATCCCATATCCTGGGGTGTTGGCAATCGTCGAAACCCATAAATCCCCAAAGTTGTCCATCTTTAAAAATGGGCAGGCAAATAAAGGATTGGATCATACGCGACTTCAGGTATTTTCTTGAGTTTCCCGCAAGATTATCCTGGGTTTTTGAATAGGCCTTGTCGCTTAGGAGGGTTTCATAAAATTCAGGGAAAATCGTATAGCTGATCATGCCGATCAACTCATCCGAAGTGCTCAGCGTGGAACGGGTCCATTGGGCTACCAAACTGGCGTAGATCTGGTCGGAGTCCGGAAGATAGGTGCTTTCAAAAATATAACAACGATCAGCCTGTACCGCCTTGCCTATCGTTTCGGCAATCCTGCCTAATACATCTGCAAAATCTTCGGAAAGGATAAGTAAGGTCGAGGATTCGCTTGCTGCCTTGAGCAATTGACCTTGCCGGAATATTCTTCTCCGGGCCTCATTGGTCTCAGTAAAATACAGGGCAACGTAACTGGCCCCTGCAACCTGGATCAGACTGGCCTTTACTTTGAGGACGATCTCTTCTCCACTGTTTTTACTGAGGATCGCGTAAGAATCCCAATCGCCCTGGTAATCTAAACTTTGGATGATCTGCTCCCAGCTTTCTTCATTCACAAAGCGGCCGGCAATATTTTCTTCTCCCTTCCACCCTTCCCTAAAATACTGGGAATAGGCATCGTTCAGAAAAACAGATTTTCCTGAAAACTCACAAACGGCAACAGGAAGACTGGATTGCTCCAAAACTTCCAGGGAAGGAAAAATAGGATCTGTAATCTGTTTTTTGGCCATGAATGCGGCTATTCCCTTCAAATTTAGGCAATCCTGCTATATATTTGTTTCGGCATGAAATTCATTCCCCATCTCCTTACTTCCGGTAATTTGTTTAGTGGTATTCTGGCCATCGTTTTTATTGGCCAGGGTAACTTTATTGCAGCCACATACTGTATTTTTATTGCTGCTTTTCTTGACTTTCTTGACGGTTTTGCTGCGCGTCTGTTAAACGTTACCGGCGAATTTGGCAAACAACTCGATTCATTGGCAGATGTGGTGACTTTTGGGGTAGTGCCGGGCTTTATGTTATTCCAGATCTCCCGACAATTGGCAGGATGGCCGATCGATTTGGAGGCATCGCCATTTATTATTTACCTGCCTCTGTTAATTGGTGTTTTTTCTGCACTGCGCCTCGCTAAATTTAATATCGATACCCGACAAAGCAATTCGTTTTTGGGATTGCCTGTCCCCGCCAATGCCCTGTGGATCTCGGCTGTTCCTTATTGTATCCGCGATATGGACCCGGGTTTGGAATCCGGCCTCATCCATCCCTATTCCATTGCTTTACTCGCAATCGTTTCCTGTTTTTTATTGGTGAGCGAGATCCCGCTATTGTCTCTAAAAGTGAAAAGCCTGAGTTTTAAGGATAACTGGGCGAAATACCTTTTGCTGTTAGCGATGGGACTTAGTCTTATGTTCTTTCAATTTTCCGGCCTATTGCTCCTTGTACCGATATATCTTATTTTTTCAGTTATAGATAATCAGGTGAATAAGAATAAAATAGCAGCCTGAAATGAAGGTAATACTACAACTAATTTCGCTCGGACTTATTCTTGTATTCTCCGGGACCGTATCTGCCCAGGAGCGTTTCCGGGAAGACATCCGCTATTTATGCAGCGAAAACCTGGCGGGCAGGGGTTATGTGAACGATGGACTGAATAAAGCCGCTGCGTACATTGCAGGGGAATTTGAAGCGGCAGGCCTTGAAACCATTGAAGAAACCTGGTTTCAGCCTTTTCGCATGTCGGTGAATACTTTTCCTTCCGCCATGGAAGTAAAAGTGGGCGACCGTGCGCTGAATGGAGGTGAGGAGTATCTGGTTAAAGCTTCGAGCGCATCCCTGCGCGGTACTTTCCCTTTGAAACACGTGCTGTTAAAGGATCTGAGCAGCGATAGTGCTTTTACTGCATTATCGGGTCGTGACTGGTCGGCATTTCTCCTGGTACTGGATACCATGAGTTATGAAGATGATCGGATCGATAAGCGGTATAAAAGTGTACTTCATAATAAGTTACGGGCTAAGGGTATCGTCATTAAATCCAAACGACGCTTGATCTGGACCGTGGCGCGTGACCAGGCGGCATTTTTTACCCTGGAATGTTTGCCTGAGGTGATCCTGTTTTCGGATAGTTTTATGACCGTGGATATCCGGGCGAAATTTCACAAACAATTCAAGGCTAAAAATGTGTGGGGCCAGGTTCGCGGAACCTTATTCCCGGATTCTTTTTTGGTGATCAGTGCCCATTACGATCATTTGGGGAAGATGGGAAAGGCAGTCATGTTTCCCGGGGCGAATGACAATGCAAGCGGAACGGCCATGATGCTGGAACTTGCCCGTTATTATGGAAAAAACCCGCAGCCATATACAGTCGTTTTCCTCGCGTTTACGGCCGAAGAAGCGGGCCTGGTCGGATCGAAATATTTCACCGAGAATCCGCCATTTCCATTAAAATCCATACGTTTTTTGATGAACCTTGATCTGGAAGGAACCGGAAAAGACGGGATCACAGCCGTAAATGCCACGCTATTTGAGGAGGATTTCCAAACCTTGCTGGCGGTAAATGATTCGGGCAAATACCTGGTAAAGATCGTTCCCCGGGGAAAAGCGGCTAACAGCGATCACTATTGGTTCAGTGAAGCAGGTGTGCCTTGTTTTTTTATTTATCAGATGGGCGAATATGGGCATTATCATGATCCCGGTGATCAGTCGGAGAAGTTGCCGCTTGATGCATTTATTGAGACCCAGGGCCTTATCCGTGCCTTTTTTGATCGCCTGCAACCGGGAAGAGGCACTTGAAATGAAAGCCAATTTCGCCGTACATTAGCAGCATGTCTTTGATGGCGTCATTTTTCTCCTGGTATTTCAGGAAACGCTGGCCGGAACTGGAGAATCAGATCCGCCTGGCTGATGATGTTCAAAAAAACACCCTGCTTTCGCTGATGAATGATGCCAAGTATACGGAGTTTGGCAAATTGTACGATTTTAAATCCGTCAATACCTACGAAACCTTCCGTTCCCGTGTGCCAATACGCGATTACGAAAGCATGAAACCCTTTATTGAGCGCACCATGAAGGGAGAACAGAACGTGATCTGGCACTCTGACATACGCTGGTTCGCCAAATCGAGTGGCACTACTTCCGATAAGAGCAAGTTTATACCCGTGAGCTTTGAGGCCCTGGATAAATGCCATTACCAGGGAGGGCGCGATGTGCTGACCCTATACTGCAATTCATTTCAGGAAACCGAATTATTCAGCGGCAAAAGCCTTGTTATTGGCGGCAGTCATAAAGTAAACACTTTTGCTGAAAATTCATTTTACGGAGATCTTTCTGCTGTCGTACTATCAAATACCCCTTTTTGGGTGGATTTTTTAAGAACGCCAGACAAGTCGATCGCGCTGATGGAGGAATGGGAAGAGAAGCTTGAAAAAATGGCCACTGCCACCCTCAGCGAAGATGTGACTACGATTTCCGGAGTTCCTACATGGACGCTGGTTTTGATCGAGCGTCTCTTTGCCATGACAGGCAAACGCGACCTTCATGATATCTGGCCTAACCTCGAATTGTATATCCATGGTGGGGTGAGTTTTACTCCCTACCGCGAACGCTTTCAAAAGCTGATGCCATCAAAAGGCATACGCTTTTTGGAAACCTACAATGCCTCTGAAGGATTTTTTGGAATTCAGGGAGCTTTTAACGGGGAAGAAATGTACCTGATGCCGGGATATGGAATATTCTTCGAGTTTGTAAAAGCCGAACATATCCATGATGAACATCCCCATGCCATTCCGCTTTGGGAGGTTGAAAAAGGGGTGAATTATGCTGTTGTGATCAGCACCAATGCCGGTTTGTGGCGCTATATCATTGGCGATACCGTAAAATTCAGTTCGCTGAAACCTTATCGGTTTAGTATCACGGGAAGAACAAAACTCTTTATGAATGCTTTCGGTGAAGAGCTGGTTATCGAAAACGCAGAGAAGGCTATTGCCCGTGCCTGTGAACTGACCAATGCCGTTGTCAGCGATTATACCGCTGCCCCGATCTATATGGAGCTGGGCCAGGATGCCGGCCATGAATGGTTGATCGAATTTGAAAAGATGCCGGAAAATCTGGAAGAATTTAATGCGGTACTCGACGCCACCTTAAAAAATATCAATTCGGATTATGAGGCCAAAAGGCATAAGGATATTGCCCTGAAAGCACCGAAAATTGTCTGCCTCAAAAAGGGTGCTTTTCTAAACTGGATGCGCGAAAGGGGCAAATTGGGAGGCCAGCATAAGGTTCCGCGATTATCCAATAACCGGTCTCTGGTGGACGAACTGCTGAAAATAGAAGGGCGAGGTACCTTCTAAGGAGCGGGCTTAAAAACAAATTCGTCGCTAAAAACAAAGTTATTCAGTGCGTAGTGAAAATGCTGCCCTTTTGGTATTAGTAAACACTCATCAACTACAAGTTCCTGGTCGACCGGGCCGGAATACTGTACAGAAATGCGGCAGGGGAAATTCCAGTATTGATCGCTTAAGCGGATACGAGCAAATCCATCTACCACATTATCGATCAGCATTCCCGGATTATGTATCCATTTTTCTCCGGTTTCTGTGTTTTCCAGGATGAGCTGATAAAAGCGAAAGCCGTCATTTCGGGCATCCAGCCAAAGAAACAAACTCAGGGAATCCTGAAATCCTGGGCCCTCATAAAGGATGGTATTTTGCTCATAGGGGAGTAATAATCCACTCCCTCCTGCCATTCCCTTGCCCTTGCCATCGGAGAATCCATCATAAAATAGAAAAGGACTGATGCTATCTTTTACAAGCCCTGGTCTTGTTTTTTCCTTCAAGGCAACCAATTCCCCGGGACTAAGAGAATAAAGCTGAAGTGTGTCAAGTATGGCATCCGGGGAAGGAGGCAGCAGCCGGCTAATTCGGTTGGAATAGCCTGGGGCATGGGTGATCAGCCAGGGTTTTGTTTCATCCATCAGCGGACCGGAGAGGTTCCAGGCCAGTTCAAAATGTTGAAGCGTTTGATGCAACGAAGTTCGGCTCATCATACTTCCATACGTTGGCATACCTGAGACGAGACTCAGCGCCATGGTTTGTTCGGCCAGATAACTTTCTGCGTGCCGGGTATTTAGATTTTCCGAACCCAAATGAAAATAAGGGAGCGGGAATAAAACATGCCCTTTAAAGGAACCCAGTTGTTCTTGTCCGGGCTGGACACTTCGTCTGTTGCCTATTCCCGGACTGAAGGTGCTATGGAAATAGAGCCCTTCCAGAAAAAGAACCAAAATGGCGAGGCTGCTCAGTATCATCCCCCAACGTTTTCTTCGCCCGGCCAATTGGAGGAACAAAAAGATATTCAGGCAATAGTAGAAAACCCAGCTAAGTCGTCCCAGGCTTCTGAACTGGAGCAGTGGTCCGCCATAGCGGGCACCCCATTGCGTATCCATGGCAAAAGGCAGGGTGGCGGCAAGCAGGAAAACGACAAAGCCGGCTAAAAAGATGCTGTGGGCTTTTAAAAATTTGCCGGCTCCCTTTTTTGCAAAAAACAATTTGACACGGCTGACCAGGAAATAGATAAAATAAAGAACGGCAGGAAGTCCGACATAGGCAATGGCTTCCGAATTGATCGGTCGCACGGCAAGGCGTTGAAAAAGACGGGGAATGCCGAATTCGTGGAGCGGGAGAAAAACCCCTTCCCAAAGAGCCATGTATTCACGCATTCCATAAGGTACCGAAGGTCTGTCGCTAATGGGATCGGTGGCTTTCATCCATGCCAAATAAAGCCCGAAAGGCAGGATAACCTGAAATAAGTAGGCGAGGAGGTACTTCCAAAGCGCCATGTTTTTCCTTCTCAGTGCTTCTACAAAATAGAATATCCCGATAAACGTCGCGGCCATCAGGAAATAGTAAGGATGCAAGCCGGAAATGACCAGAACAGCGATAAAGACCCAGAGACCTCGTTTGAAAGACGGTCTTTCTACAAAAATAAAGGCTGTATAGAGTATCCACGGAATAACAAAACAATAGGCCAGCGCATAATGGGCGTTAAAACGGAGTATTTGCGGGCTAAGTAAGGCGATGGCTGAGGCAGCAAAGAGACTGCTCCCCCGGGTCATTCCGGTTCGGATAAAAAGTTTGCAGAGTATCCATGCACCAATCCCGACACCTAAAAGGAGCAGAAGGTTGAGAATGCCAACGGAGTAGGGTCCAAGTGGAGGAAACAACCATAAAACCAGGGCCAGACTGGGCTGTCCGTCAGTAAAAACGATATGTTCACCAAATGGATAGGCCATCCCGCCAAAATGAGAAAAACTGCTGTCGTACTGTTGGTGATAGGCGAGGGTATAGTAATTTTTAAGTCCGTCGCCGGCAGCAGAGAGGTAATAGTCATTTGGCCGCGACAGTTCATCTGCGTAAAAAAGTCCCATCAACATGGTGGTAAGGACAAAAGAGATGAAGGGGGCTCGTAAAAACAACATCAGGGAAAGTGGGTTAGCCAGTAAATCCGGAATAAATTTATGGATTCTGTAAGCAGAATTTTCGCATTCATCCTGGAAAACTGAATATTGCTACGCAGGCTTACCGCTACCGGCTTCATTTTTATGGCTTTATCCCTGCTTGCGAGGGCAATAAATTCCATATCAAAAAGAAATCGTTCGATGCGTGTTTGAAGAAAGATCTTTTTTCCTTTTTGGTTGAAACCTTTGAGTCCGCATTGGGTATCGGTGATCGGTAAACGAAAAATACGACGGAGCACAAAACGCAATAATTTCGAAATAAGTGTTCGTTTTTTTGGGGTATTCTCGTAATAGACATCGTCTCGCGTTCCCACGGCAATATCATTTCCTTCCTGCAGGCTCCTCAAGATGGCTTTCATGCTGGCGTATTCGTATGGGAAATCAATATCCGTATACAGGATCAGGCCTTCATTTATTGTATCAATTCCGCAACGAAGCGCATAACCTTTACCTCGATTTTTACCATAGCTTATATATTGAAAATCAGCGATGTTATCTGTTATAAATTGAATAGAAGATTTATCCATTCCTTTGGATGAGGCATCATTGACTAAAACCAGTTTAAAATCCTGACCGATATAGGCAGCAAAACCCTTTGCATGTTCAACCAGCTCCTTTTCCCAATTTTCGGAAGGATTGTAACAGGGAATGACCAGACTCAGGGTTGACATGGGGGGAAGTTTTCAGTTTTCAGATTTCAGTTTTTTTCAAATGTCGCGTTTTCCTTCTTTAGCAGCGGGATAATCTGGGGGAGAAATGAGGTCTTCATAATCAGCCGGCCAGCTTGTTTTCAGAAAAATACGTTTGTAGAGAGGCCATGTCATGCCGTCCCAGTGCAGGAGAGACGATTTATATTGTCTGGTTTGAAAGAGATTCAGTCCGATGGCTCCCAAAAGCAGAAAGATGGAGAACAGGCGTTTGTAACCTGAAAAAAGCTGAAAGAAAGCCGCAAGGGGTAAGGCCATGAGCGGAAGTACATCGATCATGGAACGTGAGCCAAAACCACCTCCATACCACCAGCACCACCAGCTAAAGACAGTATAGATGTATGCGGGCAGGAAGATGGCATAGAGGAGAGCAAATGCGCGGTAACGGCCTAAGAAAGGCCATAAACCAACCAAAGCAGGGATCATAAGGGGAGTATAGATGAGCCAACCTTTTCTGAAACCGAATAATCCTTTTAAGATCATGGGCGCGTCGAAATAAAAATGTTCATCGCCATAGGAGTAATACACCCAATTTCCGCTCAGGTATTTCCAGTAAATGAGTTGCGGACTTATCACCAGGAGGATACAAAAAGCCACTATCAGAAGATGACGGATATGGTTTTTCAGCATCATCCATTTGACATTGTTTTGTGCATCATACAGGAGGGGGATAAGGATCGCCAAAATATGGATGGGACGGATCAAAACCAGAAAGCCGAGAATGATACCGAGTTTTATTGCATTTTTACCCGATGGCGTTTGGTGCCAGGATAACGTAAAATAAAGCAGCCCGGCATAAAGAAAGAAGTTAAAACTATGTGCCATCAATGCCTCTTCGTAAGTATAGTAGTAGAGATTGGTCCCCAATGCGAGAGCAACCACTACCAAAAGACCCAATCTTTCAGTAAAGCAGGCGGCAACAAGTTTAAAAATGAACCATAGTCCCCAAAGCAGGTATAAAAAAGAGCCTAAAAAAAGGAAAAAAACATAATGCGGGGAATATGCATTCCGCTCGAATCCAAAAATTCGGGCACTGAGATCGGCCATTAGAAAAAAGGGACTCTCGAGAAGCGAAACCCCCATGGTCATCCGGATAATTTTTCCATTCTTAGCCGGAGTGGTCCAGGCAAATTGATCGCCATAACTGCCATCATCAAAGGAAAGGGTGAGATCGTGATGCAGGACGGCTGCATTTAGATACGCATAATAGCTCGTCATATCATGACGAATCGCAACTTTATCCATCCAGGCTTTCTGCCAAATAAACAGTGCAAAAAGCAAAAAGCCGATCACCCCAAAGGGTAATCGGCTTCTTTTAGCGTCTATGTTGATCTCACGACCCATTAATTGAGTTCGGCGAGTTTGGCACCAAATTCATTCGCAGCCTCCATATCCTGGTACTTGGAGGCTATTTGCTGGGCGTAGCCAATGATCTGGCGGGAATTGTTGAGCTCCTGTGCGGCAAGCGGGTAATCGGATGATTTGAATTGCTTGACATATTTCCCTTTTTCCAGGGCCCTGTTTACGATCAGATTCATCACAGCTACGGCTTTTGCCTTATCTCCAGCCATATAGTAAACTTCGCCGATCTCGATATTGTAGTTTTCCAGGGCGAGGTTATGATCCGGGATATCCTTCAAACACTCATCCAAAAGGGCAATGGCTTTGGCATTCTGTCCTTCTAAAATGAGTTGCCTTGCGGTGCGCAGGAAGGTTCCACGCATAACACGAGGTACCAGCTGCATTTTATCATCTACCCACATCGGGCGGTCTTCCATACCTCCCCAGGTAAAGGAGTCGACCAGTTGAGCCACCATTTTTTTGGTATCAACAAATCCAAAATCTCTCATCTGTGCTTCACGGCCCTGCGGAATAGTCAGGATAGGTACCACTTTATAGGTTAGCCCGTCGAGCTGGAAATAATTCTGCAGACCTTCATAAGTTTCAACCGGTGTGGTGGTGGTGAAATAGACCGGACGATCCCAGAGATTATTCGCGATGATGTCCAGCATAATGAGGCTGGAGCGCGTAAGTCCGTTACCGGGGATCTCGAACAGCATTTCACTGACGATAGAATCACGGTATGCTTCACTTACGATACCTTTTTGGATCACTTCATCCTTATTGACAGTGATCTTAAACTTTTTGGCAGGAAGGAAACTTGTAATATTTCCGCCCTGGTCCCTGCGTTTTGCTCTCGGGTCGGTATCGTTGGCCACAAATTGCATTACGGTCGAGAGTTCGTAATACTGATCCTTATTTCCAATTTCCTGCACCATCACCCTGTCCCTGCGACCTGTACGGATCTGGTCCTGGGTAAAGGAAAGTTTAAAGGGTTTGGAATCGTAATGGGTCAAACGCAGGCTTTCCACGTAATCGGCAGCATTCAATAAGCTAAGGTTAATTACACGCACGTCGGTACGGTAACCTTCCACGTTTTGGACAAACCAAAGCGGGTAGGTATCATTATCTCCGTTGGTGAACAGAACTGCATTAGGCAAACAGGATTTGAGGTAGTTTTTGGCAAAATCGGTACTCATATACCGGCCTGAACGGTCGTGGTCATCCCAGTTCTGAGAACCCAAAATAACCGGACTTCCCATAATACCAGCAAAAATGGCAATAGCTACTGAAGTCCGGGCATTGATCTTTGTTCTTAACCAGAGGAAAAGCCCGATAACACCAAGCCCGACCCAGGTACAAAACACCTGGAAGGAACCTACGAATACATAATCCCTTTCACGCGGTTCGTAGGGTGGTGGATTCAGGTAGATAATAAGCAGGGCGCCGGTTACAATAAACAGGACGGTATTGATCAGTACGCCATGTTTATCGCGTTTGTATTGTGCAACGATACCGGCTATACCCAGGAGAAAAGGAATGAGGTAATAGGTATTGCGGCTCGGATTTTCCTTCATGTCGTCAGGCATATTGCTCTGGGGACCCAGGCGCATTCCATCAATAAATCCAATACCGGAGATCCAGTTACCATCGAAGATATCTGTTGGCCTCATGCCTTGCCCGTCGTTTTGGCGGCCGGAAAAGTTCCACATAAAATAACGCCAGTACATATGACCCAGTTGGTATTTCCTGAAAAAACGCAGGTTATGAGACATATTGGGGGTCTTATTGTCCGGTATTCCTCCCCAGAGTCTGTACCCTTCTTCGTGACCCGGATCTGTCTGATCGTAGATCCTTGGGAACACCATCATTTCTTTTGGATTGTATTTGTACGAAAAGTCGTGGTTGGTAAACTCATATTTCTCTTCACCACGGATATAGCGGGCTTTTCCCTGTTCGTAACCCACTATTTCTGACTTAAAATGAGGGCCTTTTAAAAGCGGCCTGTCGCCGTACTGTTCCCTGTTGAGGTAATACACCAGGGTTAGCGGGTCGTCAGGGTTATTCATGTCGATAGGGGTATTCGCATTGGAGCGGATCACCACCATGGCATAAGAAGAATATCCGATGAGGATAAAGGAAAAGGCGAGCAGGATGGTATTCCATAAAACCACCTGTTTTTTTTGTGTGTACCAGATACCAAAAAGCAAAGGCACAAGCATCAGGATAGCGAAGAAGATCACGCCGGAATTAAAGCCCATACCCAGGCTGTTGACAAATTTCAAATCCATCCAGGCAGCCATGGAAGGGATGCCCGGAATGATCACCAACTGAACCGTGAATAAAAGGGCAAAACCGGCAGCCAGCGCAAGCAAAAGACCGTTTCTGCTGTAGTTGTATTTTTTGAAATAATAAACCAGGACGATACCGGGTATTACAAGTAAGTTCAATAAATGGACACCGATGGCCAAACCAACCAGGTAGGCGATAAAAATGAGCCAGCGGTTAGCACCGGGCTCCTCGGAAACACGCTCCCATTTCAGGATGGCCCAAAAAGTGAAGCTCATAAAGAACGAAGACGCAGCATACACCTCCGCCTCAACAGCAGAAAACCAGAAGGTATCGGAAAAGGTCAGGGTTCCTGCAGCTACAAGTCCGGCTGCAATGATCACCAGGCTGTTTACTCCGCTGCTTTCTTTATCTTTTTCGGCGAGCAACTTGCTGGCAAAATAGGTCGTGATCCAGAAGGTGAACATCACGCAAAAGGCAGAGGTGGTGGCGGATAGTAAATTCACCATAAAGGCGACATCTTCCGGACCGCCTGCAAAAAGGCTGAAAAAACGACCGATCAACAGAAAGAGAGGAGCACCCGGGGGGTGAACAACCTGCAAACGATAAGCGGCGGAAATAAACTCACCGCAATCCCATAAACTGCCGGTAGGCTCTAATGTTAAGGTGTAAACCACCATGGCAAAGCCGAAGCTAAGCCAGCCAAACAGGGTATTAAGCTTATTGAATGATATCATGTTTTATTAATTCAACCGCCCGAAAATAGAATATTTTCCTCAAGAAGTACTTGTTAGCAGGTTGCTTTTGATAATTAAGCCTTTCTTTTGGCATTAAAAACCGTCAACCAGGCTTTCATCTTCTCATTGGCCGCGGCGAAATTTTCGGCATTGAAGAGGGAGTGATCCAGTTTTAATTTAAGGTAATGAATTTTTTTTCCTTCACTGATCCAGCGCAGTTCATAGGTAGTGCGCGTACTCAGCAAGGGGTCTGCAGCCCGGTCTTTAACCACATCTTCCACATCTTCTAAGATCGTCATGCCCAAAAATTCAGCCCCGGCTTTCGTGAATTGGTAAAGCAGGTCGTCGTCGGTTTTAAGATGAATGAGTCCGCCATCTTTAACAATAGCGGTGTATTCTTTCAGGAAACGCAGGGAACTCAGGCGTTTTTTCGATTTTCCGGCCGGGGGATGCGGGTCGGGAAAGGTGATCCATATTTCGCTGACTTCGCCGGGACTGAAATAGGTGGTGATCCGTTCGATATAGGTGCGTAAAAAAGCCGCATTATGAAGCCCTTCTTCGATCGCAGATTTGGCTCCTCTCCATAAACGTGACCCTTTAATATCCACCCCGATAATATTGGTTTGCGGGTCAAGTTTGGCTAAAGCAACCGAGTACTCGCCACGACCACAGGCGAGTTCAAGAATAATGGGGTTGGAATTTTTGAAAACCTGCTTATGCCATGTTCCGGGCATGTCTTCAGGGAATTCATAAGTATTGCCGAAATTTTTCATTTCGGCGAAGCGTTTTAATTTGTTTTTGCCCATTTCCGGATCGTTGTTGTGCGGTCTGTTTTTCCCGATGAGGTGCGTTCAAAACGGGGGGCAAATATAATGGCTTTGGGCGCTTTGTAGGGAGGAGCAAGTTCCTTCAGTTTTTTTTCAAGTTCGCTCGTGGAAAAAGGAGGGGATTCAAGCACCAGCACCATTTTTTGCCCGAGTCGGGCATCCTCCAGTCCATATAAAAAAAAGGAAAGGTTGGGGAAGAGGGGAGAAAAGAGCGTTTCCAGTTCGTCGAGCTGCATTTTTACCCCGCCAGAGATCAGTGTTCGGTCAAGACGGCCTAAAATTTCAAAACCAAAATCAGGGTACAGACGGGCCAGATCATTGGTTTTTAGGGAGGGATGGATGGCCATGGGGGCATCAATGACCAGCGTTTGATCATCAGCCAAAGAAAGTTTCACGCCTTCAAGAGGATAAAAACGTTCTTGTTTTCCGGGTCCGTTAAGTTGACGAAGTGCAATATGGCTGCAGGTTTCCGTCATACCATAAGTATGATAAACGGTAGGCCGAAGTTCCTGGATGGCCTCAAATAATGTTTGACCGATCCCCGCACCGCCTAAAAGCACGACCCGAAATTGGTTCAGTTTGGCTATGGATGACGGGTCCTGCAAAATATCATGCAGTTGTAAGGGTACCAGCGAACAGATCGTAAAGGGATGGATGCCATCAAGCAGGCGCATCGGATTTCCTTCCGGAGGCACAACCTGCAGGTTCAGGTTCCATTCCATGGCACGCACCAGACTCATGGTACCACCTATTGTTTCGGGATGGAGATTCAGGAGAATTATATCGGGAGCCATTGGCTTTAGGACCTTTGCCGTTGCCGCAGCACTGGCTAACATTTGGGCTCTTTGTATAGAAATGGCTTTTGGAGTCCCCGTGGAACCAGAGCTGTTGCGGGTAAATTTATCCATACCCAACAACCATTCGCGACAAAATTGCAGGATGGGAAGATGACCCTGATACGTTTTTAATTTGGACCAGGGATAAAATTCGTTATTCAGGAAAACACCCGTTTCAGGCATGGAGGTATTCGGTCAATGTGCCTACAAAGGTGTCGATTTCTTCGGTAGAATTATAGATATGTGTGCTGATCCGGATCGCGTTAACCTCATTTTCCGGTACGGCGCGGATCACGATATTCCGATCGACACAATACCGTTGGAAATCGAGATAATCGCGGTTATCGAAGGTAAAGGAACAGAGTCCGGCGCGCTCAACAATGGGTGTAATTATTTTAATGCCCCGGATGGTGGCAATATGGGAATACAGGTGATCATTTAATTCCCGGATTCGGGCTGCGATTTTTTGTTTTCCTATTTTTTCATGGAAGGCAATAGCGGCGACGACCCCGTCGAAGAGGGAACGGTTTTGGGTACCGTTAAGATGACGGGAGGCCACCTGCGACCATCCGAAGATGCGCGGGTCCCCGTCGATCAGGTTCCATCCGGTATCGCTGTACGCTCCTGTAAATATGGGTGTTATGGATGGGAGTTTATCTTTACGGATGAACAAAAATCCGGTTCCTTTTGGTCCCAGCATCCATTTATGGGTGCAGGTAGCATAAAAGTCGCAATTCATGCGGCCCAGGTCCAGATCGAGCATTCCGGGCCCATGGGCTCCATCCAAAAAATAAAAGAGGTTTTTTTCTTTTGCGATCACTCCGATCTCTTCTACCGGAAGGATACGTCCGCTGGTGCAGGGAATATGGGGCAGGGCGATAACACGCGTGCGCGGAAGGATCAATTTGTTTAGGGCATCAAGAAGTTCTTCGTTTGGCAGGGTGAGGTCAAGAATCCGAACGACCAGTTTATCCCTTTGAGCCCGGGCCAGCCAGGGAAGGGCATTTCCCACATGCTCCTGGTTGCTGATAATGATCTCGTCCCCCTCTTTTAAAGGAAGGCCCTGCGCAACAATATTGATCCCGTCGGTAACATTATGAGTCAGG
Source organism: Bacteroidota bacterium (assembly GCA_036676705.1). Classification (GTDB taxonomy): domain Bacteria; phylum Bacteroidota; class Bacteroidia; order UBA8524; family UBA8524; genus UBA8524. Next base: position 32,184 of record JAKFCJ010000050.1, read on the forward strand.
CAAATCTCTTCTTCCAAAGTACCAAAAAAGCGTGCGATCACGTTTGTTGCCGTTTCCCATCCGCCATAGGTTGCCGTGCGGTCTACCTCACGCAGGCTATTGACCACGGCTTCAGTAACAACGAGGGGAGAAGGGCCGATGGTGCCATTGTTTAGAAAGATCTGTTTTTTATCGAGTTCAAATTCCTTTCGGATCTTTTTCCAGTCGTTGTTTTCGGGTGTTTCAGGGTCAGGAGCAACCTCTTCCCGGTTACCGGCAGTTCCCTTTGCCGGGTTCAGGCCCATCCATACAGCGGGAATGGCCATGGCGCTGTATTTTAAAAAGGTTCTTCTTTTGGTCATGGTCATGGCAAGATACGGCTTCTGCTTTAATGCAATTAAATTAACTTCGCGGCCTGTGAGAACTTATAAAATACTGGGGTTGATGTCGGGTACATCCATGGATGGCGTTGATCTGGCCTATTGCACCCTGCGGGAAGAGGGGGGGAAGTGGAATTACGAGATCCTCTTTGGAGAAACCATCCCCTACGATGAAAAATGGCGGGTACGTTTATCCCAACTTGGCAAACAAACAGCACTGATCTATGTGAAGACCCATACTTTTTATGGCCATTACCTGGGGCAGCTATGTACTGAGTTTATAACCAAACATCAACTAGAACCTGACTTTATCGCCTCTCACGGGCATACCATTTTCCATCAGCCTGAAGCCGGTTTTACCGCACAGATCGGTGATGGATCGGCCATTTCGGCGGTTACCGGATTGCCGGTGGTCAGTGATTTTCGCCTTTTGGACCTGGCCCTGTTCGGGCAGGGAGCTCCTTTGGTCCCGGTAGGGGATGAATTGTTGTTTTCTGAATATGATTTCTGTCTGAATCTGGGCGGATTTGCGAATATTTCCGTGAATGAAGATGGCCAGCGCCTCGCCTTTGACATTGCCCCCTGCAACCTGGTTTTGAACCGGATCGCCCGGAATTTGGGGCATACCTATGATGATGGCGGACAAATAGCCGCTTCAGGATCCGTGCATTATGAACTTTTAAAAGAGCTGGATGCCCTTCCTTTTTACCAGGAATTCAAACCAAAATCCATGGGCAGGGAATGGCTGAATACCCATTTCTGGCCGCTGGTACGCAAGTATGATCTGGAAAAGGTGCCCCAGGAGAACCTGATGAAAACCCTGGTGGACCATATTTCCGGACAAATTGCCGATGCCGTTGAATACTATGCCGGCGAGGATATTGCGGCAAAAAAAGTACTGATAACCGGAGGAGGAGCCTACAATACTACCCTGATCGATCACCTCAGCAGCCAGTGTGATGCACACATGATCGTTCCGGAGAACCCCCTGCTCATCGAATACAAAGAAGCACTGATCTTCGCCTTTTTAGGGGTGCTTCGGGTTAGGCAGGAAACAAATACCCTGGCAACAGTTACGGGTGCAAAATCGGATAGCATCGGAGGGGCCATGTGGGGAGATTTTTCAAGAATTTTGAATTAAGCATATATGTACCATCAAACAAATTTTGAGACCTTATTAGACAAGTACGAGCACAAGGAACCAGAGATCGTCTTCGAATGGCATGACGCCGAAACCGAGGCTGTGGGCTGGGTGGTGATCAACTCCCTGCGCGGGGGTGCAGCCGGCGGGGGAACGCGCATGCGTAAGGGACTCGATAAGCATGAAGTAATGTCGTTGGCCAAAACCATGGAGATCAAGTTTACCGTTTGTGGTCCTGCAATAGGAGGAGCCAAATCGGGGATCAATTTTGATCCGAACGACCCCAGGAAAAAAGGGGTTTTGGAAAGATGGTACAAGGCGGTTTATCCATTATTAAAAAATTACTATGGAACAGGTGGAGACCTGAATGTGGATGAGATCCATGAGGTGATCCCGATCACCCGTTCTTATGGTTTATTACACCCTCAGGAAGGCGTGGTTAATGGTCATTTGAAATTGGCTCCGGAAGAAGTAAGCAAAAGGATCAAACAGCTTCAGGAAGGGGTGTTATGGAAATTGACAGATAGTCGCTTTACCCCTGATACGTCGGGAAAATATACCGTAGCGGATATGATCACCGGCTGGGGAGTAAGTGAAGCCGTTCGCCATTACTATGATATCTATGGAGGAAAAGTGGCCGGAAAAAGGGCCATCATCCAGGGATGGGGGAATGTGGCTGCTGCTGCGGCATTTTACCAGGCTCAACAAGGGGTGAAGGTCGTGGGAATTATTGACCGCGATGGAGGACTGATCAACGAAAAGGGATTTACGTTCGAAGAGATCACCCGTCTTTTTGTGGAGAAAAAGGGAAATAAACTGGCCGCCGAAAAGGTTACGCCATTTGAGGAAGTGAATGCCAGAATATGGGATATCGGTGCCGAAATTATGATCCCTGCAGCCGCCAGTCGTTTGTTGACCCGCGATCAGATCAACCGCATGGCGGCCAATGACCTGGAGGTGATCTCCTGCGGTGCCAATGTGCCTTTTGCCGATCAGGAGATATTCTTTGGTCCGATTGCCGCCCATGCCGATTCACTGGTGAGTATCCTTCCCGATTTCATTGCGAACTGCGGAATGGCCCGGGTATTTGCTTATTTAATGGGAGCAGATGCCAAACTTTCGGATGAGGCGATCTTCCATGATGCTTCGACCATCATTCGCCAGGCTGTTTTACGTTTGCATCAGTTTAATCCAAAACCATCAGGACTGGCAAAAAAAGGCCTTGAGTTGTCCTTAACCACATTGATGTCTTAAGTTTGTTAAGATGGATACCTTTCTCGAACAGGAATTTTTAAGCAATTCATACCGCTCATTGGGTTTCGCCCTGTTGGTATTGCTGATAGGATATGTGTTGAGAAAATATGTTGCGCGCATCTTTGCCAATTTTCTCTACCGCTTTTTTAAGAAATTTTCGGAAGGAACGGGTCATGATGAATTTGTAGAATTGCTGGTACGCCCGTTTCAGGCTATCATCCTCTATATTTCCCTTTATCTGGCACTGGTACAATTAAGGTTCCCGGAAGTTTGGAACCTGGAAGCAGAACAGATCGTTCGGGTAAGGGATATCCTTCACCGGATTTACGGTGCTTTAATGATCCTGTGCGTTACCTGGCTGCTTTTACGGGTGGTAGATTTTATTATCCTGATCCTGTACCAACGTGCGCAGTTAACCGAAGATAAGTCAGACGACCAGATCATCCTGT
>JAKFCJ010000051.1:0-40545 GCA_036676705.1 Bacteroidota bacterium
GTGGGTCCGGGACGGGGTTCGGCTGCCGGTTCGGCCGTGGCCTACTGCATCGGCATCACCAACGTGGACCCCATCAAATACGACCTGCTCTTTGAGCGTTTCCTGAATCCTGACCGGGTTTCCATGCCTGATATTGATATTGACTTTGACGACCGGGGCCGGGAAAAGGTGATTAATTATGTGATCCAGAAATACGGGCAAAAACAGGTTGCCCAGATCATCACGTATGGAACCCTCGGCGGAAAATCGGCCCTGCGCGATGCCTCCCGGGTTTTGGAATACCCCCTGGCAGAAGCAGATGTACTGGCCAAGTCCTTCCCGCTTAATCCCGCTTCATCCATAAAACAGCTCCTGGAAAGCGAGGGGATAAACCCGAAACTACTTGACGCGCTCAACCCGCAGGACAGAGAAAAAGCCTATAAATTCAGGGAAATGGCCTTTGCGGGGGATATGCGCGCCTCCGTTATCCACCAGGCCCGTGATCTCGAAGGCTCCGTCCGGAATACCGGAACCCACGCCTGCGGGGTGATCATTACACCGGATGATATCAGCAACTTTGTGCCGGTGGCCATGTCGAAAGACTCGAATTTGCTTTGCACCCAGTTCGACAACAGTGTGGCAGAATCGGCCGGCTTGTTAAAAATGGACTTCCTGGGATTGCGTACGCTGACCATTATCAACGATGCGATCGACGAGGTAGAGCGCCGGCATGGGATCCGGCTGATAGCCGATGATTTTCCATTGGATGACGAACAGACCTATGCCCTCTTCCAGCGCGGAGAAACCAATGGGATCTTTCAGTTCGAATCCATCGGCATGCAGAAAAACCTGAAAGAGCTCAAACCGGATAAGTTTGAAGACCTCATTGCCATGAACGCCTTGTACCGTCCGGGTCCGATGGAATATATCCCCAACTACATTGCCCGTAAACACGGACAGGAACCCGTAAGTTATGATGTGCCGGATATGGAGGAATACCTGGCCGAAACCTACGGTATTACCGTGTACCAGGAGCAGGTGATGCGCCTTTCGCAAAAGCTGGCCGATTTTACCAAAGGTGAAGCAGATACCCTGCGTAAAGCGATGGGTAAGAAGCAAAAATCGGTGCTCGACAAAATGAAAGAACGTTTTGTTGAGGGGGCCAAGGCAAAAGGGCATCCGGAAGACAAACTCAATAAGATCTGGACGGACTGGGAAGCCTTTGCCCAATATGCCTTTAACAAATCGCATTCTACCTGTTACGCGGTTTTGGCCTTTCAAACGGCCTACCTGAAAGCCCACTATCCCCAGGAGTTTATGGCTTCCGTGCTGAATGCTGAAAAAACCATTGAAAACCTCACTTTTTATATGTCGGAATGCCGGCGTATGGGCATTGAGGTGATGGGTCCCGATGTGAATGAATCGGAACTGAACTTTTCGGTAAATAAAGAAAATGCAATCCGTTTTGGTTTATCGGCCATCAAAGGGGTTGGTGAAGGAGCTGCTTCGGAGATCATCAGCAACCGCGCGGAAAACGGTGTTTATTCCAGCATTTTTGACCTGACCAAACGGCTTAATCTCAAGGCTGTAAACAAAAGGGTGATGGAAGCCCTGGCTGTTTCCGGTGCGTTCGATTGTTTTAAAGGGATACACCGTGCCCAATATTTTGCCCGTCAGGTCAATGAAGATTCGACCATCATCGAAAAATCCATTAAATACGGCGCGAGTTACCAGAGCAATGAGGCTGCCTCCCAGGTGTCTCTATTTGGAGGTGGCACAGATGCCGAGCTTCCTGAGCCGGTCATCCCTCCTTCTGACCCCTGGGAATTGGAAGAAAAGCTCGAAAGGGAAAAAACCGTGGTGGGCATGTACCTGTCCGGCCATCCATTGGACAAATACGGCGTTGAAATGCACGAACTCTGCACCCACCAGCTGCGTGACCTTCAAAACCTGGATGAACTTTATGGAAAAAACATCCTCCTGGGCGGATTATTGAGTGACCTGGTGGAAAGAGAGACCTTCAATGGCGGCTTAATGGCCGTCTTCAATCTGGAGGATTATACCGGCCGTTATGAATTTCGTTTGAGCAAGAGCCTGTATCCGAATTTCAGGAATACGCTGAAGATGGAAAAATACCTGTATATCAAGGGTACCGTGAACAAACGGGCATGGCCTAAGGATAGCATGGAACTGGAGTTCGTCATCCAACAAATCGGCACTTTGCGTGAGATGCGCGCCCAGTTATTGAATTTTATGACGCTGGTGGTGCCGATCAAACGTATCGATGGAGAGTTTGGCGGGCGTTTACAGCGTTTTCTGTCAGAATACCCGGGTGATACCAAGTTAAAATTGCGCCTGATCGATCCGGAGAATAAGGTCCAGTTGCCTCTCCGCTCGAGCTCGATCAGGGTGGATGTTAAAAAAGAGGTCCTTGAATTTATGAAGAAGGAGCAGATCAATTATCTGCTTGATGTAAGCAGATAAAAAAAGCCACGGTCGCATTTTGCTTTTGCGACCATGGCTTTTCTTTTATTTCACGGGAGACGCACTGCCGTGCGTCTGTGTCATCATTCTATCATAAATCGAAGGGTGGCTTCCTGATCCTTCCATTTTAATTTGAGCAGATAAGCTCCGGGAGCCATGCCTGAAAGGTCAAGTTCAAACTTGTCGGTATTGACCTCTTTCGCCTGGATCTTTTGTCCGGCGGTATTCCATATTTCGGCTTCCTGGACGATAAATCCGGTTTCTACCTGCAAATACGAGCTGGCCGGGTTCGGGTAAAGTTTCACCTGTGAAATCAGCGCATCGATCACCCCAACATTGTCGGTTGTAACCTGTTGGGCGGCAGAATCTTCGCAGCTATTGTTGTCAACTGTGTACAGGCGCACATTAAACACATCATTTACGCCGTAGGTATGCGATACACTTGCGGCTGTCTGGGTAGCTGAATTATCTCCAAAATCCCATATCCGGCTTGTTATATTGGAAGTCGTGTCGGTGAAATCCCAGTCACGGTTCGATCCGGTAACCGTAAATCCGGGTTGTACGGGTTGATGGATGGTGATTGCCTGGCTGCTACTTACATTTTCGCAAACCATTCCATAGGCAATTACATACAGACTATCACCATTGGCGATTCCTCCCTGGCTAAAAATACCCGTGGTATTGCTGGCTATTTCCGTTCCGTTATTGAACAGCTTGTAGTTGACAATTCCATTGGCATTGGCTACCAGATCAATCGGAAATCCCTGGCAAACGCTGGTGGCGGTGTAAATGACATTTACTGCACTTGGTTGTTCAACCAGGAAATTCCCGTTGATGACAAAGGCCGGACAACCCGGACTGTTCAGGTCGGTAATTTCGATGGTGTACATCGCCGTTGCAACGGTTGGTACAAACTCAAAATGGGTATTCGTTGTGCCCTGACCTCCATTGTAGGTGATGGAGTAGTTGGTCAGCGACAAGTTATTGATGTCGATACTCAGGGTATCCCCTTCACATAAGGAACTGTCGGAAACAACAAGATCATAGGTAAACTGGGAACAAGGCAGGCTGGTACAATTGAGCGATCCCAAACTACCCACACTGCAATTTCCGGTGCCCAGGGCCCTGACGCGAATATTCACCTGGGTATTGAAGTTTAGTCCGGTTACCTGCCAGGTTGTGGCAGTTGTGCTCACAAATGAACCGTTATCAATACTCACTTCATACCCTACTGCCCCTGAAACGGGAGCCCAATTAAAGTTGACCTCATTCGTAGTCGCTGTTCCGCAACTCAATACCGGAGCAGGAAGCAGGGCTTTTATGGATTTGTTCACCGTAACGGAAGAAGCCTCGCAGGACCCATTATCGGCCACAACGCGGATGGCATAAGAACCTACCTGTTTCAGTATCCAGACATTTGAAGTACCCGATTGAATCAGGGTGGTGCCGTTATAAAAATCATAATTCACATACCCGGTATCGGCAGTAACCACAAGCGAATCACCGAAACAAACCGTATCTGCCGCCGGACTGAAACTCAGGCTGGAAACCGGCAGGGGTTTAAAGGTGAGTGCCACGGGATTACTTTCCCGCGAGCAACCAGAGCTGTTCGTTACCGTGACCTTGTAAGATCCTGATTGAAAAACCTTCAGGGACTGGAACGTATCTGCAGGGTTCCCTGTATTCCACGAATAGCGGAAGCCTGCTCCCGCATTGGCAGTCAGGATAATAGAGTCGCCCTCACATACCGTGGTTCCCGGTGAAATCGAGGGGATACTCGCGGAAGGTTTGGCCACAACCTGAGTTACATTACGAACCGGTTTTGATTCTCCTTTGTTGTTGTAAACCCAAAGGGTATCACTGAAGGTACCCACGGTAGAATAGGTACGAACCACACTTTGTGTGGTCACAATTTGCGGAATGCCGGTATGGAATTTCCATTTGTAGCTGGTCGGGCTATTGGTTCCCGATCCCACCAGGGTCAGGGTGTCGCCGGCACAAACCAGATTCCGGTTCACGGAAATCGAGGCCGTTGGTAAAAGGGAGGACGCAGCGATCTTAAATACCTTTGCATAGATCTGGTCTCCGGTGCTTTGTCCATCGCTATTCGCGGCATTTACGACCACATAAAAGGAAATGGTATCCACATTCGTTGGAGGTGCATCCCAGGTGAAAGTCCAGGATTTGCTGCCCGATCCGCTTGTACCCCCACTGGTATGGTTGAGGTATTGACGCGTTTTTCCACTAACCGTTGCGGTTTGTTTTGCACTTCCTGTACCGGCTGTAAAATCACCTGCGGGGTCATTGTTATCGGTACGCAAGGCGGTAATTTGAAAACCGAAACGGCTGATACCTCCCTGGCTATAAGATAAAGTCAGGGAATAGGTACTATCCGGAAGGTAACCTCCACCGGTGAATGAACCCGTAAGGGTAAGGTTAGCTAAATTGCCGGGTGTCGGGTTTAAACTTCCACTGTGGCAGGAGGTACAATTGTTTTCTCCACTCGCATTGGTCATGGAACTTGGCGGTCCACCACCATACATGACCGAGGCAATACCTGCGTAGGCAACCCCTAAAATCAAAACAAGCGGATAAAGTTTTTTTCGTAGTAGTGTTCTTTTCATATCGTTTAGTCTGGCTATTTAAAGGTACAAATAAGTATAGAACAAGTGAATAAGTATCGACGAATTGACAGATTATCCAATTCATTGTACCTACACAAACAATGAACTCAGCATTCGATAAACAAAACATTTTCCTAAAGGTTCCTTTTACAGATATTTGCCGCGCATGAAAGCCTTGTCGCTCCGGGATTTCCATTATCCTCTTGACGAATCAAAGATCCCTCCTTTTCCTTTACCGGAGCGGGATCAGGCCAGGTTGTTGGTTTACAGGGAAGGAAAGATCACCCATTCTGTTTTCCACGAACTTAGCGATCACCTTCCCTCCGGAGCCTTATTGGTATTTAATGATACCCGGGTTATTCCGGCCCGACTGATCTTTCACCGGCAAAGCGGGGCCCGTATTGAAGTGCTGCTGCTGGAACCTGCCGAACCAACCGATGTGCAGGTGATCATGCAATCGGGTAGTCCGTCGCGCTGGGAATGTATCATCGGCGGACTAAAAAAATGGAAGGACGGGGAAGTGTTGCAACTCGACCTGGGGCAAACGCAATTAAAAGCCAATCTCGAAGACAGAACCACCGGGCGGGTTCGCCTGGAATGGGATTCGCCCCTCAGTTTGTCTGAGGTTTTGGAAATGGCAGGGCAACTCCCTCTCCCTCCCTATTTTCAACGGGAAGCGGAAGAAAGCGACAAGGACCGTTACCAAACCGTCTATGCAAAAAATGAGGGGGCTGTTGCAGCACCAACTGCCGGATTGCATTTTACCCAAAAGGTTTTTGACCAGCTTGAAAAAAAAGGTATCCATCAAACGCGTCTGACCCTTCATGTTGGCGCCGGAACCTTTAAGCCTGTAAAGGCCCATGACCCACGTGAGCACGCCATGCACAACGAAAAAATGTGGGTAAAACGTTCCAATATCGAGGACCTTATCCATACAAAAGGCCCTGTTATTCCGGTGGGTACAACCAGCATGCGCACGCTGGAATCGCTGTACTGGTGGGGATGCAAGTTGATCGAAAATCCGGATGCCGAATTTTTTATCGGGAAACTTGAAGCCTATTCTTTGCATCCCTATCCAAAGGATCAGGCGCTCCAGGCTATTCTTGACCATATGGATAAAAACAAGCTCCCGGAAATTCACGGAAGAACGGAAATACTCATTTATCCCGGTTACAATTTTGCTTTTTCCCAGGGACTGATCACCAATTTTCACCTTCCTGAAACGACGCTGATCATGTTGGTTGCCGCTTTTGTTGGAGAGGATTGGCGTAAAATTTACCAAGAAGCACTAAAAGAGAACTACCGTTTCCTGAGCTTTGGCGACAGCAGCCTCCTGTTCTCTTAATTTTCCATCGCTTCCTTGCGCATTTTGAGGGAAAGGTCTTCGCCCAGGTATTTGTCGATCAGGCCATGTGCCAAATAAAGGACCGGGGTAAGAACCAGGGCCATGAGTGCTTTGTAAATATAATTGATCAGGCACACGGAAAGCACCAAGGACATGGGCCATTGGTCTGCTGTTCCGACCTTACCTATATAAAAGGCAATGAACAACACCACAAAACTATCGATCAGCTGCGATACCAGGGTTGACCCCGTGGCCCGAAGCCAAATGTTCTTTTCACCGGTTTGACGCTTGAGGGCATGAAAAACAAAAACGTCGATCAACTGTCCGATCAAAAAAGCCACAAGAGAACCAATAATGATCCATAAGCCCTGTCCGAATATGGCGGTATAGGCTGCATCCATATCCATCACCCCTCCGTTATCCAATTTCCGGTTGATCCAGAAATCGGCGGGAGTTGTGCCCATGGCCATCCATACCATTAAAAAGGAATAAGCGATCAATACAGCGGTTAAAAGGGAAAAGAACCTCACCCCTTTTCTTCCGAAATATTCGTTGATCAGGTCGGTCATGATGAAGACAATAGGCCAGAGCAATACACCGGCTGTCATGTTAAAACTGAGGGTTTGTCCGAATAAATTCCAGTTTACCGGTTCCATTCCCAGCGTTCGTTCGGCTGAGAATATTTTTACCCCGATAAATTCAGCGATCAATGCATTGGCCAGAAAAAATGCACCCATTACCAGAAAGAGGTTCCTTTTTTTTAGTGTTGCCGTGCTCATGGATGTTCGTAAGAATCGCCCAATTCAGGAATTTCGATATGATAAAAACCTGCCTCGATCAGTTTGAGTTTAAAAGCCATCTGGGTATCGTATTCACCGTGTACTAAAAAGACCTTGCTGACTTTGGAGGCATCCTGGCAGGACAGATAATCCAACATTTCCCTGTAATCGGCATGGGCGCTGAACGAATCCATCACCTCTACCCGGGCTTTTACCTGCAGTTCTTCACCAAAAATGCGTACCAGTTTGTCTCCTCTTCTTAAAGCTCCACCCAGACTACTCGGAGAGGCGTAACCAACAATAAGGATGCAGTTCTTTTCATTTTCTATGGAATTGAAAATATGGTGCTTTACCCTTCCGGCCTCGGCCATTCCCGAGGCGGATATGATGATACAAGGTTCTTTACGGTGGTTCAGGGCTTTTGAAGCCTCCACTTGAGTAATATAATGCAGTCCCGGAAAACAAAAGGCATCCCCGTCTTTTTTGATGTAGTCGAGTATGGCAGGATTAAAATCGGCTTCATGTTTTTGCATCACCTGGGTGGCCTTAACGGAAAGCGGACTATCTACAAAAACCTCAATGGCAGGTAATTTTCCTTCGGAATGCATCTTATCCAGCATATAGATGATCTCCTGGGTACGATCAACACTAAATGCAGGGATAATGACCTTACCTTTATTGATCACACAGGTTTCATACACTGTTCGTAAGAGCTGTGCTGCTGCGTGTGTGGAATCGTCATGCAGGCGATCGCCGTAGGTGGATTCACAAATGATAAAATTCGCCTGTGGGAAAGGTTCGGGATCATGCAGGATGATATCGCCTTTGCGACCGATATCCCCGGTAAAGAAGATCGTTTCACTTCCTGTAGATTCGTTAATTTCTATATATATACCCGCGCTGCCGATTATATGGCCACTGTCGTAAAATGTAAAGCTGAATTCCTCATTCAGGCGATGTTCCTGGCGGTAGCCGACTTCCCGGAATTGGGTCATGGTTTTTTCTACGTCATTGACGGTATACAAAGGATCAAGAAGACTCTCACCCCGGCGTTTCCGGCGTTCATTTACCCGGCGCAGATCGTTTTCCTGGATATACGCCGAATCCATGAGCATGATCTCACAAAGGTCAACGCTGGCCGGAGTGGTCCATATTTTTCCTTCAAAACCCTGGGCTACCAGTCGGGGTAGAAGTCCGGAATGATCGATATGGGCATGCGACAAGACCACGTGGTCAATACCTGCCGGGTCAAAGCCAAAGTGGCGGTTCAACTCATGTGAGTCGGGACCGCCACCCTGAAATAATCCACAGTCGAGCAATACACGCAAACCCGACTCTGTTTCAATAAGATGTTTGCTGCCGGTAACCAATCTGGCAGCACCATAAAAGCTTATTCGCATCGAAGCTTATTCAAGACTGAAGGATGAGGTAAATACCAAAGCTCCGTCGATATACACTTCAACGCCATATTTTCCGGCTACAAGCGGTTTGCTTTCATCTTCCCAAATCAAACAAAGGTCCATGGAGCTACCGTCATAATCCAATTGGTGATTGGCCGTTGCGGTCATTTCCTGTCCATTGTCAACATTCACAAAAGTACCCTGGCTTGTTCCTGCCAGCGGTTTTCCATCCGGTGCCACGAGGCGCAGGCTGATCAATTTAGTACCTCTTGATGCAACTGCATTTTCCAGCACAACAAAACAGGCGTCAATTTTTTCGGTACGTTTGGCCATGGAGGTAGTTACAGCCTTTCCACCGATCGCCCGTTTTTTCTGCGGGGTTACACTCACCCGGTCAACACGAAGTTGTTCGGCAACTTTTAAACGTGCCTGCAAGGTATTGGTGACAGTTACATTATTGCTCAATTCCACAGCCAATGAATCGTTTTCAGATTGGAGGCGTTGATTTTCCATGATCAAACGGTCGATCTCTTCGAGGTATTTGTCCTTTAAGGTTTTCAATTCCTCAAGTTGACGTCTCAATTCCGCATTGTTGGCAGAAGATTTTTTACCTGAGCTCATTAAAGCCCGGATCTTACTTTCCTGTTCTGCAATTTTGCCGTTTGCATCATTCAGGAGGCTATCCAATTGTTCAGAACGTCCGCGGTATTGTTCCAATTCTGATCGGGTAAGTTCCAATTGACGGTCTACTTCGGCATTATCAATGGCCATACTATCGATGGTCGTTTCGTAGTTGCCGGCTTCCTGATTGCTGTTGTACCATTGAAACAGGTTGAGGATCAGCGAGATCAATAGCAGCGCAATGAGTACCACCCGGCCAGTATTGTTTTTTGATTTTTCAGGATTACCCTGGTTTTTTAAAGTGTTTTCTTCGTTTTGCATAGTTTTTTGGTATAACGCTTCCTCAATACTACCAAATTGTCTGCATATTTTTTAAAGTTTTTTATTCAATTGATATTCCGTCTGTTGAAAAAAAGCAGTCCAATTGATAGCAGATCATTATGAGAGGAGGATTATCAAGGTGAAGCGTTTGAAAGTTAAAAGGTTAAAGTGAAAGGTTAAAGTTAAAAGTGAAAAGTGAAAAGTTAAAGGTGAGAGTTACAGTTGAAATAGCAAATATTTGTGGTATGGATGCCATTCCGGATTTTAAGATACAGGCAGTCGGAAATATCTCCCGGGCTTGCATAGACCGTGGACTAATGACTTTTCGCGCGGCTTGCGATTATGTGATGCACCTTGATTACGGACGCAATCCCGACAAGGAAGACCCGATTTCCGTTTTTCGCGACAATTGTGGTACCTGCAGCACCAAACATGCTCTTTTAATGGGGCTGGCTATGGAAAATGATTTTCCACATATCAGGTTGATCCTGGGTATTATCAAAATGACAAAAAGCAATACTCCGGAAATTTCAGAGACCCTGGCTAAGAATAAGCTCGACTATATTCCCGAAGCACATAATTACCTGAAATATGAAGGGCGGATCCTTGATCTCACCAAACCCGGATTCACCATAACGTATAATACAAACGACCTGCTGCTGGAAACGGAGCTGTTACCCGGACAGATCACCCACTATAAAGTTAACTTCCATAAAGCCTTTTTGGCCGGATGGTTGGAAAGAAATCCCGATATCCCCTATTCAGTGAATGAACTATGGGAAATCAGGGAACAGTGTATTCGGGATCTTTCTGTTAACGGAAATTAGCCATGGGCTTAGCGGTCTGCTGCCAAAGTCCCGAGAACCCGAAGCGCATTCTCTACCTTGTCTCCCCAGACCAATCCCGAATTCAGTTTCAGGCAATTCGTATATTGATTTTGTAGCGTAAACATACGTCCGGGTGCCACGCTGATCTTGTGGTGCATAGCCCGGTTATAAAGCTCGACCGTATTGCATTCTTTGCTGAGCTCCACCCATAAATGGAGTCCACCCTGGGGCACCGTAACCCGGGTATCATTGGGGAAATAGTTTGCCACACAACGTAAGATCTGCAAGGTATTCCGGTGAAGGGTCTGCCTTAATCTTCTAAGGTGGTTTTCATAACGGTCATTTTCCAGAAAACGTCCGATAGCCTCGTGCGTCACCGAGGTAGTATAGAGAGAATGGTAATATTTGGTGCGGGCCAGTTTTTCACGAAATTTTCCCGGTGCTACCCATCCCACCCTGTAGCCCGGGGCCAGGGTCTTGGAATACGAACTGCATAAAAGGACCATCCCACTTTCATCGTAGGTTTTGCAGCAAGTGGGGCGTTGCCTTCCAAAATACAAGTCACCAAACAGGTCGTCTTCGATCAGGGGCACATTAAACTTCTCCAATAACCTGACGACTTCGCGTTTGTGTTCATCCGGCATACAGCTTCCCGTCGGGTTGCTGAAATTACTTACCAGCAGACAAAGGCTGATGTTTTGGTTTTGCATAGCCTTTTGCAAAGCCTCCACTTCTATTCCTGTCGTGGGGTTTGTAGGAAGTTCCAGAACATGGAGTCCCAGACTTTTCGCGAGGTGAAGAATACCAAAATAAACTGGGCTTTCGACGGCGATCGTATCTCCTGGCTTTGCCAGGGCGAGCATACAAAACGATATAGCCTCCATACTCCCGGAAGTTGGAATTATGTCTTCTTCATCCAGATTTCCGCCCCACATCAGGGAACGTAAGGCGATCTGTTTTTTCAGGTTCTGGTTTCCATATTTATCATAAGCCAAACCTCCCCCCTTCAAATTCCTTGTCGCATTCACAATGGCTTTATTCAATTTCGCCACGGGTAATAATTCAAGGGCCGGTACGCCTGTCGATAATTCAACCTCTGCCTGGCCTGTGTTTTTAGATACTGCAAATATGATCTCCTCTGTGTCATCCTCCGTTTTTGCGATAACAGGCCGGCTCGTTTGAGGGATCCTGTTGAATTGTTTATGCGAATAAGCTACGTAATAACCCGACTTTGGCCTGGATTCAATAAGCCCCCTGCTTTCCAGCTCAAAATATGCCTGCGATGCTGTTCCCAGACTCACTCCTTTTTCCAGAGCCAGCGTTCTAAGGGAAGGCAATCGGTCTCCAACTTTTAAAACATCCTTTTGAATATGGTTCTCCAGCGTGTTCGCGATCTGCAGATAAAGAAGCGTTTTCCTTTCCATAACACAAAGAAACTGTACTGGTCGAATTAAACAAATTTGTATCTGTACTATACCTTGTTTATGGATGATTTTTGCCCTGTTTTAACTGAATATATGAACTGGATAGCCGCTAACACCACCCTCAAAGAACAGGGCATTGAACTTATTCCGCTTGAAGAAGTGCACTTCGAAGAGCTTCATCTCCTGGCTCAGGACCCACGTATCTGGGAATTCACTTCTGTGGATATGGAAACACACCAGAGGCGTCATGACCACTTTTCCCAGGCCCTTTTCGAAAGGCAACAGGGTAGCCAATTCCCCTTTGTCATTGTCCATAAAAAGGATCAAAAACTAATAGGGAGTACCCGTTTAATGGAACTCAACCCGAACCATAAAACCGTGGAAATTGGCTGGACCTGGTTAATCCCTGATTACTGGGCCACAGAGGTGAACTTTGCGTGTAAATTAGCCCTCCTTCGTTTTTGTTTCGAAGAGCTGCAGACGATACGCGTGCAATTGAAGGCGGATTCAAGGAATCTTCGCTCCAGAAAGGCCATTGAAAAAATAGGAGGGAAATTCGAAGGGATCTTACGGAATCATTCTGTGAGGGACAATGGAACACTAAGGGATTCGGCTTACTTTAGTCTGATTCATACCGAATGGAAAACAGCCAAGGCAAACCTTCAGCAATTGATCCAAAACAAACTTAACAACAATGAACGCGAATCATAAAATTTCTTACAGGATTGGGGATCAAAAGGATTTGGGCCAGATGAAGGAATTGACCCTTTTGGCATACGGACAGTATAAAAACATGCTAACCGCTGCACATTGGCAGGAAATGGAAACGAATCTATTGAACAACGACCTGCTCCCCGGGCTTATGGAACGCGGTCAATGTTTTGTTTGTGAAGATGAAAACCGGATCATCGGGATGGCCATACTCATGCCAAGCGGAAGGGCCACTTCCCTCTTTCAGGCTGATTGGGCACATATTCGTTTGGTAGGTGTTCGACCGGGTTCTGAAGGAAAAGGGATCGGAAGAAAACTTACCGAAATGTGCGTCAATTTCGCAGCGGAAAGTGGAGAAAACTTTGTGGCATTGCATACATCAGAATTTCAGAATGCAGCCCGGCATATTTATGAAAGTATGGGTTTCAAAAAACACCGGGAATTCAAGGTCCATGATAAAACCTTCTGGATATACTTGCTGCCAACCAGAAACATGATAACGTCTATCTCCTATGTCAAAGCCGGACCCGGGGATGTTGCTGATTTGGTCGAAAACCGGATCCGTTTTGCCCGGGAACTGGGTGGGGAACAAAGTAAGGAGATGGTCACGGAACTCTACGATCAGATGAGCACCTATTTCAAAAAGGCAATAGATGACGGGACCTGCATCTCCTATATCGCCAAACACAATGGACAGGTGGCTGGCATTGGTACTGTTGCATTGCGTGAGGTACCCGGAAATTTTAGAAATCCTTCCGGCAAATGGGGGTATATCATGAATATGTATACGCTGCCCCAATTTCGGAAATTGGGCATTTGTAGCCGAATTTTAAATCTTCTTATGGATGCCGCGAAAGAACAAGGAACCCATTGTTTTGAATTACATGCAACAGAACACGGGGAACCCGTTTACCAGAAACAGGGGTTTATGCTCCATCATGAACCGACTTACCGGAAGTTCACCTAAACAAGGTAAAAAAATTATTAATTTTACATGCCGATCAAATGATGGAAAGAACACCCTGGACTTCCCGTATCTTCAGTTTTGACCTCCCCGGGGGCTGGCTTCCGAATGTATTGGAGCGCCTGCATGGTACAGGGATCCGGATAAAAGGGCTAACTTCCGGATTGAGTGATGAGGCTACCGAATTGAAACCGGATGGAAAATGGAGCATTAAAGAGCATGTTGGCCATTTGATCGACCTGGAAAGCCTGCATGAAGGAAGGATAGATGATTTTTTGGCTCGCAGGGAAATTTTACGCGCTGCCGACATGGGTAATGCAAAAACGTATAAAGCCAACCACAATGCCGCACAGCTGGAAGAACTCATCGGCGAATTCCAGACAAAGCGTTCCCAATTCATTCAACGTTTAAAAAGTTTGGATGATGAAACCCAGGGATTCAGTTCCCTGCATCCCCGATTAAAAAAGCAAATGCGCCCGGTTGACATGGCCTATTTTACTGCAGAGCATGATGATCATCATCTGGCCAGCCTCCGGCAGGTAATCGAACAATTAAAGAAAGAAACAAAATGAAAGTGTGTGTTGCACAAACCCGGTCGTTTAAAGGCGATATCGACAGAAATATCGGAACCCATAAAAGGATGATCGAACTCGCTCTCGAAAAAGAAGCCGATCTCATCCTTTTTTCCGAACTCTCCCTTACCGGTTATGAACCTACCCTTGCAGAAGAGCTTGCGACCATCCAGGAAGACTCCAGACTCGATATCTTCCAGGAAATGAGCGACAAACACCTTGTGACCATCTGTGTGGGGCTGCCCACCCGGAGTGAGAGTGGTGTTCATATCAGCCTGGTTATATTCCAGCCCGACATGCCTCGTTCTACCTACTCGAAGCAGCATCTCCACAAGGACGAATTGCCCTATTTCAAACCGGGTTTGCAGTCTATGATCCTTTCCCTTGACAATAAAAAAATTGCCCTGGCTATTTGTTATGAATCACTACTGCCGGAACATGCCGAAGAAGCGGCACAACAAGGAGCCGATTTCTATTTGGCCAGTGTTGCCAAGTCGGCTAAAGGCATGGAAAAAGCCGGCAAAGGTTATCCGGAAATTGCAAAAAAACACGGAATGACCGTTATGATGGCCAATTCTGTAGGACCTAACGATGATTTTGAAAGCGCCGGACAATCTGCTGTATGGAACGCAAGCGGAACCCTTCTCCACCAACTCGACAACCACAATGAGGGATTTTTGATCTATGATACGGAAACAGAAGAAGTCATTAGCTGGACCGCCCAGGGGCACAGGGCGGAAGGGAATTTTTAAAGACCATAGACGATAGACCATAGACGATGGACCATGGACCATGGCTTCCCAGGTTAAACAATTTCCGCTCACTCGCTCCTGGCCGAAGGCCCGCTTGCCCGCTTCTTCGGTCCGGCTAAAATGCTGGAAAGAGTATAGAGTTATTGGAGCGCAAGAAACAGAAACAGAGCGGAGAAAGAGTATTTAAAACAAAAAAGCGAAGAAACACCGCTCTACGCTCTGTTTCTCCGCTCTGTCTGTGTCGGGGTGGCAGGATTCGAACCTGCGGCCTCCTGCTCCCAAAGCAGGCGCGATACCGGGCTACGCTACACCCCGAAGTCCCTTACAGGGCTGCAAATGTAAGAAAAGAATATTCATTCCGAAATTATTGAGGGAAAAAAGTTTTCAGCGTTCAGTTTTCAGTGTTCAGCGGGCTTCTTCTGAACACTGAAAACTGAACACTGAAAACTATTAACGTCTTTCCTAACTTGCGCATAGTCTAAATCCATGTGCACCCTCACCTATATCCCCCTCAAAAACGGCTTCCTCTTCACCAGCAACCGGGATGAACGCCGGCTGCGTGCCCCGGCACTGCCACCCGAGGTGTACAGCGTTCATGGAAAGGATATTCTCTTTCCTAAAGATGGGGAGGCGGGCGGAACCTGGGTGGCCAGCAGCGATTCCCTGCAACTTTGTCTGCTGAATGGCGCCTTTGAAAGGCATATTTCCAGGCCTCCTTACCGGTTATCACGAGGTATTGTGCTTCTGGATGCCTTTGGCTACGGGCGGTTTCATGACTTTTTTGAAAAGTACTCCTTTAACGGGATCGAACCTTTCAGCATGATCGCCATAGAAACGCACAAACACACCCGGCTTTATGAATTGCGCTGGGATGGTAAACAGGTATTTTTTAAATCCCTTGACCCGAACAAGGCTGCCATCTGGTCGTCGGCTTCGTTGTATGAGGCGGATGTACGCTTAAAACGGGAAGCCTGGTTTTTGGCATTTCGTGAAGAAAATCCATTCCCCACCCAGGAAGAGGTGCTCCATTTCCACCTGTTTAGCGGAGAAGGAAATAAAGCCCACGACCTGGTCATGAATTATGAAACGATCGTACAAACCTTGTCGGTAACGTCATTGTTATACAACCAGGAAAGAAGAAAAGTCGTTCATCTCGACTTGCTGGATGGCAGCTACCATACACGCATGCTCCCGGCTTGAGCTTTTGCTTTCGCGCGAGTATTGCTTTCGCGTGATGCAATGGACGCGGAGGCGCAGAGGCGCGGAGGATTAGGTTTGCTTTGGAATATTGCTTGCGCGCGATGATTTCCAGCGTAAGCAATACTCGTCCTCAATAACAAAACCCTCCGCGCCGCTGCGCCTCCGCGTCAAGTACTCGTATACAAGCAAAAAAAACCGGCTCAGGGGGAGAGTCCGGTTTTAAACGAGTGATCGACCCTGTCTGTTCGACAGTATCGATCTACCATTAGCCAATCGAATATAATGCAGAAAAAAGGAGGTATTTTTCCGTGCTTTCTGAATGGTTGTTTTTACATGGTGGGTGGTCGAATTCCATGGTTAATAGCCCAACATCTCCAATAAGGGTTTTCCGGTACTTCCATTCGGGAACTGGATACCCAGAATCAGGCTCATACTGGGCGCTATATCTGTAATAGCAACAGTTCTGCTGCTTTTACCATGTTGAATGCCATATCCATAAAAAAGCATAGGAACCCGCGTATCATAGCTATACCCGCTCCCATGTGTCGTGCCTTTTGCGTCATGGTCCATCCAGCCTGGCTGGGTATGGATAAACAGATCGCCGGAGCGCATCGGGTGATATCCATTCCTGAATTTTTCCGTGGCAGGATCTGTTGCGACCAATAAGTCATTAACCGTATAGATGCGGTAAACACCGGGAAATCCATACAAAGACTCCCCTGCTACCCGCGCTACTTCCTTCAGGTCCAGTCCTTTTTTTGCGATAAGGTCATGATCAAAATAAACCTGCTCATTCACGATGCCAAGGACAAGGCTGTCTCCAAAATGGTCGAGAACGGCTTTTTTCACCTGCTTCTGCATCGAATCCATATTCAAAAGTCCAGCAAACATGCCATGCTCTTTTAAGAGGGCAGGCACGTCATTACCGCCATGGTCGGCTGTAAGGAATACCGTATAATTACCCTTTCCGAGTTTGGTATCCAATTCGTACAAAAGGCGGGCGATCTCGCGATCAAGACGCAGGTACATGTCTTCGATCTCCACCGCCTGGGGACCAAAAAAGTGGCCCATATAATCCGGACCGGAAAAACTCAGGCAGAGGAAGTCGCTTACCCCGGATTCCCCGAGCTTCTCCCCTTCCATGGCTGCCAGGGCGGCGTCGACAAGATAGGTATTGCTAAAAGGCGTAAAACTCAATAATTTATAGCCCCATTCCGACTGCAATTCCTTTAGATCATAAGGAAAAACGGGTCGTCCGCCTTTTTTCAGGCTGTTCTCGTAGGGATTGTTATCGGGTGCAGATGCGACATAGGAATTCAAAGGATAAAGCGGATTCCATACCTGGTCTAAAAAGCCAAGTGCTTTCCCTTGTTTATTGAACCTATTGACCCAGCCAGGCAATTCCTTTCCATACCAGGAACTGCTCACCAGTTTGCCTGTTTTGCCATCATACCAAAAGGCTCCGGTGGCGGCATGTCCGGCAGGGAGTATAGCCCCACGGTCCTTAACGCTGATCCCCACGATCCGGGAACGAAACTGGGTATGGAGGGCCAATTGATCGGTAAGGGTAGTACTCAATAAATTTCTGGGAGATTGTCCACCACTGTCTTCGGTGCAATACATCAAATCCTCGCGCCCACGATCGTACCAGTCGTTACCAACGATCCCGTGGACGGAAGGGGTCGTTCCTGTATAGATGCTGGCATGCCCCGGACCGGTGTAGGTGGGTACATAATTGTAATGTCCGTTCTCATAACTAAAACCCTCCTCCATCAAACGTTTAAAGCCCGAATCGCAAAAACGGCCTTCGTAGCGGGTGAGGTAATCAAAACGCATTTGATCGACCACGATACCTACGACGAGTTTGGGTTGGGCTTTTCCGGCAAGGCAGGCTATCAAGAGGAAAAGGAATGAAAAGAGAGCACGTTTCATGGCGCTAAGATATAAACATTGGAGAAGTCGTACGAGTTCCTGAATTTTGTAGCGACAACGCCTTATGGACATCAGCATCAATACCCCGGCCCTCCTCTTTCCAGCCATCAGCCTGGTGATGCTGGCCTATACCAACCGCTACCTAGCCATAGCCACCCTGGCGAGGAGGCTGCATGATCACCAGTTGCAGGATAATCCCGAAAGGATCAGGGCCCAGATCCGCATTCTCCGTTACCGTTTGCGCCTGGTGCGGCAGATGCAGTTGTTCGGGGTCCTGAGTTTTCTGATCGCATTGGGGAGCATGTATTTTATTTACTCCGGGAATATGGATGCGGCCCATTTTACCTTCGCGGCAAGCATGATCGCCTTTGTGGTGTCCCTGGTTTTGTCGCTCATTGAAATATGGAAAAGTATCGAATCCGTTGAACTTCATTTGAGCGATATTTCCGAAGGCGACGGGGAATCCATCGTTGATGTGCTAAAAGACAAAATAAAATTATGACGGAGAGTCCCGGAGTCCGGATCAATAAATACCTGAGCGAGGTGGGCTTTTGTTCACGCAGGGCGGCTGATGATCTCATTGAAAAAGGAAAGGTTACCCTCAATGGCAGGGTGCCCGAAATGGGGACCAAAGTTATGCCCGGAGATGAGGTTCGGGTAGCCGGAAAACTCGTTTCTCCTCCGAAGGAAGATTTTGTTTACCTCGCTTTTAATAAACCGGTAGGCATCGTATGCACCACGGATACCAAAAGGGAGAAAAACAATATCATCGATTTTATCCATCATCCCAAACGTATATTCCCTATCGGCCGACTGGATAAACCCAGCGAGGGACTTATTTTTTTAACGAATGACGGGGATATTGTCAATAAAATACTGCGCGCCCGGAACGGACATGAAAAGGAATACCTGGTCACTGTGAACAAGCCGATCAATGGGGACTTCATCCATAAAATGAGCAATGGTATTCCTATTCTTGACACCATTACAAGCAAATGTTTTGTCGAACAAACCGGTAAATCAAGTTTCCGCATCATCCTTACCCAGGGCCTGAACAGGCAGATCCGTCGCATGTGCGAATATTTGGGTTATGAGGTCACCCAACTCAAACGCATCCGGATCATGAACGTAAAGCTGGATGTCCCGGTGGGCAAATGGCGTTACCTCACGGAGAAAGAGATGAAGGAAATTAATCGGTTGGTGGAAGATTCGACAAAAACGTTTGGGGGTTGAACGCTGCGCTAGTTGCAGGTTGAATGTTTGGGGTTCTGCCTGTTGCCTGAACCCTGTAGCCTGTCCCCTTCAAAGTGACCCAAATCACTAAATGACGTAACTTGCACTTTTACCTTTGTTGCAGAAACTAGATAAAATGAGAAAACTATTTTTATTGACCATGATCATCCCGATTGCCTTGTTGGCTTCCTGCGATGCAAACAAAGGCACCCAAAATGAGGGCGGTGAAGGAACGGAACAAAAGGCTCCTGTCATTCAAAACATCGGACAAGCAGAGGCCCTGCCTATGTTAAACGACACGAATGTAATCACCATTGATGTGCGTACTCCAGGTGAAGTTTTGGAAGGGTATATTGACGGCGCTGACCTGTTTATTGACGTGAATGGCGACTTTAAATCACAAATTGCTACACTCGACAAATCTAAAACCTACCTGGTATATTGCAGATCAGGTGGCAGAAGTACAACCGCAGCCAAAATGATGGAAGCAGAAGGATTTAACAGCATCTATAACCTCAGCGGAGGTATTTCAAGCTGGAGCGGACCTGTTAAGCCCTGATCGACCCTGTTCCCATGATCGAATTCCTCCGACGAAATGCCCCGGGAATGTTGCTGGTACTGGTGCTGGGTGCCCTGGCCTGGTTTCTCGCTCCGTATATTTCTTTTGCGAATAGCGTTATTGTCGGACTCCTGCTCGGATTGATCGTTGGGAATACCTATAAAATAGGCTCAAGTCTCGAAACCGGGGTGCAAATATCCTCCGGAAAGGGACTTGAGCTTTCTATCCTTTTTCTTTCTTTTAGTATCAACTACCGGAATATCGGTGCGCTGGGCATTGGTTCCTTTTTGATCATTGTACTGGTCGTGTTCAGTACCCTGATCTTAACCCGTTACCTGTCCAAAAAAATGAATTGTCCGGGTAATTCCGGCTTATTGATCGGTTTTGGTACTGCCATTTGCGGTTCTTCTGCCATTGCCGCGCTTTCGCCCCAATTAAAGGGGTCAAAGGAAGATACCGGCATGGCCATCGCGGTGGTCAACCTTCTGGGTTCGGGAATGATGTTGCTTTTCCCTCTTATTCTGCCCCTGTTTGCTTTAAGCCAGGCTGAAATGGGGATCATTTTAGGAGGAAGTTTGCATGCTGTTGGCAATGTAGCCGGTGCCGGTTATGCCATGGGTCCGGAGATCGGTGAAGCAGCCATCACCATCAAACTTGCCCGTATTGCCTTGCTCTCCCCTGCCCTGATCTTTATGCATTTCCTGCTGCGCGACAAAACTCCCGGAACCCCTGCGGTTGCCTTTCGTTTGCCCTGGTACCTGGTCGCGTTTATCGTGATAACCATTGTCAATTCACTGGTCGACTTCCCTGCAAGCTTTATCAACGGTATGAAAATCACCGGAGAGGTATTGCTCACCCTGGCCATGGTGGCTATCGGACTGAAGGTTCGTATCCTGAGCCTGCTCAAATCGGGCAAAAGGGGGATTGCTTTCGGGGTGGTTATTTTTGTGGTGATGACGGGGATCCTGCTTGGGTTGATGGGAGTCCTTCTTTAAGTGTTCAGTTTTCAGTGTTCAGTTTTCAGTGGGCTACTGCCCCCGCAGAAGCTTTTCGAACGAAAGCACATGACTACCCAATCCTCAACCTCAACCTCAACCTCAACCTCAACCTTAACCTCAGCCTCAACCTGAGAAATTTACAAGGAATAACCGGAATTATATAATTCATCCTTTGGGGACCTGCTCTACCTTAGCTCCTTAACTTTTTCCATTTTGACCCCCAAACCCGACACGATAAAACCCATCCTACTCCCTGCTTACGCAAAGGCAACCTTAATGCTGGTAGGCATCTTCGTGTTTATCAGCATTCTTTCCATTGCTGAATCCATCATACTGCCGATTCTTTATGCCTTTATCATTGCCATCGTGGTAGAACCTGTGGTGCGCTTTCTGATCAAAAGAGGCTTTAACCGGGCACTGGCATCGCTGATCGTTTTGATCCTGGGAATTGCCCTCCTGGCAGCAATGGTCATGCTGGTAGCATCCCAGGCCAATAAACTCGGTGCAGCCTGGCCCCAGATCAGTGTCAAGCTTCAGGAATTGCTCAAGATCTTTTCCGATTTCATTGCCGATCAATTCAACCTGAGCAACAGAGAAATCGATAGTTATGTCAACCAGATGCAGGATGAGATGATGAGCAACGGTGGAAGCAAGATCGGGATCACCCTGACAGCCCTGGGTGGCATTTTTGCTACGGTCATGTTAACGCCGGTGTACACCTTTATGCTGCTGTTCTATCAGCCCCACCTGATCGATTTCATCCATAAATTGTTTACAAAAGCATACGACCAACAGGTAACCGATGTGCTTTCGAATACCAAGTCGCTGGTACAATCTTACCTTCTGGGACTGTCCATCGAATTTGTGATCCTCGCCGTGTTAAATACCTTGGGACTCCTGCTTGTGGGTCTTGATTATGCCATTTTGCTTGGAATTATTGGCGCCCTGTTAAATATTATCCCCTATTTGGGGGGCATCATCGCGGTTGTGCTTTATATGCTCGTGGCCCTGGTCACGAAGGATCCTATTCATGTTTTGTATGTGCTGGGTATTTATTCGTTTATCCAGTTTTTCGATAATAATTTTATTGTCCCCAAGATCGTGGGTTCCAAGGTTAAATTGAATGCGTTGGTGTCTATTGTGATCGTAATCGCAGGTGCCGCTTTATGGGGCATCCCCGGAATGTTCCTGGCTATTCCTGTTTTGGGCATCGTTAAACTTATCCTCGACGTTTTTCCTGCCCAGGCGCATTGGGGGAATTTTTTAGGAGAACCGGCGGGGCTTACGCCAAAATCGAAGCTTGTTCAAAAGTTGCAGAAGATCGTTAAAGCATAGTTTTCAGTGTTCAGTTTTCAGTTTTCAGTGGGCTGGCGCACGCTTATCGTTATCGCGGTGACGCGGAGGAGTTGGAGTTTGCTCGGAGTATTGCTTACGCCGGAGTAGAGGCGTAAGCAATACGCACCCTGAAAACACAGAATCTCCGCGCCTCTGCGCCTCCGCGTCAATTAAATGTGCGCCAGCAGCCGGACTCCAAATTTCCCGGAAATGATTAACTTTCAGCTAATCTAAATGCTGGAGAAAACCATGACCAAAGCCATCCTTCCTTCCTATGCAAAAACCACCCTGATCCTGGTGGGTATTTTTGTGTTTATCAGCATGTTATCCATTGCAAAGCCCATCATCCTCCCCGTGCTTTATGCCTGTTTTATCGCCATTTTGCTTGAGCCTGTGGTTCGTTTTATGGTTAAAAAAGGCTTTAACCGTGCATTGGCTGCCCTGATCGTACTAATCCTTGCCATTAGTATGCTCGCGGGGGTGGTCGTTTTTCTGGCATCCCAGGCTTCTAAACTGGAGGCCGCCTGGCCGGAACTGAACCTCAAGATACAGGAACTAATCCGGACGGTCACGGCTTTTCTTTCCCAACAATTCGACCTGAGCAGCAATGAAATTGACGCGTATATCGATCAAATGCAACAGGAGATGATCAGCGATGGAGGGAGCAAGATCGGGGTCACCCTTTCGGTGCTGGGAAGAATTTTTAGCACGGTTATATTGACTCCGGTATATACGTTTATGTTGCTCTATTATGAACCGCATATCATTGCCTTTGTACATAAATTGTTTACCAGGGCTTATGATAAAAAGGTTACTAATGTTTTGACCGAGACAAAATCCCTTGTGCAGCATTACCTTTTTGGCTTATCGATCGAAATAGGGATACTGGCCATATTAAATACACTCGGACTTTTTTTGGTAGACATCGACTACGCCATTCTATTGGGCTTTACCGGGGCTTTCCTTAACCTCATCCCCTACCTGGGAGGCCTTATTGCCGTTACCACGTATACGCTGGTGGCTCTCCTGACCAAGTCGCCCGTTCATGTACTTTATGTCATTGGTATTTACTCCGTTATCCAGTTTTTCGATAATAATTTTGTCGTGCCCAAGATCCTCGGCTCCAAGGTCAAGTTAAATGCCCTGGTATCCTTCTTTGTCGTCATTGCCGGTGCCGCATTATGGGGCATTCCCGGCATGTTCCTGGCGATACCGATCTTAGGCATCATTAAACTCGTATTGGATGTTTCGCCCTCCCTGAGTCATTGGGGAGAATTTTTGGGGGAGCCGGCGAGGGTGGCTAAGCCGGGGTGGTTTGCCAGGAAACGAAAAAAGAGTTGAGGGGATGAGGAGATGAGGTGGTGAGGAGGCTCTTATCCTCAAGCTCCATGCCCCATACTATAACCCATTTTACCAAAATATTTCGTTACTTCCCAAAACTATAGATGAAAAAACTAACCCTCACCCTGCTCCTGCTTTTACCCCTATTTGCTGCCGGCCAGGAGCACCGTATCGGACTCGACCTGGCACTTAATAATTCCTTTATTACCCATCAAGATAACTATTTACCCCATATCGAAAGCCGGGTTGCTTCTATCGCAGGAGTTCAATACAGTATTCGTAAAAAGAAGTTCCAATATGGACTCGGATTGGCCTATGTGCAGCGGGGGTATTCCTTCCACACCACCTATTTTGTTCCGGATACATCTGTAAACGGGGTAAAGGTAGTTCCTGGACTTATTCATTTTTATAATGATTATCTTTCTCTCCCTTTGAGCGGGAGTTTTGTGGTGGGGAAGCGTTTTTATGGACAATTTGGACTGAGTATGATTCCTGCTTTTTTAGTGAGCACAAAATCAGGCTTGGACAATGAACCCTTGAAAAAAAGGTCAAAAACAAACGGTGGTCCTTCTCTGTTTGATCTCGGCGGACAGCTAAACCTGGGCTGCGGATTTAATATCGATGAAAAATGGTCTGTGTTTAGCCGCCTATCGATTTATAGAAGCATCACCACCGTAAACAACGAAAACTATTACCGGGGTACCGATTTTCGAAATGCGGCAACTTCCCTGGGGATTGGGCTGGAGTATCGGATAAAATAAACCCTGAAAGACAACACAGCAAACCATCTGCTATGAAATACCTGTTAATTTTATTGCTGTTCAATATACCCCTTTTTCATTTCCATGAAGCTGGAAAGGTTTTCTCCTATGAGGTTGAGGCAAAAAACGGAGGGCTTGATGGATATAACAATGTGAAATGTGATTGTAACCAGGTAACACAAGTTTATAAGTCCCTTTATTCCGAACCCGGCTATGAAAAATTCCAGCATTGTTGTTTGGATGTTTTGCCGAAAAAAGTGATCCCCCTGATAAACCAATGCGACACCCTCGTTTTGCATGTGACAGATACTGCAGGAATTTTGAAATCCGAAGGATATCAGGCAAAATTTGACATCAAGGATAAGCTTAATTTTAAGTATACCATTACCCGGTCGAACTGAAGTTGTATGAATGCAGGGTGCAGGCGGTCGGGTGATCCTGCTTTTTTTTCTAAAAAATCAATTTTTTTACACAACTGTGACAGAGCAATAGGTCAATAAATACAGGCTATTCATAGTTTTGTTTAAGCATCCTATTCATGGCTGTATTACAGGAACATATTGCCAAACATATTTTTCGAATCCGTGGGGAACGTGTAATGCTTGATATGCATTTAGCTTCACTATTTGGAGTTGAAAACAGGGCATTAAAGCAAGCCGTGCGCAGAAATATGCTTCGTTTTCCCGAAGATTTTATGTTCATTCTTTCCGAGGAAGAAGTAAATCAGGTGGTATCACAAAATGTGATACCATCTAAAAGACACCTCGGAGGTTCAAATCCATATGCTTTCACAGAGTCCGGAGTTGCTATGTTGGCCAGCGTTTTAAAAAGCCAAAGCGCTATTGAAATGAACTTGACAATTGTTCGCACCTTTGTAGCCCTGCGTCGACTTGCTGAAAACTACACCGAACTTTTAAGGAAATTGGAAAGTATGGAAGAATTGTATGACGGCAAATTCAAAGAGATCTATGATGCGCTGAACTATTTGATCCATCCTCCTAACCCACCAAGAAAGGAAATTGGGTATAAGTTGGTTCCAGAGAAATAAGCTTCCACTTACTGCCCGAGACTTATGGTATAATCCAGCGACAAATAGCTGTCTAATCCATAAACAGGCTCTTCACTCGAATATCGTATAAAATGACGCGGGCTGGTATATAAGGGCGACAGGTCTTTATAATGATGGATACTCATACCCAATGAGGTGTTTTTACTAATTTGCCCAGCCATACCCAGTTTTAAATGAGCACCAAAATGAACCCAATATTTTGTTCTGGCTATATCACTCGTCTGTGGCGCATCGATCCCGATCAAAAAACTGCCATAGAAGCCTCCTTCCATTGAAAAGGAAACCCGTTTGCCAAACCTTAATTCCACATCAACAGGAATTCTGTCCAACAAAATAAAGCCAATATTTTCCTTCCAGTCCGACAATTGTCTGAATGCAAGCTGATTCCCTATTTTTAAGCGAAAGGGCTGTCCAATAGGTTTAAAGGAATAATGTACACTGGCAGCCAGGGCAATGTCAATATTCCATTTCCAAACGGGAGGAGCAAATGCCAAGCCCTGTCCGGCCACATATCCTTCCCCATAAAACAGGCTGTATTGGAGTTCTTTTTTTTGTCCGTACGCTTCCCGGGCGAAAACGATGAACAGGATAGCGCATAACAGAATTCCGGGTCGCATGGTTGGGTAGAAGACAGGAAAGGTAGGGATTATGTTGCGGAGGGCTGGCTATGAAGTGTTTATTGTAGTAAAAACGGTTAATTCGGGATTTAACTGAGGCGAAGGGGTTTCGGGTTATGGGTTATAGGTTATGGCTTCCGTTTTCCCAGAACCCGGAACCCTTTTTGTCACCCTGAGCAGGCAAACGTCTTTTCAGAGTTTGTAGTATCCTTACGCCGTGTCGAAGGGCCATAACCGGTTTTACCTAAAAATTTCGTTACTTCACGCTGAATGCTGTCCATCCTCCGCAAACCCTGGCTATTGATCGTTTTAATCCTGCTTTGTATAGGCGTCATTGCAACATTGAATGGTTATCGACGCATAAGTTTGAACTACCTGTGGGAGGGATTGACCCTTGCAGGAATAGCATTTATCCTCTTCGGCATTATTGGCGCTATGGTCTCTTTTATGACGGAGAAGAAGGGCAGCACTGTTTTCACGATGAATGTTCTCTTTGTTCTCTTAAACGCTACGTTGTTTACTATCCATGGCTTTATCTATTACAAAGACAATTATGTAGAAAAACCCTTTGAATATTATAATTCCATGTTTATCCCGAATGATACTGCCACGGGTGTATACGCATCGGTAAATCGCAATTGCGTGATGGATTTAAAGCAAGATACCAAAGGACAAATTACCAGGATCAGCAGCTTTGATATGGATGAGGTATGCGACTCGTCGAACAAGTCATGTTTTTATACCTGTCGGATAATGTACTTTATGGGAGAGCCAGGCGACTCGCATAAGGGATTTTTGAGGCACTACTTATTGGACTCCACTTTTCAAATCATAAACAAAGAAAAACTGGACCTGAGCAACTACAGTTATGGCGACTCGGAATTGTTTGACAGCATGATCCGGCAGGAAGTGCGCACAACCCTGAATATGAAGGATAAATTGGAATTGACTGATTCCTTGTTTCCGGAAATTGATATTCAGGAATATATCGATAAGCTTGACCAATTGGAAGAAGCGGCGAAGGAAAAAGGGATAAATTAATGCCCCGTGGGATAACCGACTAAACCCTGAACCCTGAACCCTGGACCCATAACCCTCCTCCACTTTGAAGCGTTCAAAAATTCGACAACTTTGTACAGCGCTTTGAAAGAAACCGACATTGAATAAACAAGTGCGGTGGCACAGAAACCAATCTTACCCAGATGGACAACATATTCGAACGGGGTCGAATACCAGGAATCATAACTTTTACCATGTGGTTAAAGTTATCCTGCCTCTGCCTGTTATTTGTGCCGGTGCAGACATTTGCCCAGGAAAAGGATAGCACAAACCACGGCGATACCCTGAAAATGTACCTGAAAATAAAAAAGGTCGCTTACAGGCACCGCTTTACCACGCTTCTTTACCATTCCGTTTTCGTAGACCCTACCCCGGTCAAGCCCCTTCCACAGGATACAAAAGTCAGGACCGACGCCAAAGAAGCGAATCCTTATGCTCCCTATGAAGGAAAAGTCATCCGCAGCATTGAAATACAGGTGCTCGACCCTTTCGGCTATTCCATCAACGATACGGCTGTAAAAGTTGGTAATCCTCTCCAGAAGGTGGGAAATAGATTCCACAGGACATCGCGAACATGGATCATCCGTAACCTGCTGCTTTTTGAAGAAAAGGATACCCTCGACCTCCTCAGGATAGGAGAATCGGAAAGGCTCCTCAGAAACACAGCCTATATTAACGATGCATGGATCTACGTGTACGCCGACAGCCTTTCGG
This sequence comes from Bacteroidota bacterium, assembly GCA_036676705.1. Classification (GTDB taxonomy): domain Bacteria; phylum Bacteroidota; class Bacteroidia; order UBA8524; family UBA8524; genus UBA8524. The sequence continues at coordinate 27,622 of JAKFCJ010000051.1, forward strand.
GGGATAGTGTTGATATTAAAGTAAGTGTCCACGACAAATGGACGATAGACGCTCCGCTGGCGCTAACCCGTTTCGGCGGGCGCCTGACCTTCCGCGACAGGAACCTGGCCGGACTCGGACAGACCTTTGAGCAATATCTGGGGTATCATATTCCTACCACCGATTACGAGCTCGGGGGAAAGTTCCGGGTAAACAACCTGCAGAAAACGTATATTTCTTCTGAATATTTCTATACCTATTCCCGCGAACTTAAGGGGGTAGGGTTCACGTTCGACCGCCCCTTCTACTCGCCATTGACAAAATGGGCAGGAGGCCTAAGCATGAATCAGTCATGGGGGAATTTTAACTACTACGATTCTTCCCTGCAGGGCGAAACCCACACTCCGTTGAACATGCTAAATTTCGACACCTGGGTGGCCAAAAGCTACCGGCCGCCGATCCGGAAATATAAACACCGGCGTATTAGCAGTGTCGTCATGGCTTTACGCTATGCCGGAACGAGGTACCAGCAACGGCCTTCATTCGTGCTCGATTCTGCGCGGCAGAACGTTAACAGCACACTTTACCTGGGCAGTCTGGGATTCTCCCTTGCCAAATTTTATAAAGACCGGTACATTTTTCGTTTCGGTGCGAACGAAGACATTCCTGAGGGGTTACTTTTCCAGGTGCTCTTCGGATTGATAAAGAAAGAAACGATACACAGCCAGTACTATATCGGCCTCGAGCTTTCGAGGGGCAAACACTATAAAAAATTCGGCTATATTTCTGCTTTTGCCACTTACGGGACTTTTTACAGCAGCTTCAGCAGGAACAATTCCACGCTGAACACCGGCTTTAACTATTTCAGCAACCTGCTCGTGAAACGGCAATGGCTGTTCCGACAGTTTATTTATTTCAAATTCGTACATGGTTTTAACAAACCCATAACAGAACGGATAACCATCAGGCCGGAAGAAATGTTCGGATTTAACAGCGGGCTCATTTCAGGCACTGAAAAGGCCATCCTTACTTTCGAAACCGTCATCTATGCCCCTTATAATTTTTTCGGATTTAAGTTTGCACCCGTAATGCTTGCGGGGTTTGGAATGATCAATTCCGGGAACCTCCCTCTTGGCAAGTCGCCCGTTTACCAGTCGTACGCAACCGGCATGCTCATACGTAACGAAAATCTGCTGTCGACCAGCTTTGAAATAACCCTGGGTATTTATCCCAGGCCCGCCGGAGGAGAGAGCACGTATGCCAGGTTTAACCCGGTTACAAGTTTCACCCTGAAGGTAAGGACCTTCACCATGAGCAAGCCAAACATTGTGGCTTATGACTAAAAAAAGCGAAGAACTACTCACTCCCCACCTTCGCTAATCACTCCGGCGATGAAGTCCGCTGTAGGACCCTAAAAGCAGCTATTAATGGCTGCTCTTATTTTGTTACGTAGTAAAAAACCTCCTCTTTTTCAAGTGAGGCTCCAAATATAAGATCTGTGTCGGTAACATTCAGAGCCCAAGACACCGGTGTTGCAGGCTTATGTTATGGGGTATTTAATGTCGCCAGAAGTTATCATATCGTTAATAAATGAATTTTTTTTCAAAAAAGTTGTTTAAGTAAAAATAAATCGTCAGATTCGAGTTGCCTATGTTCCCTGACTGAAGAAGATTTTACTACTTGGAATCCTATCCGTGATACTGTATTGCGACTTTGAAAGACATGTACCAATTTGTGTTTGATAGGGGGTTCTTAGAAAATGTATTTGATTCTTAATTTTTTTGATACGTCGGCGGACTACAATTATAATTAAACACATGAAAAAAATCATTCTATTTTGCCTGCTTTTATCAAGCTTTACAGCCTTTTCGTTGCCGCCCCAATATAAATTCTTGGTCCAAATAAAAGACAGCACGTACATCCCGGACAGCGTTTCGATTAATGTAGATTCAACCCTATATCTGCATTTTCCTAGCAGTTCATTAACCAGTTTCTTTTCCAATTATGATGTTTATAATTTTTATCAACAGTTTCCTACAGCTCGGACTCCCTTGCTTCAGGAAGCATATTTAATTAGTACTACCGACTCCACATTGGATTCCCTGCTTTGGTCATTTAATTCTGTTGGCTTCGGAATCATTGCAAGGCAATTTGAACCCATACTCTTGAATCCACCAAATGACTATAATATTCTTAGTGGGTTTTCTCCACCAACACATTTGGATCTGATCAATGCACAAGGGGCATGGGACATTACTCAAGGTATTAGTTATGTGCTTATAGGAATTATTGATGAAGGCTTTGCTCTAGGTCACGATGATTTGGTAAATAAAATATTTGATCATCGAGGAACTAACAAGCCATTAAAGGCGCATGGAACATGGGTAAGTGGAGCAGCTTGTGCCGAAACCAATAATGGGATAGGAATATCTTCAATAGGATTTAATTGTGGTTTATATCTAAGTAGTAACTATTATTTTACATCTAGCGCACTTAATAATGAAATGCTCATTTTATCCCAGCAGCCTAGAGTAAAAGTATTGAATGCTAGTTGGTTAAATACTTGCGTTTATGATGCATTTGGGCAAGCGGTATACGACGAAATATATGAAAACGGGGTGACTGTCGTTGCTGCAGCAGGGAATGGACCAGATCTTGAGTCCTGCGGTTCCGGTCACGACTATGCTTACCCCGCTTCATACAACCATGTGATTTCTGTTACGTCAGTTGCTCACGAAAATAATCCTGGTCCAGGTGTCACTTTGGGAATAAAAGACCGCCATGATTATGATATTGTTGGACACTATCAAACACATACGCATAATGATAAGGTTGATATTTGTGCCCCGGGATATAAAATTCTTACAACTCAACAAAATAACGGTTATACGGAAGGATGGGGAACTTCCCTTGCTTCACCGATTGTTGCAGGCGTTTGCGGATTATTGTACAGCATAAATCCCTGCTTCACACCTGATGATATCGAGTCAATAATAAAAACGACTGCGGTCGACATCTATTCAATTTCAGAGAATGTACCTTATACGGGTCAATTAGGTGCGGGTCGAATAGATGCCGAAGCTGCTGTAACAAAGGCAGCCGGTTTATCTGCAACAACTATTACAGACCCAAACCTTATATGGACAGAAACTCAATGTATTGCAGGCACTTTAACCATAGTTAGTGGGGCTAAATTGACGATTCAATCTAATGTATACATTAAAGCTGGAGTGAAAATTATTGTGGAACCAGGTGGCAGATTGGTAATAGATGGCGGCCATTTAACTGGTTATTGTAATGCTACGGAACAACCACAGACTTGGGAAGGTATTGAAGTATGGGGTACACCTTGGTTAGATCAACTATCACCATACACCAATCATGGTGTAATCGAAGTTAAAAATGGGTCCATAATAGAGAATGCTTATAACGCCATTTATACTGGTGAGTCTGGTAGCTCTGCACATAATGGTGGTATTGCGTTTATTTCGAACAGTAGTTTCTTCAACAATAGATATTCTTTGAATATCCCAGATTATGGCAGTGTCACCGGTTTTCAAAACAAATCATATATCGCATCTACACTTTTTGAATGTAAAGCCGCATTATTTAATTCAGGTTCCGGTCCCCTCGGAGTAAACCACCACGTGGCAATTGTAGGAACTTATGGTGTTGGCATTTATGGATGTGAATTTAAAAACAGTTTAGGTTCTGGTGCATTCGCAGATAATCATCGCGGTAATGGCATCCAATGTATTAATGGTAGTTTCATTGCAGACCGCTCAGATGACCCTTACACCTCATCTTTACCATGTAATATTAACGATCTGGATAGAAATTTGTTTCAAGGCCTAAGTGTAGGCATAAACACCTATGATTTTGCCGGTGGACAATCAGGAAAGACAACTTATATGTTAGAAGGAGATTTTGTTAATTGTTCCATGGGTATAAATATGAATAGTGAAGGTGTCAAAAAAGTGTATAACAACACGATGACCTGGGGAGGCGATGAGCTTATCGTGGACGATATATCGTTGTTGCCGAACCAGGCAATAAATGGAATTAGGTCTGAAAATTATTGGGATGTTAATATTGGGGATAATTATCTTGAACTTCAGTCGGATTATTATACATATCGCCAATTTCAAGGCATTACTGTAATTGGATCGGGTCCTACCGGGCAAAACTTCGTGTATAAAAACGAAATCAACTGTCTTACAACCCTACCACTGCTGTATTTTGGTCTTGGTCGTGGTATTCGGGGAAATTATTTTACAGGAAATAATTCAACTTTAAATGTTGAATGTAATACCTATACCAATTTGAATTATGACTGGGATATTTCAGGGACATTCCAATCTCAAGGTAATTCTGGATCACATTCTAATATATTTTCGAGTTATAATTCTTCTACAACGATTAATATTGAAGCTAATTCTTTAACTCAGGCGTTTAACGTCTATGCGGGAAGTCCATACCCGTCTACTTTTGTTATTTCCGGATCCTCAGCGCCATTAGTGACCCCGTTACCTCCCGGCATTTTAAGGACTTGTCCGGCAAGTGATCCCTGCGTTATCCGTGATTTTTCCGGAGATCCAGAGGGAGGAGGAGATTTAACAGTAAAACCGCAAAACACGGTGGTTAACGATATTTATGAAGCCATTAAGGATGGCAAATATAGTTATGCCGCAAAAGAAATTGAAACTCTTGGATTTAATCCAAACTTGTCAGATGAATATGTATTTCTATCAATATATTATTTGGTTAAATCTGAAGGCAGGACCTTCAGCGCACTAACAGAAATAGAAAAACATGAACTATCGTTAATTGCTTGCAATAATACGAAAGCCGGAAGACATGCTAAAACTGTGCTTGAATCCTTTACAGACTATGCCTTTCCTTGTAGATATTCCTTTATCGAAATTAGAGGGGACGATGAAGAATTAAACACTAATTCTGTGTCAGATGAACTTAGTCTCCGGATTCTACCAAACCCGGCCGCTACAACTTTTAAAGTTGAATTTCAATTAAGTGGTCAAAGCGGAATTTTGTCCATTATAAATGCCAATGGCTCCATATTAACCAGCCTCCCTATTCAGCAAAATACACCCGCCTTGTTCGATTGTTCTACATGGTTACCCGGAGTATATTTTGTTAGAATTGTTGATGAATTTGGAAAACAAGGCGTCGAAAAACTTATTATAGTAAAATAAGGCCGATGATATCCATTCCAAGAGTTCAATTCGCTATTCTTTTCGTCTTCTTTTGCGCATTGAGCGTAAATGGACAATCGGGTAACAATTGGACTTTTGGCTATGGTTATGGTTTGAATTTTAATACCTTTCCGCCAAGTACATTTAAAAGTAATTCAGCAAATAACACTATGACTGCTTCGATGTCGGATTCTTCGGGCCAGTTACTTTTTTACTACGATGGCAAGAATGTGTATAATTCACGACACGAGCCAATAGCGAATAGCAATGGCCTATATCATCTGGACGTGAACAGTCACACAGAGGGTGGGGCTTTCTGTTTTCAATCTCAAACCTCAGAGAATTACTATATCATATATCTTGGCAAATCAAGCCCCGGTTCTACCGTAGATTTATATTTTCTGGAGCTCGGGGTTTCAAATGGCACATTTGCTATATTAAGAAAAAACAAGTTGCTTTCATCGGATTTACCTGAGAAAACGGACTGTTTTTCAGTAATTAAGGTGGGCGATAAAAATACGTACAAGATGTATCTGAGGTCCAAAGACTATTTGAATTATTCAGATTTCTTAACACTATATTCTATACAGGAAATTGGCGATTCATTATTATTCAAACTGGATCTAACAGTTAATAAAACGGGGATTATTAACTACGGTAAAGGGTATGAGACTATCTTATCGGTGAGTCGCACAGGTCGTTTTATTGCCAATATAAATATGGTATACCATCCCGGTTTAGAAAAGAGGCAAAGCACATACTATTATTTAATGGAAATGACTAGCAGCGGAATTGACAGTACAATTCTAATAGATTCAGTTAATCAACTTCCCACTTCATATGAGTTCTGCATATTCTCTCCGGATGAACGATTCTTATATTATTCTCTGAGAAAGCATAGTACTGTAGATTCTCATATAAGTGTAATATATCAATATGAACTCGCTACTGGCTTAAAAGTTAAAATTCATGAAATTACGTCCGTGAGCGAACGTTATGAAATTGCAAAATTAGGTCCTGACGGAAGAATATACATTGGCAGAATTGGCGCAAACGTGAGTCACAATGCGCTATCATGTATAAAATACCCAAATAGGTCAGGAACTGCCTGTGGGTTTCATCGCAATCTCATCCAATTATGGTATACGTCATGGCCTTACCAATTTCCATTTACTATTAACGATAATGGATTTGTAGATTTCGACGTAATAGGAAATGAATGTAATGATTCCGTTAAATTTATAAATAAATCTGATTCAACTTTTAAAGCGTTTACCTGGTATTTTCCAAATGACTCTATTGTTGTGTATTCAAGGGAATCTGTTTATTTTAATTTTCCTAAATCGGGCACATATCAGATTAGGCTTAAGGGGATCACAAAAACGGGTGCGGTACAGTGGTGGTCATCAGAAGTGTCAATAATCAAACCAGTGACCGCGTTTTTCAGTACGAATAGTAAGCCCGGATGTCAATTCATGGAATATCATTTCCATGATGAATCTAAATACGATACGATTAAACCTGGTTCGACTATAAGGAGATTTTGGAAAACAGGTGATGGAACCGATACATTATTAAGCGGGAGTTATGGAAGTCTGGTCCATGCGTATCAGATGAGCGGGAAATATCTGGTACAACTTGTATTAAGTAATGGATTCTGTGTAGACACCTTTATACTGTCAAATGAAGTTGTAATTTTACCTTCACCCAGAGCAGGAATTGTTGCAGCGCCTTTAGTTGGTTGTGCGCCTATGCAAGTTAGCTTCCAAGATAATTTTTTGGACCCTATAGACTCTTTAAGAATATCATCTTCTTCGGCTTTTGATACTCTAGTAAATAGTCATTTACGGGATTTTCGTTATATGTTCATTACCCCTGGCCATTATACTGTTGTAAGAACATTGTATGGCCCTACCGGATGCAGAACCACAGATAGCCTCGACATTATTGCCCTCAATGGATTCGGCAATTCACCACAACCAGAACTCCATTATGCCTCAGTGGAAGATGAAAATACCATTTCTGTGCATTGGGCAAGATTCAGTTACACGACATTATACGAATTGCAGTGGCAGGAAGAAATTAATGGTCAATGGAAATCAATCTATCAAGGACATGATACAATGATGATACATCATCATGTTGTTTCTGAATCCAATACGTACCGACTTAAAGTATATGATACCTGTGGTAAATATTTACTGTCTAATCAAGTTTCCCCAATATTTTTACAAGGAAATGCAATCTCTAATGACTACTCTGAACTTGTCTGGTCCAAATTTAACGGCAGATATGCCCGGTCTATTGAATACAAACTACTCCGGTATAACAGCCTTGATACTTTTGTTGCAACATTAACTACTGCGAATCATTATACAGATTTAGACTTCTTTGATCCGAATAGAGTCGAGAACTGCTATCAAGTTATTGCGTTTTCAACATTATATCCTGGATGGACAGCCAGGAGCAATTCAGTTTGCCTTCATTATTGGCCTCAGATTTGGATTCCGAATTCGTTTTCTCCGAATAATGATGGTAATAATGATGTTTTTATACCTCATTTTGTTGGCGCATTGGAAAACGACTACCATATTTCAATATACAATCGTTGGGGGCAAATTGTTTTCAATAGCGATAACCCAATGTATGGTTGGGACGGCACCTTCGGACAAAAAGATTGTCCAGAGGGAATTTACTTTTTTATACTGGAGTATCAGGCCAAGAACCCATCACAAACAGAGCCCAAAAAAGCTCTCAAAGGAACAATTACTCTTATCCGATAGGGCTCAACAAAGTATGCCGTGACAGAATCATTGCAATTATAATTTTAGTAACTTCCCGGAATACACAACACTCCTATCCCTGGTACAGAACAATGCGCATTGTGTTGACCTTTGATCGAAGAGGGCCACCTGAAGAATATAAATACCTGTTCGTTGTAAGCCTCCTGCCATCTACATCTTGAATTCAAATGCGAATGACCTCTTCCCTAATACAAAAAAAGCCGGAATCCCGCCATGTATAAACACCAAAAACCGCACTCTGTAACCATAACCGACCGAAGGCGAAGTTCAACACGTGCTTCATGCTTAGCCTTGCTGGCGGGGCCCGAAGACACAGCTGATAACACCAGTTTTTCTCATTTTACTATAAATTTACCTTGTCCTACAAGTTCTCCTTGGTCTGTTATTTTAAAGAATATTAGCCCATTTGAAAATGTGTCAATTTTAAGAACCAAAGTATTAGATTTTGTTTCCGTTTTCTTTAATAATTGTCCTTTACTGTCGAAAAAGTTAAATACTAAATTTCGGTTATTTTCATTAACTATGCTTATATTAATTATGTCATTTGTCGGATTTGGATAAGTTGAAATCCAAAATTTATTGTTGGCAGTTTCATTTATTCCAGCTGGTGTAACATTTACATAATAATAGGGAGCAGCTTCAATAGAACAACCTGCTGAATCCGTTAAAGTCACATAATATGCTGTCGAGGAATTTGGTTTTGCCCAAAACGATAAGCTTGTAGAATCGGTTAATCCATGATTCGGCTTCCATAAATATTGAAAAGGCGGGAAATTACTACTCACATTTGCTCCATAGTTTAAATACACAGAGTCACCTTGTGCAATGTTGAAGGTCAGATAGCCAAGTGCAAACACAAAACGTGAAAATCTAATAACCGTGGTGTCTTTACAAATATTACCAACACTATCAGTTACAGTCAGAATAAAAGTAACTGGATCGTTCTCTGATGCAATAATTAAAGGTGTTGCAATGGTCGTGTCGTTCAAATAGTCAGACGCAGTTTTCGTGATTGTTGTAGAGCCGATTGTAATTGTATAATTTGCTTCCCATCTGTATGTATATGGTGTTGTCCCGCCTGTCGCAGCAGGAGTTGTCCCTATTTGAGTTGTGTCAACGCCATATTTATTGGTGCAAATTATTCTGTCAGGTCCAGCGTTTGCAATACATTGTCCAGCTACCTTGTGGTAACAAAAACTGATAAAAATTGTCAAGATTAAAATTGAATGTTTCATTGTTGTTATGGTTTTAAAATTGGTGCTAATTTCGGTATCCCCGGAGTGGGTATATGGCCCACTCCCACCTATAGCCGTTGGCATTCCGCCAAGAAAGATGAAATCCCTAAAATTCGGACAATATGTTCTGCTGGTCCCGGCATCCGCTATGCACTGACAAAAACGGGGCTCGAAACAGAAAAAAGAGAATCAATGTGCCAATGGTTTTCATATCTTAAATTTACCTCTAACAATCGGGATTTCCTAAAAACAAAGAATTGATAATATCAGTTTAAACGAGTTCGAGAAATGCGATACTTAGAGGCACAATAGAAACGGTATTAATCCCTTTTTGCGTGCAAATTGCGTGCAAACAAAAAAACAAAGCCCTCGCAGAAACGCTGCAAGGGCTTATTTTACTAGTACACCCAACAGGATTCGAACCTGTGACCTACTGCTTAGAAGGCAGTTGCTCTATCCAGCTGAGCTATGGGTGCAATTGATGGGGTGCAAAGGTAATCTTATGGCTGCTTATTCCCAAATGGGAAATCATTGTTCACATCCTATATTTGAGGCATGCGTTATCTCCTGCTTTGTATCGCTTTTTTTCAGCTCCAGGTGGCTTCGGCACAATCCGGCTATGAATTCCTCAAACGGGTGCATGTTCAACGTAATGAAAAGCTGGACCCCATGTTCAAAGGCTTTAGTGCCAGTGTATTGCCCATTACCTTGCTCACCCCCACCACTTTATATGCCTATGGCTGGCATATAAAAGATGCCAAAGCCAAAGAAGCCGGGATCTATACCGCTGCAACAATCGCCCTGAGCGGAAGCATCAGCCTGGCCCTTAAATTCGGCATTGCCCGTCCCCGCCCCTATGCCACCCACCCCGATATTGAACCCCTGGCGCATGCAGGCCCTTATTCCTTCCCTTCCGCCCACAGCTCCAATGCCTTTGCCACCGCGACGGCCCTGACACTGATGTACCCCAAATGGTATGTGATCGCTCCCGCTTATGCCTGGGCCGGAACAGCCGCTTATTCCCGAATGCACCTCGGCATGCACTACCCCGGTGACGTCATCGCCGGGGCACTCATCGGCTCCGGCTCGGCAGTAGCGTGTTACTACCTGAACCGCTGGATAAGGAAATAGGTGGAGGTGGAGGTTGAGGTTAAGGTTGAGGTTGAGATGAGTATGATATTTTCTCAATCTCAACCTCAACCTCAACCTCAAATTCCGTATTCTTGCAGAACGTGAATTTCTACTCCAATAAAGTCATCCTTATCACCGGTGCCTCTTCGGGTATTGGCGAAGCGCTGGCTATTGAAATAGCCAGGGAGGGAGCCATCCTGATCCTTGCAGCGCGGCGGTTGAATGAGCTCGAACGGGTGGCGGACCTCTGTTCCAGGCTGGGGGCAATAGATGTGCTTTGTGTGCCGCTTGATGTTACCCAAAAAAACCAGGTGCAGCAGCTGCTCGAAGAAATCCAGCTCAGGAATTGGAAGATCGACGTGTTTTTTAATAATGCGGGGATCTCCCAACGATCCGGGGTTTTAGAGGCCAAAGAAGAGGTGGAAAGGCAGATCATGGAAGTGAATTATTTTGCTCCGGTATACCTGAGCAAGGCCTTGTACCCGCTATTTTCGGAGGATGCCCGCATGGTCATTCTTTCGAGCCTTAGTGGCCTTTTTGGCTTCCCGCTACGTACCACCTATGCAGCCAGTAAACATGCCCTCAAAGGCTATTTTGAAAGCTGGCAGGTGGAACATAAACATCCACATATTTCCCTGGTATTCCCGGGACGCATTCAAAGTAAAATATCCGTGAATGCCCTCCACGGGGATGGCACGCAGCATCAGATCATGGACAAAGCCCAGGAAGAAGGAATGCCGGCCGATCGCTGTGCGCGCATTATCCTGAATGGGGTGGCCAGGAAAAAAAGGAAAATTCTGGTGGGACAAAAAGAGCTGATCCTGTATTGGTTCTATAAGCATATTCCCGCCCTCTATTATAAAATTGCATCTTCAATAAAAGCAAACGGATGAGTGAAGTAATAACAGGTATACAACAAGTTGGGATCGGATGTGCCGACGTATATGCCAACTGGAAATGGTACCGCCAGACTTTTGGCATGGATGTGCCTGTATTCGACGACGCGGCCCCTGCCCCATTAATGACCCGCTACACAGGTGGCGAAGTACATACGCGCCAGGCGGTCCTGGCCCTGAACATGAACGGTGGCGGCGGATTCGAGATTTGGAGCTTTAAAAGCCGCACCCCCGAAGCAGCTTCCTTTGTTCCCCAACTTGGTGACCTGGGCATGAATGCGGTAAAAATGAAGGCCAAAAATGTGGCGCTCGTCCATAAAACCTTAAAAGACAAAGGAACCAGCGGCATGTCGGAGCTGAAAAAAGATCCGGCCGGCAACGCCACGTTCTGGATCACCGACCCCTGGGGCAACCTCTTCCAGGTCGTGCATGGCGACTCTTGGTTTAAGGATCCCGGTGCACGTACCGGTGGGGTGAGCGGCGTGATCCTTGGCGTGAGTGATATCGATAAGGTATTGCCCCTCTATACCCGGGGACTGGGCTTTGACCAGCAGGTATACGACAAAACCGGAACCTTCGACGACCTGAACAGCAGCAACCAATTCCGCCGCGTATTGCTTAAAAAGGCGCAAAAGAATGTGGGGGCTTTCAGTAAACTACTCGGACATGTGGAAGTAGAACTCATCCAGGTACTCGACCGCACGCCCAAAAAGATCTTTGAAAACCGTTTCTGGGGCGATCTGGGCTATATCCATGTATGTTTTGATACCGTGGATATGGATGAACTTAAAAATCGCCTGGAGCCCCTTGGATATCCCTTTACAGTCGACAGCGCCAACTCCTTTGACATGGGTGAGGCCGCAGGTCGCTTCTCCTATATCGAAGACCCGGACGGAACCTGGATCGAGTTTGTGCAGACCCACCGGGTACCCGTTATGAAAAAATGGGGTTGGTATATCCGCTTGAAGGACAAAGGAAACCCGAAACCCTTACCGAATTGGATGATACGGGCGATGGGGTTAAATCGCGTGAAGGATTAGTTTACAGTTTTCAGAGTTCAGTTTTCAGTGAGTGAACGGTAGCCTTTAGCTTTTTATTCGCTAACTCAATTGCATACTGGGCTTTTTAACCGAATTCTTACTATTTAGCAGATTTCAACTGAACACTGAAAACTGAACACTGAAAACTTTTTGTAATTTGCTGGTATGAAACAACTATCCTGTTTGTTTTTGCTTTCCATTTTCCTTTTTTCCTGCGAAAAAATCGATGTGCCGGACGGAACACCCTCCTGCGTCAAACAAATGATCCGGAAAATAGAGAAGAACCCTGAGAGTTATACAAACGGACAAAAAATTGAACGCTGGGACCATGAAGGTAAATCCTATTATCTCTTCCCTCCAACATGGCTCAGTTCCCATGGTCAGTATACCCTGTACGATGATTTTTGCCACGAAATATGCATCCCCTATGGCGGGATAACAGGAAAAGGTTCGGGAGATTGTCCGGATTTGAGTGGACATAGCCTCACGGTGATTTATGAATTTCAAAAATGAAAGCAGCATTTAGATTTACCCTGCTTTTTGTTTTGTTTTTGGGTCTGATTCCAAGCTCATGCAATACCGGGAAATGTGACGACCCGGGCGAATACAAGCTGGACCTGAACGAT
>JAKFCJ010000052.1:0-3229 GCA_036676705.1 Bacteroidota bacterium
GCGGCATTCCCGTCATCAAAAACATAGGCGTCGTTGTCAAAGCCATTTTGTAAGCTATGTTGCGCCAACGAGGTAGTCGCACTCACAGTTCCCATCGTTTCCTGAAAAACAGGGGTCTGGGCATAGGCCGGACTTAAGCAAGTGGCAACAGCCAGTGAAAGCAATTTTAGGAGGTTCATGCCTCGAAATTGCAACAGCCGGATAAAAGAAAAACCCTCCTGGGAGGGTTTTTACATAATGCTGACGAGCCTTTGACAGCAGGTTGACAAAACTTTTTGAATTAGGTCAAAATTGGGTCAAACGCCCATTTCTTTGAGCAGGTGATCTCCTTTTCCGAGCTCTTTCAGGATGAGCAATATATAACGAATATCCACCCCGATCGAACGGCTGTATTCTTCGTTCCACGCAAAATCATTGATGGTGGCGGTATAGGCCCGGTCGAAGTTCACCCCGATCAGATAACCATTGGCATCGAGTATGGGCGATCCCGAATTTCCCCCGGTGGTATCGAGGTTATACAGGAAACAAACCACGCTCATCGGGTCGGCTGAATTGAGCAGCTGCTGGATATAATCTTCGAGATAATAGTCTCCCTCATTTTGTGCCTTTTGAAGGATGCCTTTAACCGTGGTGAAGGGATGGTGGTACTCTGCATCAGCCGGGGAATATCCGCGAACATATCCATAGGTAAAGCGTAAAGTCGAATTAGCATCCGGTAAAAAAGTGGTTTTTTGATACATCTGGCGGATGTCGATCATCTTCGGCAAAAGAATGGTCAACTCATCCTGGCGTTTTTTCTCCGCATCCTGGTAGTTCACCAAATTGGCCCATAAGTCGGAAGCTATTTCCAGAAAAGGATCTTTCAGCTTCATGACTTTTTCAGGTGATTTTTCCACCATGTCCAGGAATTTTTTGGTATCGCTGAAAAGGGACTTGCCGTAGTTTTTATCAACAAAAGCATCCACCGCTTCTTTTACATTTTTTGCCTTGGCGAATTCAGCCAGGCTTTCCGGCCTTTGTGTTTCAGGAAGGGTAGCACCATAATAGAGCAAGGCCTTGAGAATGCGTTTTTCGAGTTCGGGATGGGCGATTCCTGCATTTTTCCCGATAGCAGCTTTCCGCGAACTGAGTTGATCCGCTAAATAGGCTTTTTTATCCTTCTTCTCTACCAGCTTATAGGCATTCTGGCGGCTTCCGGTATATCCGGCAGCGTACATCAGTCCGCTCGAACTAAACACCTGGCTCAGCCACAGATCGCGCTGGGCGGTGCTTAATTTTTCGGCATAGATGCGGTTAATGTCCTGGAAAACGGTTCCATAAACCGCCTTCAGTTCCGGGTCGGCTTCCACCATGAGCTGCATGTGGTTGTCGTCCTTTTGGCGGTCCTGGATAACAGTGGTACGGCTCAATCCCTGCATTTTGCCTTTGTAGTTTTTGGTGGTATTCGCCAGGCTTTTAATGCGCGAGGCAAAGGCTATTTCGAGGGCTTTGTTGTTTTTGCCGAGCTCCTGCATCTGTTCGATCTGGAAATCAAACCATTGTGAGATATAGGGCATCTGGTATTCGTTCTGGTATTCGAGGAATTGGGCAGGCTGGTTACGGAAAGTCCTTCCGGGATAGCCGAGGATAAACACAAAATCATTCTCCTTAACCCCTTTCGGATTGATCTTCAGGTATTGTTTGGGTACAAAAGGCACATTTTCCGGAGAAAAATCAGCCGGTTTTCCATCCTTGCCTACATAAGCCCGCATAAAGGAAAAATCGCCGGTATGGCGGGGCCAAACCCAGTTGTCGCTTTCTCCGCCAAATTCACCTACAGAACGTTGGGGCACATAAACCAGGCGGATGTCTTTCAACTCCTGGTAGCGGAACAGCGTATAACTTTTTCCCTGGAGCATTTCCGACACTTCGATCAGCAACTCCGGATTTTTCGCTTCTTCTTCATCTACCAGTTTTTCAATATTTTTTTGAAGTTCAGCACTACGAAGGGAAGGATCGGATATGGATTCCAGTCCGCCTAAAACACGCGATGAAACATCTTCATAAGAAGCTGTAATTCTCGCTTTGATCGAGGTAGGGATCTCTTTCGACTTCTCACCGGCCATAAAACCTTCGGTGATATAATCGTGTTCCGGATCACTTGCCGCCGCTACGGCTCCAAAAGCACAATGGTGGTTGGTGATGATCAGTCCTTCATCCGAAACAAAGGAACCCGTACAGCCTCCCACACGCACCAGGGCCTGTACAAGGCTGGTGCCATTGGGGTTATAGATGGCATCCAGAGGAATTTTTAAGCCGGCTTTTTCCAGGTCCACCCGATGCAATTCATTGAGGGGGAACATGCCTTCTTCCAGCGGACTGAAGGAGGAAAAGCTGAAGCATAAACTAAAGAGGAGTATGGATTTTTTAATCATGATGAATACTTTCTTGTTGGAGTAATTTTTGAACCTGGGTCGCAATTTCGGATTTATATTTTCTAAAATCCCATTCCGCTACCCAACGTACGCCACGAACCGCATTGCTTATCCAAATTTCATCGGATAGATGCAGGTCTTCCGGGCTAAGTTTGCTTTCCCGCACTTCCATGCCCCATTCAGGAAGGCGTTTTAAGAGGTGATCACGCATGATGCCCGAAATGCCGTTTTCTTCAACAGGCGGGGTCAGGATCTTCTGGTCCTTAACCACCCACACATTTCCGGTACTGCTTTCACAAATACGGTTATGTTCGTTGAGGATCAGGATCTCGTCCCAGGCCTCATTCCGCGCTTTTCTGGAAGCCAGTACATAAAGCAAAGACTGGCCCGATTTAAAAAAGGAAAACGGACCCGGATATTTTTTTGCATCCTCAAAAACGCCGATACGTAAGCCATTGGTTTGTTCCGCATAGGCATGTTCACCCAGTTCATCGACATCGATCAGGTAAGAACAACGGTCGACAGAAGGAGTATAACCCATGGTTTCTTCTTCCCGGAATAAGATGAGCCTGACACGTGCCGACTCATATTTGTTCTGGCGCAAAGTCTTTTTTATTTCATAACGGAAATAATCTTCCGTCCACCAGGGCGAAAACACAAAGCCCATGGCGGCAGCGGCACGAAGCAGGCGGGCATAATGCTGGCTCCAAAGAAGGATCTCCCCGTCATAACGGATCGATTCAAAAACAGAATCGCCGTAGAGAAATGCGCGGTTTCCCGTGGAGATCAGGTTCCCCGCCGAGTAATAGGTTCCG
>JAKFCJ010000053.1:0-40433 GCA_036676705.1 Bacteroidota bacterium
TATCAAAAGTTTCCGGGGCATGCCAGAGCGTTTGTTCCTTTTCGGCAGGCGTAAACCCTTTTCCTTTTAAGGTAAGAACATGGAGAAGTTTGGGTCCGGGTATGGATTTGAGCCGGATCAGTTCAGCGCATAATCCCTCTACATCGTGGCCATCCACCGGACCGAAATAGCGGAAATTGAGCGATTCAAAAAAGTTCCCTTCTTTACCTAACAGTTGGTAGGCTGTGCTTTCCATTTTTTTCAGCACGGTCTCTTCAACCCCCTGGTCGCGGGCATGGCTAAGGGTTTCGCTTATTCCTTCCCGGAAGGAATTCGTGGCATCGTTTTTTGCCAGTCCTTTGAGGTAGCTTTTTAAGGCCCCGCTGCTGGGGTCTATGGATATGGAATTGTCGTTCAATACCACCAGCACATTGGTATCGAGGGATCCGGCATGGTTGAGTCCTTCGAAGGCCATGCCTCCTGTCAAGGCCCCATCTCCGATCACGGCAATATGCTGGCGTTGGGAATTGCCCTGCAGGGCCGCAGCTACCGCCATACCCAGCACAGCCGAAATGGAGGTAGAAGAATGGCCTGTACCAAAAGCGTCGTATTCCGATTCGCTTCTTTTAGGGAATCCGCTGATCCCGCCCAGTTTCCTGTTCCCGGCAAAGGCGTTTTTGCGTCCGGTAAGGACCTTATGCGCATAGGCCTGGTGGCCCACATCCCAGATTAATTTATCATCCGGGGTATTAAATACATAATGCAAGGCAACAGCAAGTTCTACCACCCCCAGGTTGGCGCTAAAATGCCCGCCATGTTTGGAGATGGTATCGATAAGAAAGCTGCGGAGTTCCCGGGCCAGTTTGTCCAACTCAACCCGCGGTATTTTTTTCAGGTCATCCGGGCTGTTAATCGCATCTAAAAGAGGGAAGGCACCTTGCACGGGGCAAAGATAGTTGGATGAGGTGGAAATGTTTTGGCATTGGGGCATTCTTGCTTATACATGCCATAAAAGGAACCATGTTGAACAGTAAACGTTGGATAAGGAGAAAATAAAAAAACTAAACGGACATGAGCAACAGGGGGTATTTTCTATCGGTTCCGAAGGCCAGGGGTCAGGAGGTCTGGAAACGCATTGCGGGTGGTCTTAGTGCAACCTGCCGCGACAAACAAAACATGCAGTTCTCGCAATTTGTCTTATCGTTAGCTCGCTAAACGAAGTCGCGGTCAAAGAGAGCTGAGTTCTCTCTCTACCGAGGTAGATATAAATCGTGAGCTAACAATTTCCGGCTACTGAAAACTAAGGATTTCAATTAGCGAGGGTTGTACGAAGTTTAGAATGGGAAGAAACTTACTAAACCTCTTTTTTCTAAGTCTAATATCATCTCATTTACTGTCTTAATACATAGAAATAATAGATCTTGCGTGTCGTCAATATTGTAAATCATTTGTGGATGTTGAGTTTTGTTTCTATAAAATTTTCTAAGTGAATTTAGATTTATCATTAATTCTTCTTCAGGGTTTGGAGTTATTTTTCCGTTTTTCACTGCTTCCTCAATTTCACTGTAAAAACTCCACCAAGTTTGTGTTTCGTCTGGACTTGCTCCTAATAGTTTCTGATAATAAAATTTTAAGGTGTCCTCAGTTCCTCTTAATGTATGAAATGCACAAGCCGTAAATCTATTAAATAGTAAACATTTTCCTGCTTCTCCAAAATCAAAAGCAGCAACCTCTGGCAATTCCATAAAAACGTTTGCCGCAAATAATTTTTCAATTTTACTTTCTAAAATTTCATGTGAAATTCTTTTATCACTTTGAAGATAATACGCGGATATGACATTCAATTCTGCATCCAAAGTCTTATCAGTATTCTTTATTTTATCTATTATTGATTTATGGAGAATTGGATCAATTTTTTCCTTCTTTTTTCTGCCCCTATTTTGTTTTTCAAGCTTTTCATAGTCAGAATTTAAACCTTGTAATCGAAGACTAGATTTAGTAACTTTTAATTGTAGCTCATTAATAAAGTTTGAATAACTATCAACTTTTTTATAGAAGTTTTCGATACTGTCGTCTTGACTTTGGTTAAGAAGTAAGAAATAATTATAGCCGAAAGAATAATATTTGTAAATCTCTACTTTGGTCATATCAATGGTTTTGGTTTAAATTTCGCACAACTTATTTATAGAAGAGAAAAACTTCCTCTATCCAACACCCAGCCGGTTGCCATTATGAAGCTTTGTCTATCTCAAACTTAATGGAAAGTTCGTGCATCGTCAAAAGTTTAAACCCTAGACTCCCACAAAATAAAACGGTTGACTGTCGTCCGTTGACCGTTGACAAAAGCCCTCCCGGCCATAAGCTTTGCACAAACTCGAAAGTCTTTTTGAGAATGCCTCTCAGGATTTACGCATATAGGCATCATTCAGGCCCTTTTCTTCGAGGATGTGCCTGATGGATTTATCGATACGCCGCAATACGGTAGCCTCCTGTTTCGCTTCGCAGATATATTCCAGGTATTCCTGTTGGTGGGAGGGAGACATCTTTTGGTAGGCATTCAGCGCTTTCGGGTTTTTTTCAAGCGCACTTTTAAACGCCTCAGGCATGGTGTACTTTTTCTTTTGTCCCGTTTTTTTGGGCAGCGTTTTGCCGGCATCGATCAATGCAGCCGCCTCGAACAAATACGTTTTCAGGATGGCATCGGAGGGGAGGTCCTTCAGGCCGGAGATCTTTCCCAGTTGTCCCATTGCGCTGTTTTCACCACGTCCTTCCAAAATACCCTGCGTATCCTTCATCAAAGGAGCCAGCCAAAAGCCAAAGGCACAATGCGCCTTAAAGCCGGCCATATGGCAAAGGATCTTGCCCTTGTACATAAAGCAGGGAAACTGCCATTTGATCTCTTCCTGGATATTGGGAACGGTGGCATGCACCAGTTCTCTTAAGTGGCTCAGGATGGGCCGGGCAAATTCAGCCGATCGGGCGATATAGGAATCTACATCTGTTGGTTTCATAAGCGTTTTATTTAGCGCACCAGTCTTTTTCCATTTTATAGTGGGGAATACCCACTTCGGTAAATTCGTCGCCCAGGGTCGTATAGGCCAGATCATCGTAAAACCTTTTGGACTCTTTACGGGCATGGAGTTCAATACGGCAAAAGCCCTTTTTAATGGCAAATTCTTCGGAATAGGATACCAGCCGGGTTCCAATTCCTTGTCCCTGCACCGCTTTATCCACTGCAACCTGCCGCATCTTCAGCGTTTTGGTCCCAACAGGCACCAGGGCCAGACACCCCACAATTTTCCCGTCCAGCCAGGCGGCCACATGAAACTGGTTGCCTTCCTGGTCCAGTTCTTCCTGTTTAAACTTTAATCCCAGCGGGATACGCAGGATCCGCTCCCGGAGTTCAACGGTTTCTAAATATTCGGGAGATTGGAATTCGACTAACCTGATTACTAATTCACTCAATTTCTTTGACTTTATGGATGATCAATATAGCTCTGTGACCATGGACCATGGACCATAGACCATGGAAAATGGCCGATGGTGAGACTTTTTTCAGTTGGAATGAATGGTCAAGAACCTAAATTATCCTTTCGGCATCATACCATATATCCCCTTCCTCAATCCCACACCCTGGATCACAAAAAACAGCACAAATATAATCAGGGCGCTTAAAAGTACCTCAGGGCGGAGTTGGGCGGTTAGTTCAAGACCATATTCAGCCAGGCGTTCCTGCATCATACCCTGGATAAAAAACAGGGACACCAGCGATACCGTTCCGATCACCAGAATGACTAGGCTTATCATCTTTAAATAAACACCGAACAAACGTGCGGGCGGCATACCCAGGTCAAGCAGGGTGCGGATCTCGTATTGATTCCGGTATAAAACCAACTGGGTGTATTGAAAAAAGCCCAGGAAGGAAAGGAAGATGATAAGCCCGGCCACCGCTGCCAGGATGCTGCTGATTATTTTCAATACATTACTCAGTCGTGAATTGCGGAGTTGCTCTTCATTGCTTTCGTAATTATGCTCATCCAAATAACGCAACACCTCGGTATTAGAAGGGTCTTTTACCTGAACGATCAGGCGGGAAGGTTTTCTGTCGGGATCGGCCGTGGTGTAGTTCGCATTGGCATAGGCCAAAAAGGCGTCGGGTACTAGTATGGACTGGATGCGCTGCGAATAGGCCACGATCCGGGCGTCTTTGCGGATCGTCGTGCCCATGGAATCCATGAGGATACGGAAAGGAATGCTGCTCAGGGTTTTGGGAGACACCTGGGGCATACCCTGACTGGGGGCAAAACCGAAATTGTACAGTTTAAGGTAGTCGGCCGGAATAAGGATGGGAATAAGCTCATCGCCTGGTTTCCATGAGAAACTTCCTTTCTCCTGGTCCAGCATTTCATCGGGTATGGATTCAAAAAAGAGCTCGGCGTAAAGTTCCTTGTTCAGCGAACCACCTCCGGGCATATTCATCCCGGATGCCTTAAACAGGTTGCTGCGGAAAGGAGCTACATGTTCGACCCCGCTTAATTTCTCCAGGGCTTCTATCTCCTCCTCGTCAAATCCTTCTGCTTTCCCGAAGCTGCTCAGGACACTTAATTTTTTATTGATGGTCAGGTATTCCGGGTGCAGCCAGTCTGATTTGTCGCTCATCAACTCCTTAAAATCGAGGTAAGTCTGGAGGGTAAACAAAACCAACAAGATGCCCATAAAAGCTCCGATACTGCTGATCAGCAGTTGTACAGGTTTCTGGCGTGAGAGGAGCAGGCGGCGGATCATAGTGCTATCCTTTCAGTAAAGCTGAGTGGCGTTTCAATGCCCAATGAACTAACGATCATGGATGCCTTTTTTTGGGCAAGCACCTCATGGATTAGTTCCGAAGCGATTTCCTGATTGGCTGTATCCAAATGCGAAAAAGGCTCATCCATCAATAACCAGGAAAAGTCCTGGAGCAGCGCCCTGATCAGGGCAATACGTTGTTGCTGGCCCAGGCTGAGTATGCCGCATTTTTTGTCGAGATGCGCATCCATACCCAAAGCAGCTGCATACTTATTTTGCTCTTCGTCAAAGTTTGGGTTTTTATGGATGAGATGCGGAATGCGCAGGTTTTCCCTTCCTGTCAGTTGCGGGAACAGCCGCAGATCCTGGAATACCACCGCGATCTTTCCAGAGCGGTAAGCAGCCCATTCTGAAGGACGAAATCTGGCACTGTCCCTTTCGCCGAGCCACAGCGTCCCGGTATAATCGTTCCTGCTGCCATGGAGGATATGCAGGAGGGTGCTTTTGCCTTTTCCCGAAGGAGCCGTGAGCAAGTAATTGTGGTTGGGATGGAAGCTGAAATCCTGTCCCCAGACCTGGTGTTCCGATACACTTCCGGCAAACGGTTTAGGGACGATATGCTGCAAGCGGATCTCCATATCCCTATTCTGCCTGTATCCCACCGGGATCAACCATCATCTCCTCCTCAGCCTCAACCTCAACCTCATCCTCAACCTCTAACTCCATGTATTTAAGGTAAATAGCATCCGCCAGATCGAGCATTTCGACCAGTGAATTCTGAGCTTTATTTTTAAATACAACCTTGGAAAATCCGCGTTTTTTCTCCTGCTTAAATTCAATATGATGCAGGGGTTTTAAACTGGTTTCGATCAGGCTGTAATCAGGAAATTCTTTTTTAAGAAAATGGATAAAGGAGGGTGTCATGGTTTGCAGATCGAGATTCACATAGCCCGAGTTGGCATGGGTTTTCATGTATTTTCCCGCTTCCCCGTAATCGGGAGTACCAAATGATTTGTCTTTGGCAAGTTGATCGGCCATGGATTCATGCACCAGGATACTGAGTCCGGCTTCGGTTTTTACCAGGTAAAAGGTGCCGAGAAAAGGAATGTCGATCGTATACTTTCCGTTTTCAGGTTCCTGGCCCGATTTATCAAGAAATTTCTGAAAAAGTTCATGGTTTTTGACCCCAAAAAAGAGGGCGCCTTTTGGCAGGGTTACTTCGGCTTCCTCCTGTTCAATCCCAAACATGCTCCGCTTTTCGATCCGCGTTTCAACTCCGCTGAAGCCGAGGGAAACGGTTCCCGTAAACATATCCAGTACTTCTTTTGGTTTAACCTCCAGGTCTTTGGCCATTTCTTCCAAAGCTCCTTTGGCGCCTTCATTTTCCATCAATACATCATAAAGTTTATCTGTATTAATCTGAACCTGCATTGCTACCAATGGGGCCTCGTTCACCGTATAGGCCAGCGCATGATCTCCGGCTTTATGGCGGTACAGGTCCATCCATTTGGCGTCTTTGGAATTTTCGAAGGCGATCTTATTTTCCATACGGATCTCCCCATCCATAAAGGAAATCCCCGCCGCATAGGCCACACCGCCTTCCAGTTTTAAGGCATTGGCAGCCTGGGGAGATTGGGCTAGTATTTTTGAATAATCCAGGTAAACATGGATATCCTGCCCTTTTACACAGGCATCCTTGTAAAGCTTTTTTTGGTTGATCCCCGGCTTTTCCCGTGACAGGATCTCCCGGGCATTGACCTTGTTTGCATTAACATCTGAGCCTTTATACAACAAAGCCGTTTTCGAATCCCAAACCAGCACGGTTCCCGAGGCCATGGCCCAATAGGAGAGGTCTTCTTCTTTTTGAATGGTCATGGCCGGTTCGATCTTTCGGAGCATGGCTTCAAAATCAGCCTGATCTTTCAGCCCGAGCAGGAGTCCGGCATTATTCCGACTATCATATACATTCCGAAAGAAAAAATAGGCCTGTTCTGTAAAGCGTATACCCGAACTGCCCGGATCTTTTAACAGTTCACCCAGCACATTCCGGATCGCCGTGTCGCCATTTTTTTGCAAAAGCGCCTGGACGCTGGCCCTTTTTTCGGCATGGGCCAGGTCTGCCTTTTTGAAGAGCGCAACGAAATCTACATTGATCACGATATCACTTTCTTCAGGCACAAATTTGCTTAAGCGGGTAGAACTGCCTGCTTTTTGGATAAAATACCAGGAGCCGACACCAACCAGGGCCAGTGCAGCCAATACGAGGAGCGTTTTTTTCATGAATGCAAGGGCTGTTTTTTCAAGCCCAAGATAGAGAAATCTGTTTTTACTGCACGTATGGAATTGCTTAAGTGTCCCAATGCGCTGATCTCCATCTCCACCACATCGCCCTCTTTAAGCCATTGCACGGGATAATTCGGATCGTTAAGCAGTCCGGTTCCGTTCAACTCCAGAAAACACCCCGTTCCAACCGTTCCCGAGCCGATCACATCTCCCGGAAGGATATCCACCCCATACGCGCAACGCTCTAAAATTTCGGCAAAGGTCCAGTCCATATCCCCCACATTTCCTTCAGAAACCTGCTTGCCATTTACCCAACAGGTCATTTTCAGGTTATAATTATTTCCGGTATGTCCGGGTTTTGCAGGAATTTTATAAGGTTCGAGTTCGTCAGGGGTAACAAGCCAGGGCCCGATCACGGTTGAAAAATCCTTGCCTTTTGCGGGGCCCAAATTAAGCAGCATCTCTTCCATTTGCAGGGTACGCGCACTCATGTCGTTCATGATCATGTATCCGGCAATGTATTCATCCGCCTCAGCGGCACGGATATTTCTTCCCTTTTTCCCTACCACAATGGCAGCTTCCAGCTCAAAATCGAGTTTCTGGAAATGGTCGGGCATGCAGTCGATGGGTCCTGGTCCCTGTATGGCGTTATGGTTGGTAAAATAAAAGATGGGGTATTGATCGAATTCCGGGATCATGTCGACTTTTCGGTTCCTTCTGGCAGAAGCAACGTGCTGGCGAAAAGCATACCCATCGCGGCAGGAGGTGGGGTTTGGGATCGGTGCGAGTAATACTCCGTTTTGAACGGGCACGGCCATTTCGCGGTATTCTCCATCCAGAACCAGCTTGTTTAATGCTTTAGCCCGGTTCATGGCCAGGTCGCCCATGCGCAGAAATTCGAGCATGGCATCAGGCAGGGCATGATCCAGGCGCTGAAGGGGATACACATGTTCTTCATGATAGATTCCCAGATGTGCCTTGTTCTGAAAGAAAAATGTTACCAGCTTCATGATCGTTTCTTTAACGCGAATATACGTTTCAAAGGCCCTTGAACACGAATTTTTGCTAAAAGAGTTCATGGAATTTCCACATTTGTGGCTTGTTTGGTAAGCATTAAGGGTGCTAACTTGTAACACGGTTTAACCGTTTTCAAGGGTGGGGTTTTTGGGGGCAAAAACAATGGAAACAATTGAAAAATTACCTGATGAAGGAGCACCAGCAACCTTCAAAGCGGTCATGGACGAAATGTCGAGCCAAAATCAGCGCTTGCAGCAATTCGCCCATATTGTAGCACACAACCTGCGTTCTCATTCGGGAAATCTGGAATTAATGCTAAAAATGCTCCGGGAAACGGACGATATAGTCGAGAGGGAACTCTTTCTCAGCCAGATCGAAAATATTTCGAGCAGCCTGAGTGAAACCATCCATAATTTAACGGAAGTGATCCAGGTAAATGGGCTTACTGCACGAGGTAAAGTGGTGACCCAGCTTGGATGTGTCGTTAAAAATGCCCTGAATACCCTGCAAGCTGATCTGGACCATGCCGGGGCCAAAGTAGTTGTTTCTGAATATGGATGGGAAGAGTTGCATTGTGAGCCGGCATATCTCGACAGCATTATCCTGAATTTATTGTGCAATGCCATCAAATACCGGCATCCCGACCGCATTCCGGAGATCCGTATCGAAACGGCGCTTGCCGGCACGCATAAACTACTGAAAATAAGCGATAATGGTTTAGGAATTGACCTTGAACTTTATGGAGATAAACTTTTCGGATTGTACAAAACCTTCCATAAAAACAAAGATGCCCGAGGAGTAGGCCTGTTTATCACCAAAAGCCAGGTTGAAGCCATGGGAGGGAGGATCTGGGTAGAAAGTACCCCCGGTGTCGGATCCCGGTTCACCGTAGAATTTTAGATTTATGATTTTTGGAGCTTGGAACTTGGAGCTTGGAACTTTGAATTTATAGCTCATTATTCATCAGGTCGGCTGCCATGATCCGTTCAAACATGCGCGTTTGTTTCATGGCATTGATGACACGCACATGTTCAACTTTATGCGCGTCACTCCCAACCAGATGGATCATTCCTTCTTTTAGCAACAACTCGGCTGTATGTTTGATCTGCGGGCCGTAGTAGCCGGCGAAGGACAATAAATTCAGTTGAAACAGCACCCCGCTGTCGAATACCCGCTGGTATGCGGCCAGGGTGTCTCTATCCCGGGTTTTGGTGAGGTAGGCATAACGCTCCGGGTGGGCGAATACCGGCTGAAATCCCTGTATCTTCAGGTCGAAAAACACCTGAAGCAATTGAGGATGACTCTGGATATAATTGGTTTCGATCAGGATAAGCTTGTTGCCAAAAGTGAGCAGGGGCTCCTTATTTTTGATCATATCGATAAAGGCATCATCCATATAATATTCTGCCGCCGCTTCCAACTGAACGGTCATTCCCCGCTCTTTCAAGGCTTCACGAATAAATTCTAATTTTTGATGGATGATCTCCGGCGTATTCCGGTAGAATTCGTACATGATATGGGGCGTGGTAATGATCTTGCGCATGCCAAAAACACATTTACGTTCGATCATATCCAGGGTATCCTCTAGGCTTTTTGAGCCGTCATCGATGCCGGGCAATAAATGGGAATGCACGTCCACCTCGAGAGCAGAAGCCGCCTTTCCCGGAGCCTTGTCGCGTTTCAGGACTTTCTGTATTTTGGTGAACAAACCCATTAAATCTCCGTTAGATACTCTTTTAACGACATGATATTGGCTATTTCCATCGGATCCACCTTCAGGGGTTCGGTGATATAAATGGTAAACCAGTCGAGCACATAGATCATTTCAAAGAGGGTGGCAATATCCAGTCCATCGGTTTCAAAAACAGCAACCTTGTTATTCTCCCTTTCCAGCAGGGCGATCACAAAGTCAAAACGCGCACTCACCCGTTCATTGCTGTTGCTGTTGAGCACAATAAAGTTGGAAGGAAGTTGGCCATAATACGATTCGATCACGTTATGATTGGCTTCAGGGAGCACATTCACGAATGCTTCCATTTTCGCATTTTCATTGAGCTGTTGGGCAAAACGCATGGCGACACCGTAGAAAGTTGCATCACATAAGATCGTATAACGCCTGTTCAGGGTTGAATGAAATTTTTTCTCCAGGGTCCTGGCGGCATGTTTCAGCCTGCCGCTATCCTGTAGGTTAACGATGGATGATTCCATATCCTCGCTGATATCTTCACTGATCAACTCAGCGAAGATCCGCAGCAGAAAACCCAAAGAATAACCCAGGGCCATGCGGGGTTGAAATCCGCCTTCCAGGGTATAATATTTCAATCCGTGTTCTTTGGCCTTTTCCAACAACTGGCCACCTGCGCAAACGATCAGGATAGTAGCTTTCCGCTCAACGGCTTTATCGAACATGGAAAGGGTCTCTTCCGTATTCCCGGAATAGGAACCCAGGATCACCAGCGACTTTTCATTCACATAAGCCGGCAGGAAATAATCGTTGACGACCTCTACCGGAACCGGGAACTTATGGATAAAGTAAGATTTGGTAATGGTCGCACCGATACCCGAACCTCCAAGTCCACCGATGAAAACATTATTAAAATCACCGGCATTTAGTCCGTGAGCGCTATAATGGGATTGAACGTATTCAAGCTGTTTGTAAAAGCTATCCAGGGAACTGTGATGTGTGATCATATTATCCTTTTTGGGTAATCGGGTAAACGCTTATAAATGAAGGGCTCTGTTTCCGCTGGCTGCTAATGCCGCCTCTTTCATGGCCTCGGAATAGGTCGGGTGGGCATGGCTGATCCGTCCGATATCCTCTGCCGAAGCACGGAATTCCATGGCCACAACCGCTTCTGCGATAATATCCGCTGCACGGGGTCCAATCATATGCACACCGAGGATCTCATCGGTTGCAGCATCGGCCAGCACTTTCACAAATCCGTCTTTATCCATAGAGGCGCGCGCCCTTCCGGACGCGAGGAATGGGAATTTCCCCACAGTATATTTTTTTCCGGATTCTTTCAGTTGCTCTTCGGTATAACCTACAGCAGCCACTTCCGGCCAGGTATAAACAACACCTGGAATAAGGTTATAGTTGATATGCGGTTTTTGTCCGGCAAGAATTTCCGCCACCAAAACGCCTTCTTCCTCGGCCTTATGCGCAAGCATGGCACCACGCACTACATCACCAATGGCGTAGATATTCGGTATATTGGTTTGAAGATGATCATTTACTGAAACACGTCCGCGCTCATCCATCTGAACACCTGCCTTATCGAGGGAAAGTCCTTCGGTATAGGGTTTTCTTCCTACCGCCACCAGGCAATAATCTCCTTTAAATTCGACTTTGGCCCCTGATGGATCCTCGGCAGTTACCGTTACATTTTTACCTTTAACCGATGCTCCGGTTACTTTGTGTTTGAAATAAAACTCGAAACCTTCTTTTTTCAGGACCTTCTGCAATTCTTTACCAAGACCTCTGTCCATAGTAGGAATAAGGGAGTCTGTGTATTCGATTACCGAAACTTTGGCGCCCAGGCGGGCATAAACCGATCCCAGTTCGAGTCCGATCACCCCGCCGCCAATAACGATCAGGTGAGAAGGAACCTCTTGCAATTCAAGGGCTTCAGTAGAGGTGATGATCCGTTTTTTATCGATCGTCATTCCGGGCAAACTGCTTGGTTTGGAACCGGTAGCGATAATGGAATATTTGGCTTCGATCTCTTTGGTGTCTTTTTCTCCTTTGATCTGTATGCGGGTCGCACTCAGGAAAGAACCCATTCCGGTATACACATCTACCTTGTTTTTTTTCATCAGGTAGTCGATGCCGTCTGTGTTCTGCTTTACCACATCCCTTTTCCGGTCTATCATCTGTTTGATATTCACCTTCAGATCTTTGAGATCGATGCCGTGGGTGCTAAAATTGTGTTTGGCATTATGAAAGTGCTCCGAAGAGTCGAGTAAGGCTTTGGAAGGGATACAACCCACATTGAGGCAGGTGCCGCCAAGTGACGCGTATTTTTCAATAATTGCGGTTTTGAAACCAAGCTGAGCACAACGAATGGCGGCAACATACCCGCCGGGACCAGAGCCAATAATGGCTACATCGTAGTTTGACATATCAGGATTTTTCTGTTAAGCCCTGCGAAGATAAGGCTATTTCAATTTTAACACTTGTCCGATCGAAATTACCTCACCTTGGAGATTATTAAGTTTTATTAAGTCGGACACTGAGACCTGGTATTTTCTGGAAAGGCTGTAGAGGGTATCTCCCTTTTCTACCTTATGCGTTGCCGGCAGTTCATTGGTCGATTTTTCCTGCGTTTCGGTATCGCTTTTATTCAGATGTAGTTTTTGACCGACAGCCAGGTTTTCATTGACCAGCTTATTGATCCGCTTCAACTCATCCACCTCCATATTGTATTTTTTGGCGATGGCGTAAAGGGTTTCACCTGCCTGAACAACATGAACAAAGGTGGTGGTTTCGGTATCAACGACGGGTTCTTTAGCGGCATCGTTAATTATGAGCAATTGACCAAGTTTGATCGAATAATCGGGCAGGCTGTTGAGCTCGCGGATCTGTTCAACGCTGGTTTCGTATTTTTTGGCAATGATAAACAGGGTTTCTCCTGCATTTACCGTATGAACATGGACCTGTTCGCTTTTGTCGTTTTTTTCCCGGGGAATATTCAGGGTGTCCTGTACTTCATTCGGACTTATGGCCGGTTCCGTGCTCATTACCGGCGTATGTTCAACCGGGGCTACTTCACCGGGTTTTTCTTTGTTTACCACGGTGTCTCCCGGAGTATGGGGGTTTTCGGGCAGGACAACTTTCATTACCGGGCTTTCTTTCCTTTCGGCGGTCAGGGGCTGTGAAGGATTATTGGCCTGTAAATAGAGGGTTTGTCCGGGTACAGGTTGTTCACTTGCCTTTTTATCGAGTTTGTTTTTTCTATAGAGGTGTTTAAGTTTTATGCCATACATCTGGGAAATGCTCCACATGGTCTCGCCCGGTTGCACCACGTGGTATGGCACGGAACCTTTGCGTTTTTTAGGTTTCAGATAGATGATCTCACCCGGGGTAAGTTCATATTCTTTCTCCAGGTCATTGTAGCGGCGAATTTCCCAGGCACCCATTTCATTGCGTTTGGCAAGGCTCACAATATTGTCGCCTGCCTGGACGCGGGTGGCGGGGATATCGTTAAACACGACCCGTCCTTCTTCTGTTTTTTCAGGTTGAACGGGTTCTGCTTTCGGGAGTTCAAGATCCGGCGGGATGTCAAGATCTTCCGGTTTCAGATGATCCAGTTTATGGAGTTCGTGCCTTTCGATGATGGTGATCAGCAAGTCAGGGTATTTGGGATTTGTTGCATAGCCGGCCTTTTTTAAGCCATGGGCCCAACTTTTATAGTCGGTACGGTCGTATTCAAACAAAAAGGCATAACGTACATTGCCTAACAAAAATTCAGAATGGTCGATATAGGAGAGGTAAGCCGAATCGTAGGCGCGGAAACATTCTCCCGGGGCATCGTCGTCCTCATAGATCGTTTTTCCCGTCCAGGTTTTTTTGCATTTTATGCCGAAGTGGTTGTTTCCCTGCGTAGCCAGCCTGGAATTACCATTACCCGATTCAAGGAGTCCCTGGGCCATGGTAATGCTGGCGGGAATGCCGGTACGGTGCATCTCCATAACGGCGACCCGTTTGTATATTTCGATGTATTGCAACGGGCTGAGTTTTTCTTCCCCACCCCCGAAGGCCATCAAAAAAAAGGCAAATCCGAACCAAATCAACCGCTTCATCTTCCTACTAACGCTTTTGGCAAAACTATTGATATCTTTCAAGGCATAAAACCCCTTGTTTTTCACTTATACACAAGAATTTGAGGCCGGTGTATGGAAAAACATTCCACCGTTTTCAATTAATGCTAAATTTGTCGCGAATGATTCAGAGAGATTTACGGAATTTTCGTTCCCCGTTATGGTATAAACTAGTAGTATTTGTGCTATTTGGCCTGATGTCGCTTAATGTATCTCAGGCGCAAAAAGTTCCGGAACCGATATGGACCTACACCTTTTCATCAAATGATGTTCAGGTAGGCGATGAAGTGGAGTTAATTTTCAAAACAACCATACAGCCGGGGTTTTATATCTATGCGAATGGGATCGACCCGAATCTCGGACCGCAGAATACAGAGATCACTTTTGAAGGGCAGTCTGGTTTTCAGATAATTGGTGGTTTACGTCCAATTGGTGCCGTTAAAAAGTATGATGAAATATGGGAAGGGGATGTTTTCATTTTTAAAAAGAAGGCTGAATTCCGGCAAACGATAAAAATTACAAGCACAGACCTTGTAATAAAAGGAATTATACTCTTTCAAACCTGCTCGGAGGAACAATGCGTTACGTTCGAACCCGTTTTTGAATTCACAGGAATAAAAGTTAATCCGGACTTGAAGAGCACACCTTCCGGAACTACGGATCCAAAACAGGCTCCCATTGACCCGGAAGGTCAGACCCCTGGTCAGGATAGCGGTCAGGATGTAAATATTCCCTCTGAAGAAAATGTTACCCCTGTCGATTCCGCAGCCGAATCGGAAAAAGCTGTCTCATCCGAAAATGAGGACAGCATATTAGAAAAGGGACTCACTGCCCTTTTTTTATTGGGTTTTGCCTTTGGTTTTGGAGCGGTGTTAACACCTTGTGTTTTTCCCATGTTACCAATGACAGTGGCCTTTTTCACCAAACGTCAGGAAAAAGGATCAGGAAGAAAAATGGCCCTCTTTTATGGCTTGAGCATCATATTTATCTATACCGCTTTCGGCCTGTTACTTTCCTCTCTGTTTGGCGCCACTTTCGGATATGCGATCAGTACACACTGGTTACCAAACATGCTGTTTTTTATCATTTTTATTGTTTTTGGAATTTCGTTTTTGGGAGCTTTTGAACTGGTATTGCCCAGTTCTTTTGTTAACAAAATAGATAAAAACAGTGACCGGGGAGGGTACGTTGGCGTATTTTTCATTGCTCTAACCCTGGTGGTGATCTCCTTTTCCTGCACTGTTCCAATTGTTGGTTCGGTGGCTATTCTGGCTGAAAATGGAGAGATCATGCGTCCTCTGGCGGCCATGCTTGGTTTCTCGATTTCCTTTGCATTACCCTTTACTTTGTTTGCTTTTTTTCCGCAATGGATGAGCAAACTTCCCAAATCAGGGGGATGGTTAAATTCCATAAAAGTATTTTTTGGCTTTATCGAAATTGCTCTCGCTTTAAAATTCTTTTCTCAGGCTGACCTCGCCTACCATTGGGGGATTCTGGACAGGGATGTATTTTTAAGTATATGGATAGTCCTTTCCTTTTTACTCGGACTGTATTTC
Source organism: Bacteroidota bacterium (assembly GCA_036676705.1). Classification (GTDB taxonomy): domain Bacteria; phylum Bacteroidota; class Bacteroidia; order UBA8524; family UBA8524; genus UBA8524. Next base: position 15,441 of record JAKFCJ010000053.1, read on the forward strand.
CTCGGGAAATTGAAATTTTCACATGATAGCGATGTCAAATATGTGAGTGTAGGGAGCTTTTTTGTTGCCCTGGTATTTTTCTCTTTTGGCATGTACCTCATTCCCGGTCTGCTGGGGGCCCCACTTAAACCACTGGCAGGAATCCTTCCACCACTTACCACTCAGGATTTTGTCATGAACCAAAATAGCGGCAATCAAACAGCTCAAAAAAGCGAAGGATCTGATACCGTATTGCATGCTGACCTGTTACATATACCATTGGGATTGCCGGGCTATTTTGATTATGATCAAGGGTTGGCTGCAGTAAAAAAATTGAATAAACCTGCATTTTTAGACTTTACCGGTCACTCCTGTGCCAATTGTCGGAAGATGGAAGAAGACGTTTGGCCCAATGAAGAGGTGGCCAGCCGACTAAGAGATAAGGTTATTATCGTTTCCCTTTATACAGATGAAAAACGCGAATTGCCTGAGGAGAAATGGTATACTTCGGAACGCGACGGACGGGTTAAAAAAACGGTTGGGGCTCAAAATCTTGACCGGGAAGTACACCAATATGGAGAGAACGCACAACCCATGTACTTCATCGTGGATGGGGAAGGGAAAGTTTTAAGTCAGTTTAACGGCTATAAAAATGACCCAAAGAAGTTTGCCGATTTTATAGATCGGGGAGTGAATGCCTTTTATGCACAGCAAAAATAATGTCACGCATACGCCAACATTTTGAAGAAGCCCAAAAGGCATTGCAGACCTTCCTTCGGGATGAACAAAACTTCCTGCGCATCGAAGCGGCCGGTGAGCTGATGGCCGAGAGCCTGCTCAACGGAAATAAAATTATCTCCTGCGGCAATGGTGGTTCGATGTGCGATGCCATGCATTTTGCCGAAGAACTGAGTGGCCGGTACCGCGACGACCGAAAAGCCCTGGCCGCCATATCCATCTCAGACCCTTCCCATTTAACCTGTGTAGGAAACGACTACGGGTATGAAAAAGTATTCTCCCGTTTTATTGAGGGCCTGGGAAACCCTAAGGATGTGCTGCTTGCCATCTCCACGAGCGGAAATTCAAAGAACGTCATTCTCGCTATAGAAGCTGCCAAAGCCAAAGGCATGAAAGTCGTGGCCCTCACAGGAAAAGACGGGGGTGCCATTGCTAAACTGGCGGATGTCGAGATCCGCGCTCCTAAAAGCGACCATGCCGACAGGGCCCAGGAGATCCATATCAAGGTGATCCATGCGCTTATCGACTATATCGAACAACGGGTTTCATCCTAGCGTTTTCGTAATTCACCGAGAGTCTGGGTTCTGGGTTTAGGGTTCTGGGTTTGGGAACTTGGAATTTGGAATTTGGAACTTGAAATTTGGAGCTTACTAAGTCTTCCACTTTTAGTTTAATTTGCGCCCATGCAGATGGATCTGTTTGTACCTTGTTATGTCGACCAGTTTTATCCGGAAACGGGTAGAAATATGGTACGTATCCTTGAAAAACTAGGCTGCAAGGTGAACTACAATACCGAACAAACCTGCTGCGGCATGGCTGCCTACAATGCGGGTCACTGGGACCAGGCCAAGGAGGTAGGCGAAAAATTCATCACTGAATTCACTAAAGACCGCCCTGTTGTCGGGATCGGTGGAGCATGTGCCGGAATGGTCCGCAATGATTATTCGCGCTTGTTTCATAATTCGGTGGTCCATAATCAATGCAAACAGCTTCAAAAAAATCTCCTTGAGTTCACCGAATTTTTAACGACGAAGGTCGACATCAGCAGCCTTTCTTTCCGGAATACGGGAAAAATTGCCTGGATGGATGCCTGCCAGGCCAAAAGAGAATGCGCGATAACACAGGCGCCACGAAGCCTGCTCAATTCCATTTCCGGAATGGAATGGGTGGAGTTGGGCGACCAGGAGCAGTGTTGCGGATTTGGTGGCGTCTATTCTGTTCGCAATGAAGCTGAATCCATCGCTTTTGGAAAGGAGAAACTCGATCTGGCACAAAGCCTTGGTGTCGACTACCTGGTTTCAACCGATACAGCCTGCCTGATGCATTTGGAAAGCATCATAAAAAAGAATAATTATACGGTAAGGGTCAAACATATCATTGATCTGCTTGCCGAAAGCATGGAATAAAATGACTGAATTACCCTTTTTTCCCGAGGCGCAGTTGCGCGCATTTACCCATGAGGTTTTTCTAAAAATAGGTTGTTCGGAAGAAGATGCAGCACAGGCTACCGATGTGCTTATCGCTGCCGACTTACGCGGGATCGATTCTCACGGAGTTGCCCGTTTGTCGGGTTATGTACGTCTTTGGGAGGCGAAGCGGATCAAAACGAAACCGGAAATGCGGGTTGTTCACGAAACTCCCTCAACAGGCACGCTGGATGCCGATGAGGGTCTTGGCCTAGTAAGCGGTCCGGCAGCCATGCGGCTCGCAATCGAAAAAGCAAGAATCTATGGTACAGGATGGGTCGGCGTTCAGAATTCGAACCATTTTGGAATTGCTGCCTACCATGCCATGATGGCCCTGGAAGAAGACATGATCGGCATTGCCATGACCAATGCCAGCCCTTTGGTGGCTCCTACACATTCCATTGAACGTATGCTGGGCACGAATCCCATGTGTTTTGCCTGGCCGGCTAAAAATTATCCTCCCTTTATTGCCGATCTGGCCACTGCGGCGGCAGCAAATGGAAAACTCGAGATCGCCCAACGCAAAGGCAAAGCGATCCCTCGCACCTGGGTACAGGGTAAAAACGGGGAATGGAGCACAAATGCCGATGAACTCAAACATGGAGGTTCGCTGCTTACTTTGGGAAGTACGCCTGAAAATGGCAGCCATAAAGGCTATGCCCTCGCTGCGGTAGTGGATCTTTTCAGCGGGGTATTATCCGGCGCAAATTTTGGTCCCTGGGTACCCCCCTTCGTGAGTTTCCTGCCCGTGCAGCCTGATCTTCCCGGAAAGGGGATCGGCCACTTTTTTGGTGTGCTTCGGGTGGATGCCTTCCGGCCTAAAGAAGCCTATTTCCAGGCGATGGACCAGTGGATCACCCGGTTTAAGGAATCCAAAAGAAAAGATGAAGATAACCCGGTACTTATTCCGGGCGAACCGGAATTTGAATTTACCGCCCAACGTAAAAAAGAAGGAATTCCTTTGGTAGCTCCCGTGGTAAAAGACCTGGAAGAGCTTGGACATAAATTCGATTTAAGGCTGTAATTTGCTTGTATGATCCGGATACTGCGCAAAGGGGAAAAACAAACGGAAAAGGTTGAACGCCTTGCCGACCTCGACCGCATTGACGGATTGGTCTGGATCGACCTCCAGGACCCAACACCGACCCAGGTTGCCGAAGTTGAGCAAAAGTTCAGTGTGAACTTTATGAGCGAGCAGGAACAAACCGAAATTGAAACCTCCTCGCGTTATGTGGAAACCGCAGATCGCATCATTGCAAATTCTAATTTTTTGCAGGCAGAGGGAATGGAATATGCCAACCACCCCGTGAGTTTTATCCTGAAAAGTGAATTATTATTCACCTACCGCGAAAGCGATCTGCGCACCTTTGCCGATACAGTCCGTAAAATAAAACAACTTTCCTCTTTCCCGAATAATGGAGCCCAAGTCATGCTCAATCTTTTCGAATCGCGTATCGACCTGGATGCCGATATGATCGAACATATCTCCAAAGAGATAGCAGGACTGAGCAAAGGCCTTGGTATCCATAAGCGTATGGATGAAAAAGTGCTGCTCCGTATCTCTGAGTTTCAGGAAATGACCATGCTCCTCCGTGAGAATATCTTCGATAAACAACGGGTGGTTTCAGCCATGTTGAGGAGCGAAAAGTTCGAACACCATGAACAGGAAAAATTGCGCATCCTGATCAAGGACATAAACTCCTTGCTGGAACATACCGCCTTCAATTTCGAACGACTGGAATACCTGCAGGATACCTTTTTAGGTTTGATCAATATCGAACAAAACAAGATCATAAAAATATTTACGGTGGCTTCGGTAATTTTTATGCCACCCACCCTTATTGCCAGCATTTACGGAATGAATTTCCGCATTATGCCCGAATTGCATTGGGCCTATGGTTATTCTTTTGCGATCGGACTGATGGTATTATCCAGTATGGTCACCCTCTATTTTTTCCGCAAAAAAGGTTGGTTATAAACCAGGGCGCATAGTCCTGTCAAATCCCTGTCAAATTTCCTTATTTCCTGTCAGGTTTCTGTCAAAAAGCCGCGTGGCACTTGCCTTCCGCAATTCACCTCCCTAACTTGCTTTCATGTTAGTACGAAGTTTTGGAAGTTCGGTTTATGGTGTTTCTGCGATGACGATAACCGTTGAGGTGAATTGCGGCGACGGGATGGTGGGTTACCACCTTGTAGGACTGCCTGATAACGCAATACGTGAATCGTACCTGCGCATCGAAACCGCTTTCAAAAACACGGGACTGTCATTTCCGCGCAAAAAAGTCGTGGTGAATATGGCGCCCGCCGATGTGCGCAAGGAAGGCTCGTCGTATGATCTCACGATCGCGATGGCCATACTTGCTGCATCCGGACAAATTGAACCGGAACCCCTGGAAAAGTTCCTGATCATGGGAGAATTATCGCTCGATGGCAGCCTTCAACCCATGAAAGGTGCCCTGCCCATTGCCATTCAGGCCAGAAAAGAAGGGTACAAAGGATTTATACTGCCCATTCAAAACGCAAAAGAAGCAGCCATAGTGAGCGGACTCGAAGTTTACGGCGCCACCCACCTGAATGATGTGGTGAATTATTTCAGCCATGGAGTGGGGCTAGAACGCTTTGAGATCGACACCCGCAAACAGTTTGAAGATACTTTTTTTGATTTTGATGAAGATTTTAGCGACGTACGCGGACAGGAAAACATCAAAAGAGCGCTCGAAATTGCAGCCGCAGGAGGGCACAATGCCATTTTAATCGGTCCTCCGGGCGCCGGAAAAACCATGCTGGCGAAACGGCTTCCTTCTATACTGCCTCCGCTTACCCTCCAGGAGGCCCTGGAAACAACCAAAATTCATTCTGTTGCCGGTCGTTTGGGTGAGCATGTGGGATTGATCTCCCGCAGGCCTTTCCGTTCTCCTCATCATACCATAAGCGATGTGGCCCTGGTAGGAGGAGGTGGAAACCCACAACCCGGAGAAATTTCCCTGGCCCATCATGGCGTTTTGTTCCTGGATGAATTACCTGAATTTAAACGCACCGTTCTGGAAGTGATGCGACAGCCGCTGGAGGAAAGAAGAGTAAGCGTTTCAAGGGCCAAAATGTCGGTGGATTATCCGGCCAGTTTTATGCTGGTGGCCAGTATGAACCCCTGTCCCTGCGGGTATTTCAACCATCCTGACAAAGAATGCGTTTGCGGTCCGGGCGTCGTGCAAAAATACCTGAGCCGGGTTTCAGGCCCCCTGCTTGATCGCATTGATATCCATATAGAGGTTACCCCCGTTTCTTTTGATGAACTCTCGAGTGAGCGCAAAGCGGAAGACAGCGCCGCAGTTCGGGAACGGGTCATTCAGGCCCGTGAAAGGCAGCAGCAGCGGTTTTTGGAACAGAAAGAGGTGTATTGCAATGCCATGATGCCGAATAATAAGGTGAGGGAGATATGCAAGATCAATGCTGCCGGAGATAAACTTTTAAAAACGGCCATGGAAAAACTAGGCTTGTCGGCCAGGGCTTATGACCGCATTTTAAAAGTGAGCCGCACCATCGCTGATCTGGCCGGTACCGAGGAGATCAAGATCGAACATCTTGCTGAAGCGATCCATTTTAGAAGTTTAGATAAAGATGTTTGGGGAGGGTGAAATGGGTGCGGGAAGCGAACCTGCGGTTGAAGTGAGGGAGTGGGAAGTAGCTATGTTTGAGCTTGAACTTGAAGAATTAGTAAACTTGAGGTCACAAATTGTGACCTCAAGTTTACACGGAGGCTCACGCTACTTGCAGAGACTATTTACTCTTGATATTCCAATTTGGAATATCAGGTCAAGAAAAACAATTTGAGGGCGGTTATAACAGAAGTAATTATGACAAAGGAGATTCTCCTTCCAGAAGAAGTGGTTATGAGCAAAATTTATGAGCTCAGAGGTGAAAAGGTTATGATAGACAGGGACCTGGCGCAACTCTATGGGGTGGAAACAAAGCGTTTGAAAGAAGCTGTGAGAAGAAACATAAACCGCTTTCCGGCAGATTTTATGTTCGCTATGAATGCGAATGAATTAGAAATTTGGAGGACGCAATTTGCGTCCTCCAAATCAGATAAGCAAGGATTACGCTATGCCCCGTATTGTTTTACGGAACAAGGAATTACCATGTTATCCTGTGTATTGAACAGTGATCGTGCTATTGGGGTTAATATCGCAATTGTGAGGACTTTCATTAAAATGCGTAAAATGATGTCATCACAATTTGTGATGACATCGTTCCAATTCCTCTTGTGCATGTATATTTGGCCCAATGAATACTGGGCAAAATTTAATCCGGCCAATTTCACTGACCTTATTGGGATTGACCTTTGTCTATATTTTCCTTCGCGCTGCCTTTGTTCCGCTGTTCAGTGATGAGGTCTCGACTTTCTTTCGTTATGTTCAAACGGGTGCGTTCCAGCCATTTTTGATCGAAGCCAATGCCAATAACCATGTGCTTAATTCCTTGTTAACGCACCTGAGTTTTCTGCTTTTTGGTGATTCACCCCTCGCCCTGAGGCTCCCGAATGTGCTGTCTTTTATTCTGTTTGCTTTTTACGTCCTAAGGTTCCAACGCTTTTTTTCTGTTCCGCTACTTGCCATTTCCTGGGTGCTGATCATGGTTGGCTCGCATTATTTTATCAGTTTTTTCCATCTCACCCGGGGCTATGGTTTGTCGATGGCCTTTTTGCTTGCTTCTGTTTTCCATGCCATTAACTACCTAAAAAAGGGAAGAATGGATCATCTTTTTGCCCTTTGTTTGTTTGCGAACCTGGCTGCCTGGGCAAATTTGTCGCTGCTGGTTCCCCTTTTTGCTATTATTGGCATTGTTGCCCTACGCCTTATCGGATTTTTCATAAACCGTTATACGACTAAGGAGAGAATAGCAGCTGCTTTTCTGTTTCTGCTTTGCGGAGCGATCCCTTTTTTTTATGCGATCCAACTGGCGCTTGATCTAAAAGAAGGCGGAGCCCTCTACCATGGAACCGGGGAAGGGTTTATTGAGGTGATTGTTAGTAGATTGATGGCCGAATTCATACCCGAAAACTGGACCATCGCCGCCTGGTTTTTCTGGCCTTTTTTCCTCATTTACCTATTTGGCATAGTATGGATCCTCTGGAAAAAAATGGGAGATTCTGCCTTTTATATCGTTCAGGAAATATTTTGGCTCACCATTATCGGAACGATCGCTATGCATCTTATCCTGGATGTACATTATCCGTTGGATCGTGCTGCGCTTCATTTTTTTCCGCTTTTTGTATTGGCATTATTTTTTGTGCTTGCCAAACTTTCCGGTTTTATTGCACTACCGGTTGCCATCGTGCCTGCCTGCCTGCTTTTGTTTCAACAAATTTCCTTTTTCAATTTCAACCGTACCAGCCATTGGGACAACGAACATGTCCCCGTTTCCATCCTTGACGATTTGAAAGAATGGCAGGATAGTACCGGGATCCAACCGCTGATCTCTACCCATGGCTTGCCGGGTCGGGTATTTGTTTATAACGAGTACCGTGATGGAGCCCAATTAAATTCACCCGTTTTTGATTGGTTTCCGGCAGCATCGGCCGATTTTATCCTCACTTACCAATGGCATGAACAGTATCCGGATGGATTTGTGACACGGGCTGAATACCCTGAGGTAAAAATGAAAGTTCTTGAAAGGAAAATTCACACGGACTGGCGCCCTCTTTTCCCGGGCGTGGAAGTAGGGGGAACAGGCATGGAAACGAACGAAGGAAAAGTATTGGCCAACTTTGAAATAGACGGCTCCTCCTTTCAGGCCGTAGCCATTTCCTTTCAGGGAACCTTTCAATGCGATGAGTATCCATACAAAGGCTGGCTGGCTGTGCGTGTGGCCGACAGCGCTGATCAGGAACTTTCCTTTTATTATATCGATCTGGCCAGGGTAAAACCTGACCTGAAGAACAAAGCATTGATTAAAAGACGCTTATTCGCAGACCGGTTGCCCGATCAGGCGCTAAAAGTTCAGATGACACTGATGAATGTAGGCGGCAACCACTATATCCTGGAGGATGCCCGGGTGAGCATTGAAGGTCGACCAAGAACGGAGCAAGACTAAAAAAGCCTGTTCGTTATGAACAGGCTTTTTATCCTATCAGGTTGAAAGATCAGACTTTCAAACTATCAAAAAAGGAATTGATGCTTTCCTTTGTTTGTCCCGTCTTTTTCTGGATCCTGCCAAGAAGCTCGTCTTCTTTGCCTTCTTCATACAGCAGGTCATCATCCGTGAGCTCGCCGTAGTGACTTTTCACTTGTCCTTTAACAATGTTCCAATTTCCTTTTAGTTTATCTGCGAGTGCTCCCATAATTAATAAATTTAGTTACCCTTAAGGTTATAATACCGTGCCAGAAAAAACGGAAAAGCCGGCACCCAAAAATAAAGCCGGCTTTCCCTATATATAAACACCTCTTAGTAAGGAATTAAATGGAGTTCATCTTCTCCACCCTGTTCCCTTAACCAGAGTTCATCTTCCTTTAATCTTAGGATCTGGTATTTCCTGTCTGCCCCGTTATCTTCAAAGTCCAAAACCAGCACCTCTTTACTATTTTCAAATTTCCAGGTTCCATTTGTCTCATATTCAAAAGTAAAAGCACCTGATGTATAGATGGCTACAAGCCTTGCATCGCCATCCTTGGTCAACGTTAACACATATTGGTCATAATCCGCGGTAACGTCTTCTCCTGAGCGAAAAGCTTTTTCAATTTTCCAGGTATTGGAAATTCGCTCTTTTTTGCTTCGAAGACTGAGGGCGGGACCGTCCTCATATTTCGAACAAGAAGTCAGACCTGCTGCAATGAACAGTCCGGTGAACAAGATAATTTTCGTTTTCATGGGAATCGGATTAATTGGTTCTTATTTTTCAAGAAGATGAAGTTCAAGGTCCTGATCCAGGTCTCTCAGCCAGAGTTCTTTATTTGCAAGCCTTAAGATCTCATACTCATTATCCTGGGTATCATCGGCGAAATCCAGCATCAGATTTTGTTGTTCATTGGTAAAGGCCCAGGTGCCGGAAGTAGTCGTCTGATAACTTGTTCCAAAAATGACATAGGTAGCATCGAGTTGAGCCTCATTTTCTGAGTTCATATAGAGTTCATATTGGTCAAACTGGTCAGATACATTTTCACCATTTGCCTCTGCATAGGCGAAGATCCAGGTATTTACTATCCGGTCTTTTCTGGGGATCAAGCTGATATCAGGACCATCTTCGTACTTGTTACAGGCCGGTAGTATAAAGGTTAAAGTTGCGAAAGCCACAAATAGACTAAGGATGTTCATTTTTTTCATAACTCCGGGTTTTTGATCCAGGAGATTCAGTTTCCGGGCCGAAGCATGCTCACAAGTACATTTAGCCCATATAACAACAATTTTGAAGCGAATTTCTGGTTAAACGCGTCTTATCCATTGTAGAGTTTTCTCCGCAATGAGGTGTATCAATTACCCAGAATCATTGCACATCTGTGCATACAGAGGGGTTACCATTCATTATTCCCTATTGGCACAGCATTGGAGCAGGATTTACTAAAAAAACAAAGACATGAAAAATTCGTTGATCAGGATCAGCCTTATTCTGGGTATCGTCGTTAGCGCTTCGGCAATTTTTATTTCCTGTGAAAATCAGAAAAAGGAAAATACGGAAGAAAAGACCAGCATGGAGCAGGAGAAAAAAGAAATGCAGGAGAAGTTTCAAAAGGAGTATGACGAACTTAAAGCCGATTACAACAGGCAACTGGAAGAAAACCAAAAGGAAATTGAAAGATTGAAAGAAGAAGCCAAAAATGCCAAAGAAGAGAAAAGGGAAGGTCTGGAAAAAGAAGCCGAAGAATTAAAACAGAAAAATGAAGAACTAAAGAGACGGTGGGAGAATTTTAAATATGAAACCGAAGAGAGTTGGACGGAATTCAAAACAGAGTTCAAACATGATATGACTTCATTAAAAGAGGCGCTGAAAGAATTTGGAGAAGATAATAAGTAACAAGGTCGAGAATCACTAAAAAATATGAGCAATAACCTCGCTGTGATCGCTGAGGATGAAGAGACCATAGCCACCATCCTCAGTCAGATCCTAAAGCAAAATTTTAATTATAATGTGACGATCGCGAAGAGTTATGCCCAGGCATTTGCAATTTTGGAGAATATGGATCCGGCTCTTATTTTTATTGACGTGAATTTGGGCGATGGAAATGGCTATGACCTGCTTAATGCACTGGGATCCGATCAGAAACGATCGGGTAAAGTGATCATGATGAGTGCCCATACTTATGAATTGGATTCAACCGACGAATTTGTTCCTCAGGTTGATAGTTTTATTTCCAAACCATTTGATAAAGGAGAAATAATTGCAGTAGTAAGGAAAGTTTTAAGCCTGGATAGTGTTTAATTACTCAATATTTAAAAGAAATTACTAATAATCTGTTATTTTTGTCTACCACGTTCTCGGAATGGCAAAAATTCTTTGTGTAGATGATGACAATGACCTTTGTGCTTTATTAAAGCGTTTCCTTGGAAAAAATGGTCATGAAGTTGAGTTGGCGTATAGCGGCAACTCCGGGTTGAGTATGTTCGGTCAAACCGATTTTGAGCTGGTATTGTGCGATTTTCGCCTGCCAGACAAAGATGGCCTGGAAATGATCAGGGCCCTAAAAGCCACCCAACCCTACGTTCCGCTAATTTTAATGACCGCTTACGCCGACGTGAACCTTGCGGTAAAGAGCATCAAGTCGGGAGCCTTCGATTATGTTTCGAAACCCATTTTGCCCGATGAAATTCTTCTGACCATTGAAAAGGCGCTAGAGCATGCAGCCCGGCTAAGTCGGATGCATCATGAGATGCGGATAACAGAGGATGTCTCAGAAGGACAGAAACCTGGAGGTATTAACCAGTTGGACTATATTATTGGTGAATCGCAGGCCGGAAAACAAATTCAGGACCTGATCGAGTTGGTAGCCCCAACGGACATGACAGTTATCCTCCTGGGAGAAAGTGGTACCGGAAAGGAAATCGCCGCAAGGGCTATCCATCATTACAGCAATCGCAATAAAAAGCCCTTTCTGGCAGTGGACTGTGGTGCCCTGACCCCTGAACTTGCTGCCAGCGAACTATTTGGGCATAAAAAAGGTGCATTTACAGGAGCATTATACGATAAACGGGGTTATTTTCAACTCGCCTCGGGGGGCACCCTGTTTTTGGATGAGATAGGCAACCTGACTCAGGAAAATCAGATCAAATTGCTTCGTGTTCTCCAGGAGAAAAAGGTTCGAATGATAGGGGATGAAAAAGATACAGAAATCGATATACGTTTGATCGTTGCTACGAATGATAACCTGAAACGCAAAATGGCGGAGGGCAGCTTTAGGCAGGACATTTTTTTCCGTCTCCATGAATTTTCGATTTCATTGCCTTCCCTCAAAGAGCGGAAACAAGATATAGGTGTATTCACAAATCACTTCCTTGATCTTGCAAATCAGCAACTTAATAAGAACATCCGTGAGGTGGAAGAGGAGGTGCTGGAGAAATTTTTAAACTACTCCTGGCCCGGAAATTTGCGGGAATTAAAAAACATAGTCAAACGTTGTGCGCTCTTTGCCACAAATGGAAAGATATGTGTTAAAGACCTGCCCGCCGAGATCGTTCATCCGGATACCTGGTTTATGGAAAATACACGTAGTGACGACAATGAGATACTTGATCTAAAATCAGCCGTCGGCAAGGCAGAAAAAAGCGCCATACTTAATGCCCTGGTGAGAACCAATTATAACAAGAGCAAAACGGCTGACCTCTTACGGGTAGACCGCAAGACATTATACAACAAAATGAATAATCTGGGAATTGAAAACAGCTAATCTGAAAAATTATGAACCAACTTTTGTACATCATTGCTGTCATTTTGCTTATTGGTTGGGCGATCGGAGTTTTTGCCTATAGCCTTGGGGGTCTGATCCATATTCTATTAGTCCTCGCTATAATTTCTGTGCTTTTTCGCATTATTCGCGGAGGTACCGGAAGCTAACGCCTGGTAGTAAATATTTTCCGAAAGCATATAGATGACTCGTTCATAAGCCCTAGCCATCTATATTATTGCTTTTAGATTCACTACGAACCTATAGAGGGGATGCCATATAAAAAGTCATTTTATACCATATTACTGATCGACGACAACGAAGATGATCAATTGTTGCTCAAAGGTCTTATTGCTACTATCGGCGAGATTTTTAAGCTCGATTGGATAGGCGGATATGAATATGCTATTGAAGCTGTAATGAGCAATAGCCATGACCTGTATTTGATCGATGACCAGGTGGTGGATAAAAGCGGGTTGGATCTTATCCGTGAAATTCGTGGATTTGGAATAGATAAACCCATCATTCTTCTGACACATACAGGCAGTCATGAACTTGATATTGAAGCCCTCAAAACCGGTGCTTCCGATTTTCTCGTAAAATCGAGTCTCAGCCCCCGGGGATTGGAACGCAGCCTGCGTCATTGTATTCAACGTCATGAGTATACGAAGCTGTACCATGAGAATCAACGCCTCCTGCACAGTTTTTTCACATCCAATATTTCACCAACATTTATTATGGATTCAGACTGTGTGCTGAAGGAAACGAATCCATCTTTCCAGTCAAAATTCGGGAATGATAAAGTAGGTGCCTGGATAGCAGGCATTTTTGCCGAACAAACGGATTTTGAATTTAATAAAAAACGTTTGCGGGTTGGAAGACCGTTTCAAACCTGGTCAACTATTCTTGTCGACAAAGAACAAAACAGGATCGAGTCTTCCCTGAATCTTTTTCGCTACCATACTGAAGCCGACAATAAGGTTCATTATTTCGGGGTGATCAATGATATCAGCCAGTTGCGAAAGGCCGAAATGCAATTGGCTTTGGCAGAACAGATGACCATGACAGGCAAGATGGCGCGGATAATGGCCCATGAGATCAGAAATCCACTCACGAATATCAATCTCGCTGCGGATCAATTGCGCGAAGAATTGGAAGCCCGGCAAATTCCCGTTGAGTACGTGGAATTTGTCGACATAATCAAACGAAATAGCCAGCGAATAAATAACCTTATTAAGGACTTGCTGGATTCGACCAAAGAAACAAAAATCCAGAAACAGAAAGTTGATCTGGCTGGGGTCATTCGTAATGCGCTCTCACTTATTGACGACAGGATACTTTTAAAAAAAATCCGGTTAAAAGTGGATAAGTTGATCGAGGGAATAGTGCTGGAACTGGATGAACAAAAGATGAGGATGGCATTCCTCAATATCTTTACCAATGCGATAGAGGCAATGGAAAACACGGAAATCCGGAATTTGGAAATAGCTATGGAAGTTAATAAGCATGAGATCATGGTGCATATTTCAGATAGCGGTGTAGGAATAAATGACGAAGACAAAAAGAAAATATTTGAACCTTTTTTCACCAAACGTTCAGGAGGAGCAGGGTTGGGACTAACAACCGTATTGCATGTTTTAACTGCTCACGACGCAGGCATACAGATCGAAAGCACGAGGGATGTTGGAACGAAGTTCCAGATCACTTTTCCAATCCCCTCTTAATAGAAAAAAAGCCTGCTCGTTTTGAGCAGGCTTTTCAGACGATAGGGAAAATCAGATTTTCAGGTCTTTCAGAAAGTCATTGATCTTCTCTGTTGTTTCGCCTGTTTTTCTTTGTAATCTTTAAAGATAAATCAGATCATCATCGGTCAATTGAGCTTGGCGGCTTCCAAATTTCTTTATCGTATTTGCTATAAAGGAACCCGACAAATTCATGCCTAAATAAGGGGCACAACTAGATTGCACGCTTTCAGCAGTTTAAGAATTTGGCAAAAAATATCCCGTGGAATATTTTACCCAAAGTAGTTGCCAAAAAGCTACAACCGTTACAAATGAATACACTCATCATAAGCCTGGGCAGCAGCCTCCATGATCGCCTCGCTCATGGTAGGATGGGGATGTACCGTTTTTATGATCTCATGGCCGGTTGTTTCAAGCTTCCTCGCCGCAACAACTTCAGCGATCATTTCCGTTACGTTTGCACCTATGAAGTGAGCACCCAGCCATTCGCCATATTTCGCGTCGAATATAACTTTAACAAAGCCATCTTTAGCACCTGATGCAGATGCCTTTCCGGATGCAGAAAATGGAAATTTACCAACCTTCAATTCATAACCCGCATCTTTAGCCTGTTGTTCGGTCATCCCAACAGAAGCCACTTCCGGCCAGCAATACGTACAACTTGGAATGTTCCCATAATCCAGAGGTTCCGGGTGATGTCCGGCCAGTTTTTCAACACAAATGATCCCTTCGGCAGAGGCAACGTGAGCCAAAGCGGGCCCTTTTACGATATCCCCGATAGCGTAGATGCCGTCAACATTGGTTTTATAATAATCATCGACCAGGACTTTTCCTTTTTCGGTTTTGATGCCGAGGGTTTCAAGTCCGATATTTTCCAAATTTGCTTGGATTCCTACGGCGGATATCACCACATCGCAGTTAAGGGTTTCTTCACCTTTTTTTGTTTTTACCGTTACTACACAACCTTTTCCTGAAATGTCTACTTTGGTTACTTCCGATTCGGTCATGATCTGTATACCGCTCTTTTTATAGATCTTACTCAGTTGTTTTGAAACCTCTTCGTCTTCAACAGGAAGGATATTGGGTAAAAATTCCACGATGGTTACTTTGGTTCCCATGGCATGATAGAAATAGGCAAACTCACAACCTATCGCACCTGATCCGACTACAACGATCGATTCGGGTTGTTTGGGAAGCACCATGGCATCCCGGTAACCCACGATCTTTTTGCCATCGATCTTCAATGCAGGTAATTCCCTGGAACGGGCACCGGTTGCGAGAATAATATTTTTAGCTTCATGGATTTCTTTTTTACCGTCTTCAGCAGCAACCTCAACTTTTCCCTTGGCTACCAGTTTTCCGTATCCGTTAAGAACTGTGATATTGTTCTTTTTCATCAGGAACTGAACACCTTTGCTCATTCCATCCGCTACCCCTCTTGACCGTTGAATTACCGCGTTAAAATCGGCTTTCGCATCTTTTACCGTGATCCCGTATTGATCGGCATGGTTGATGTAATCGAAAACCTGGGCTGACTTTAAAAGCGCTTTGGTTGGTATGCATCCCCAATTCAGGCAAATGCCCCCGAGACTTTCCTTTTCTACAATGGCCACTTTCATTTTGAGCTGCGCTGCACGAATGGCTGCTACATATCCGCCGGGACCACTTCCTATAACGATAAGATCGAAATTCATATTTTTAAGGGTTTTAAAAGTGGGCGCAAGTTAAAAAAGAAATTCCACTCGGGGTTTATCTCAGACCTTAGTTAATTTCCATTTCCCACGTTTAAAAAGCATAATGGCAGCGATGGCATAAAGTGAGTGGCAAATTGCTATGGATGCAAATACTCCGTCGCTCTTCCAGTTCAGGTGAATGGCCAGTAGGTAGGCGAGTGGAATTTGTATTAGCCAAAAGACAACAAGACTGATCATAAGAGGCGTAAAAGTATCTCCCGCACCATTAAAAGCCTGTCCTACCACCATCCCGTAGCTGAAGGCTACATAACCCAAACAAATAATTTTTAATGCCCTTATTCCAATTTCCGTGACCTTTTCATTTTGACCAAAAAGCGAGAGAACTGGTTCCGCGAAGACAAAAAAGACAATTGAAACACCAAGCAAAAAGAGGGTATTATAAAAGGCTGTTTTCCAGACACTGGTTTCAGCCCTTTCGGCCTGTTTGGCACCCAGGTTTTGGCCTACCAATGTGGCCGCCGCATTCGCCATACCCCAAGAAGGAAGCAGGGTGAAAACTATGATCCGAAAGGCTATAGTATATCCCGCTAAGGCCTCTTCTCCGAAATGGGCCATAATGCGGTAGAGGAATATCCAACTTGCCGATTCAACCAGAAACTGGCCAATACCTCCGGCGGATATCACGATCATCTCCCAGATCATTTTGGTCTGGATAACAATATTTTCCCGAAGGATCCGCACAACGGAAGTTCCTTTTAGAAGATGATATATCTGGTAAACAACGCCAATTGACCTGCCGATCGTTGTTGCAACAGCAGCGCCAGTTACTCCCATCGCAGCAATAGGACCCCAACCGAAGATCAAAATGGGGTCCAGAACGATATTTATTCCATTTGCCAGCCAAAGGGAACGCATGGCTATAGCCGGGTTGCCCGCGCCCCGAAATACGGCGTTCAATAAAAAAAGGAGGATAACACTCAGGTTTCCACCATACATCATGCGGGTGTAGCCCAAGCCCTCTTCAATTAATTCCGGTGAACCGCCCATTAGGCGAAGGATATCGGGTGCATAAATGAATCCGAAAGTACCCAATAGTGCACCTACAGAAACAGCTAAAACGACCGCCTGAAATGCCGCGTCTGCGGCACGTTTCGGATCTTTTTCGCCGATACGCCGCGCTATTATGGCCGTTGTGGCCAT
Organism: Bacteroidota bacterium; assembly: GCA_036676705.1. GTDB lineage: Bacteria > Bacteroidota > Bacteroidia > UBA8524 > UBA8524 > UBA8524. The sequence continues at coordinate 32,132 of JAKFCJ010000053.1, forward strand.
ACTCAGCCCAACAGCAATGGAATAAATGAGCATCATAACAGACTCGGTCAATCCAACTGTTGCAACGGCGTTTACACTAACTTTAGAAACAAAATAGATGTCTACTACGGCGAACAGGGATTCCATGATCATTTCAGCGATCATCGGCACTGCCAAAAGGAAAATGGCCTTGTTGATGCTCCCAGCCGTATAATCATGCTCCTCACCCTTTAACGCACTGATAAGGTGCGTGTACAGCGATTTTATGGATGCGAAAAATTTGGTCATAAAGGTCGCGAAGGTAAAATTGCCTGTTTAACTTTTTGCTATAATTTGATAAAAGGGGGTTAAGACTTTATTAAATTTGAATCATTCTATTCTTGATGCGAACCATTCCCCTGATTATTTTTTTTCTTTTATCCGGCAGATTGGTCACTGAGGCTCAATCTCATTTTCAGATTTCAGCCGGATATACGCATACAAACGGCTATAGTTCGAATAAGAACCACTACAGTACACAGTATTATACTGTAAAAACTCCTTTCCTGATAGACCTGTCGTTTACGGATTCAATTCATAAACATTTTGGCCTCAATTATGGGGTTCAGTTTTTACATCGGGCGGTATCCGGTTTATCGGTGGAAGGTGGAAATGGTAATGAAACACGGGTTCAAGGCCAGGCAAGTATCAGCTATCTAATTTTCGAGCTTGTTCCGGAATGGGCCTGGGGAAATCGATTACGCTTTCATACACAAGTTGGTTTACAATTGAGCTGTCGCGTCCAATCCTATACTGCAATTGATGGTTTTACTTATGGCCCAATTTTTAAAGGACTAGTACTTTCGTCTAAAGATCTGTTCCGGCCTGTTATTCTTCGATTACCCCTTTCAATGGCATTTAGTTACCCGATCGATGAAAAAATACGGATCGGATTGAAATATCAATTAGCCATGGACATGAGCAGATCAGGCAATTATTTCGCTGACTGTAGAAATGTAGATCAAAGTTTGTTGTTTTGTGTTCGCTTCTATCAACTATAGGTCAACCTTCCCTTTTCCTTCCCTCACCAAAACAGGTTCTCCTTCTACACAGTCGATCACCGTAGAGGGCTGATTATCCCCGGCGCCGCCATCGATCAGCAGGTCGATCTGGTTTTCGAATTGTTCGTAAATCTCCTGTGGATCGGTCAGGTAATCAATGATCTCGTCTTCCGAGTGAACAGAAGCTGAAACCAGTGGATTTCCCAGTTGTTCAAGCAGGGAATGGATGATCTTATTGTCAGGCACACGGATACCTACCGTTTTTTTGTTGGATTGAAAAAGTTTGGGAACCAGCCGGCTCGACTTCAGAATGAAGGTATAAGGTCCTGGAAGACAGGCTTTCATCAGTTTAAAAACGGTTGAATTAATAGGAGCGGAATAGGCGCTGAGATCACGCAGGTCGGCACAGATCAGGGAAAGATTCGCTTTTTCGGGCTTTTTACCCAAAATGCGGCATACCTTTTCAATGGCCTTGGTATTATTCAGATCACAACCCAGGGCGTAGATCGTGTCGGTAGGAAAAATGACCACACCCCCTTTCCGGATGATTTCAACAGCCTGGGCGATTTTTCTCGGCTCCGGATTTAGCGGGTGTATTTCCAGAAGCATATCAGGTTTTTTTGATCGGACGCTCCATTTTCGTCCCGCATTTTTTGCAGGTGCAATGTTCGGCGTTATCGTAAAAGCGCTCAAAAATAGGGGGGAGTTGTTTGACGATATCTGTTACATACTCAAACTCTTCATACAATTTCTCTCCGCAATTTTCGCAGTACCACTGGAAACCGTCCAGTTCTTTGGTTTCCCGTTTTCTTTCAATGACCAAACCCACTGTATTGGGTCCTCGTTGCGGCGAATGGGGCACCCGGGGTGGAAGCAGGAAAACATCTCCTTCATGGATATGCATGTCGCGGGGTTTGCCTTCATCAATAATTTTTACCACCACATCGCCTTCAAGCTGAAAGAAAAATTCCTCTCCTTCATTGAAGTGGTAGTCTTTTCTGGAGTTTGGTCCGCCCACAACCATCACAATGAATTCAGAATCTTCCCAAACCTGAACATTGCCTACCGGGGGTTTTAACAAATGACGGTGTTCGTCGATCCATTTTTTGATATTGAAGGGTGCTGCTACGGCCATGACAGAGCTATTTTTTTTGCAAGGTAAGAATTCAGAGGAGCTTGGTCAATTTTCTATGGCGTATCTTTGTTGCTTTATGGTCGTTACCTCTTCTAAAATTGATATCCGCTCCCTTTCCCTTGAACAGTTAATTGAGCAACTTACCGCTCTGGGTGAAAAAGCATTCCGCGCCAAACAGGTTTATGAATGGCTTTGGAAAAAGTCTGCCCATTCCTTTGAGGAAATGTCGAATATCAGCAAGGAATTACGAAACCTGCTGGAGGAAAAATACGAGATCCATGCAGTGACCATTGCCACCCAACAGGTTTCCCGCGACCGCACCATCAAATTTGGTTTTCGCCTTTATGATGGCCATATGGTGGAGGGCGTTTTGATCCCTTCCCGCGACCGCATGACCGCCTGTGTCTCTTCCCAGGTTGGATGCAGTTTGAGCTGTAAGTTCTGTGCAACCGGGTATATGGAACGCAAACGGAACCTGACCGGAGATGAAATTTACGATCAGGTGGTGCTCATCAACCGGGCGGCCATGGAACATTACCAAATCCCTCTTTCCAATATTGTTTATATGGGAATGGGTGAGCCGCTTTTGAATTATTCCGGGATGATGTTTTCGGTTGACCGCATCACTTCTCCCGATGGCCTGGGAATGAGTCCGCAGCGTATCACTGTTTCTACTGCAGGAGTGGCCAAAATGATCAAAAAACTGGGCGATGACGGGGTTCGATTTAACCTGGCCCTTTCCCTGCATGCTGCCAATGATGCGAAAAGGAATGAGATGATGCCGATCAATGAAACCAATTCATTGGACGTTTTGGCCGAAGCCCTGCAGTACTTTTATGAAAAAACAGGCACGCGGGTCACCTTTGAATACATCGTTTTTAATAATGTAAATGATTCTATCGACGACGCCGCCGAGCTTTATCGTTTCTGGAAGAAAGTCCCGAGCAAGATCAATATCATCGAATACAACCCCATTGAATTTGCCGATTTTGTGAATACAACCGATGCCAAACTGGATGCCTTTATTGGCTACCTCGAAAAGAAAAAGGTCATTGTGAATGTGCGCCGCAGCAGGGGAAAAGATATCGATGCGGCTTGCGGGCAGTTGGCAATTAAGAATTAGTCAATAGACCATGGACCATGGACCATGGTCTATGGTCTATTACCCCAGGTCTCAGGCGATTTCCTCCACTCCGCTAATTTTGCAGCGTCTTCCTGTTTAACATAGCCTGTTTTTACCGCTGTTTCGATCAATACATTATAATCGCTCAAGGCAAACCAGGGACAATTGGCTTGTTTAAAATTATTTTCTGCGACCGGAAATCCATACGTGAAAATGGCGGCCAAACCGATCACTTCCAGTCCCATTTCGCGCAAAACTTCAACTGCTTTTAAACTGCTTTTGCCTGTAGAGATCAGGTCTTCAAGCACAACAACTTTACACCCTTTGGGCAAGTCGCCTTCGAGTTGGTTCTGGCGTCCGTGGCTTTTGGGTTCCGGACGAACATAGGCGGCAGGCAGGTTCAAAACATCAGCCACCAGCGCTCCCTGAGGGATCCCGGCAGTGGCAACCCCGACTATGGCTTCCGCTTCAGGATAGTGCTCCCGGATCGTAGCTGCCAGTGCATTTTTAATATCACTTCGTATAGCCGGAAATGAGAGGCTGATGCGGTTATCACAGTAAATCGGACTCTTCCATCCCGAGGCCCAGGTGAAGGGATCATTGGGTTGAAGCTTAATGGCTTTGATTTGAAGCAGATATTCTGCTATTTTCGCGGCATTGATCAGTTCCTGCATAACGGCGGCAAATGTATAAAATATTCATCAACGAGTACCCTCTTGTGATTTCAGCCGATGAGCAGGATTTTTTCCTCGGGGCAAATTTTCGTATGGTCGACGATACTACTGCCGGTATGTTGGGAGCCATCGAAACCCTGGAACGCTCGGATAAAATTATCGGGAACTTTGGTTTGATCATCATGACCGAAGACGCCGAGGCAACCTTCAAACGTTTTTCCAAGCTTTACCAACCCGTGGCTGCTGCCGGCGGACTCGTTTTTAACGAAAAGGATGAATTGCTGCTCATTTTACGCCAGGGGAAATGGGACCTTCCAAAAGGAAAGGTAGATAAGGGCGAAACCGTTGAAGAGGCCGCCATACGCGAAGTGCAGGAAGAATGCGGAATAGAGAAGCTGGAGCTTCTGGAGCCGATCATGCGCATGTACCATACCTATTACCTCGACCAGAAAAGGGTGCTCAAAACCACCCATTGGTTCAAAATGCGGGCGCTGCAATACAGTAAAATGCTTCCCCAATTGGAAGAAAATATCACAGAATTGCGCTGGTTCGATCCAAAAACGCTTGATATAGACGAGCTGGATACCTATAACTCGATAAGGGAATTATTGGGGAAGGCACTTAAAACCGGGAAGTAAAAAAGTTTTCAGTTTTCAGTGTTCAGTTTTCAGTGTTCAGCGGGTCTTATAGACGAACTGCGTCTGGTACAAAAGGCTTGTAATTTCCTCCTTTGATGATCACATCTCTAACAATCTTTGAGCTTATCGGGGTAAAGGCAGGAGTGGCCATGAGAAATACCGTTTCAATGTCGGGATTCAAACCTTTATTGACCTGGGAGATCTGGAATTCGTATTCAAAATCGGTTACCGAACGTAAACCACGTAAAATACATTGGGCTTTTTTGAATCGTGCAAAATCTACGGTTAATCCCGGATAATGGTCAACCGAAACCTTGGGTTCATCCTTAAAGATCTCCCGTATCCAGTTCAAGCGTGTTTCCAGGTCGAAGAGGTGGGTCTTGTCATTATTTCTTCCTACTCCGATAACGATCTCATCAAACAGGGGGAGGGCTCTTTGTATAATATCCACGTGACCAATGGTGATCGGGTCAAATGTTCCGGGAAAAACTGCTTTTTTCATGCTTACTCAGGCTTTGCTTCAAAAGTAGCTGTTTTTTCATAAAAGCTGAAGGCCGATTGTCCGTATACCCGATAATCGACCCGGTATTTATCACCCGGAACCACATGAGCCGCATGTTCGAGAATAAATAAACCTCCAACTTTGAGCATGGAACTCGTCATCACGGCCTCCACAAATTGAGGAATTCCGGGTAAAGCGTAAGGTGGATCTGCAAATATGAGATCATACTCCATCGAGGCACGCTTAAAAAAGGTCAGGGCATTTGCTTTAAAAGCCTTTCCTCCTTTATAGCCTAATGCTTCAAAACTGCTGTTGATAAAAGAAACGGCCGTGGCATGCTGATCCACTGCATGAACCCGTTCTGCACCGCGTGAGGCAAATTCAAAGGCCATATTCCCGGTCCCGCTAAAGAGGTCTAAAACGCTTAGGCCTTCCAGATCCAAACGGTTATTCAGGATATTAAACAGCGATTCTTTGGATCGATCTGTTGTAGGCCGGGCAGGTATGGATCTTGGGGCATGGATCACGCGGCCTTTATAGATGCCGGCAATGATCCTCATAACTTCGCGATAAGCAGGGGATGGTAACTATAGGCCTTCTTTAGTCCTTCGGGTAATGGAATATTCCAGCCCTTTACCTTTCGGATATAGGTGTCGAGACTTTGAAAAAGTTCACTTACTTCAGCCAGACCCAATGTCCGGATACTGCTTTTTTCTCTATGGATAGAAAGCTTTTCCATTGTATTGAGTACAAAATAGGCCCCTTCTCCTGCCGTAGAATAGGGGAAACTTTGGCAAAACTGCAGCTTTTCACCCTCCCGATAGAGTACCTGGAGATAATTGCCATGGTCCACCACCAGGAATTCCTGGTCGATATTCGGATCCATATACCAGTTCAAAAGGCGACAGGCTATATGCTCATGATTGGCCTCGGGAAAACGGGACCGGATCGTATAATAGAGTTTTTCATTAACCGGATACAGCAGTTGATCCTTTCCTGCATCACTGTAACGGAGCATTTCGAACGAATCCGTTTGGAAAAGGTGGCGGGCAAGAGTGGTAGCGTGTTGCGGTTTTGCGTATTCAGCGGGGACAAGGCTAAAGCGGGCGTCGCTCCAAACGATATTGATCTGCTCGAACTTCAGTCCCAGCCATTCGTCGTTGCGCACCCATTGGGTAAACTGCGCTTCGTTTTCTGACAGAGGCTGGTCGAGTTGGTTTGCGACTACACGAAGCACCTGGCGTTCGCGGGCATAGACTGTGTATGAAAGCAAATTGCTCCTGATTTCAATATCAAGAGCAAGTGCTTTTCCGGAAACCTGCTCCGGGGTGAGTGTCGTATAGGCGAATGATTCAGTCAGCTTATTCCCAATTACCTGTGTACACCGGCTGAGTAAGATCACCAAGGATGAGCGCTCTCTCAGGATTATAAGGATCCGGATCCTCAACCTGGAATACCGGAACGGTCGTATTATTAATGGTTATGACATCTGCGTGCAGAATAAATTTAGCTCCGTCCGGATTCAACGGAACATAAGGCAATGAATCTATATTCACATCCTTGGCCGGGAAGGCCCATTCATACAGGGATACAAAAGTGGTATCATAGACCATAACAGTCGTTGAATCATCAGGATCACCGATCGCCTTTACTATAGGCCATTGTTCGTTCTTCAACGCATAGATCAGCGAATCAAAATTATTGCTGAATTTGCCGGTCATATCCTTGTAGGCGAACTGGGCCGCTTTAATATGACCAAGTCGGGCAATGATCTTTTCTTCGATCTGGGCGATCTTTTTCTGCTCACGGATCGGCCGGGCTATGGAATCATAGACCAGATAGGCGAGAACGATAATTACCAGGGGGAGGAATATTCTAAGAGCTTTTTCCATACGGATGATCTTCTTTGCGCAAGTATAAGAATTTTAAATGTTATCGTTGTTTATAACGTAATAATGGCCAAGGCGGTTGGATTATTTTATTCTTCGGTTTCCCACCCAAACAAAACGACGGTTCACAAAATCAGGATTCGCAAAACTTGCATTCCCGGCAGCATTTCCGCCCGTTACATGGAAATCTGAAAAGGCCGCATGCTGGTTCACAAAAATGGCTCCTGTAAAATTGAATGAAACAGGGGTGAATACCTCATTCATCTCGGCTTCGATCTGATGCATCATGGTGTCGTCTGTGCTGTAGGCCGCACAGGTTATGGCGCCTTTTTCCTCCGCCGCTTTTTTCATCAGGGCAAGGGATTCCTCACTATTTTTTGTCTTGATCACAAAAACCACAGGACCGAAACATTCGCCGAAATAGATCTTTTGGTCTTTCGCGTCGACTTCGATCAGGGCAGGACTGGCCACACGTGCACCTTCAAATTCAGGATTTACAATGCTCTCAGAAGGAAGGATCAAATTTCCTCCCAGTGAAGCTGCATTTTTAGCCCGGTCAAAGGTAGCCTCAGCCTGGATTCCTCCCAGCGTACCGGCACCCATTTTTGGATGATTGACCAATCCGCTGATGGCTTCCTTCAACGCATTGACCACTTCTTCATAAGACATAACTCCTTCAGTCGTTTTTACTCCGCCCGAAGGGATAAAAATATTTTGCGGTGCCGTACACATTTGTCCGGAATACAGGGAAACGGCAAAAGCCAGGTTTTGAAGCACAGGTGTCAATTCGTTTACCGAATCGATCATACAGGAATTTACCCCTGCCTTTTCTGTAAATACAGTTTTCCCAGGCAGGCTTTCTACATAATCTCCAAAACTGCTGCTGCCGGTAAAGTCGATCAGTTTAACAGCCGGATCTTCAGCAAGTTCTTTGGTAATCGGGGCAGCCACGGTATCTACCGCTATTTGACAAATATCGGGGCTCAAACCAGCCTCTTTCAGCACTTTTTGAACTTCAGCAATAACGATGGCTATAGGCAGTATGGCCTTAGGATGAGGTTTAACAATGACCGGATTTCCTGTCATCAGGCTTGCAAACATTCCGGGAACAGTATTCCAGGTAGGGAAGGTCGAACAACCAATTACCAGAGAAATGCCTTTTGGAACCGCTTTCCAGTTTTTGTCCAGACGAATTTCAAATTTCCCCATTGGTTTTACCCATTCCTTTTTAGCAGGAATGCGGGTCAACTCTTCATAAGCCATAGCCAAAGCTTCTAAAGCACGGTCGTTGGCATGCGGGCCTGATGCCTGGAAGGACATGA
>JAKFCJ010000054.1:0-25590 GCA_036676705.1 Bacteroidota bacterium
TCGCGCCGCATCATCGTCAGCGCCTGGAACGTGGCCGACCTGCCCAAGATGGCGCTGATGCCCTGCCACGCCTTCTTCCAGTTCTACGTGGCGGACGGGCGGCTGTCGTGCCAGCTCTACCAGCGCAGCGCGGACATTTTCCTGGGCGTGCCTTTCAACATCGCCTCGTACTCGCTGCTCACCATGATGATCGCGCAGGTATGCGGGCTCAGGCTGGGCGATTTCGTACACACCTTCGGCGACACCCACCTCTACATGAATCACCTCGAGCAGGCGCGCGAGCAGCTGTCGCGCGCACCGCGCGCGCTGCCGGTGATGAAGCTCAACCCGGCGGTGAAAAATCTCTTCGACTTCAAGTACGAAGACTTCACCCTGGAAAACTACGATCCACACCCGGCTATTAAAGCTCCGGTTGCCGTATAACACGAAACCCTACAGTTCCTACGTTCTTTCTTTGTGAAGCGCTCCCTGTCACTTTTGCTTTTTTTGTCGGCTTTTGGCTACCTGAACGCACAGGTTAGTGTAGACACAGCCCTGTTGAAGGAACGACTGGCCGAGATCTTTTTGGGAGATGGGGTGAGCATTTTTAATGTAAGCGTTCACGGAAATCCATCCAGCTTAGGGCATTTTACCGCAAAAAATACCAATTTTCCCATGGAAGAAGGCATCGTTTTGTCGACTGGCAGGGCAAGTGCCATTGAAGGACAAAATCTTTCGCCCAAACGATCTTCTTCCATGAAAGAAGGAATGGGCGCCGATCCCGACCTTGCGCGCATGGTAAGCCGTCAGGTTTTTAATTGTACGGTGATCGAATTCGATTTTATTCCCATGTTCGACAGCCTCTATTTCGATTATGTTTTTGCTTCGGAGGAATATCCCGAGTATGTGGGAAGTGCCTACAACGATGTATTCTGTTTGTTGATAAAAGGCCCCAATTTTCGCAATCCGGTCAACCTGGCACGCGTGGGAAAACCAGGTTCAACGGTCATGATCAATTCGGTCAATCATAAAAAGAATAAGGAGTATTTCATTCCGAATTATACCTTCAAGGCAAGCGAAGAAATTCCTTTTACGGTAGAGTTTGATGGCTTTACTACCCTGCTTACTGCTTCCTGCCGGGTAACACGAGGTAAAGTCCATCATCTGAAGATCGCCATCGGCAATGTGAATGATTTCAGCTACGATTCGGGTGTGTTCCTGCGCGCCGGATCCTTTGGCAGCAAAGGAGGCAACAAACAACACAGCCTCCCCTTTGATTTTGACGAACGCCGGCCGGAAGAAGGGTATGATGCACTCCTGGATAGTTTGGCCGGCCTGATGAAAGCCAACCCCTCCTGGAAAATTGCCATACTCGGGCATACCGACAGTTTAGGCAGCAAAGAATACAACCTGCAACTTTCACAGGAACGCGCCCAATCCGTTGCCGATGAACTAATTCGCAGGGGAGTAGGCACCAACCGCATTTTTGTAAAAGGTTTTGGTGATGCAAAACCCCTTCGTAGTAATGGAAGTGAGGAAGGAAGACAGAAAAACCGAAGGGTGGATATTATCTTGAAAGAAGGTTGAGGTTGAGGTTAAGGTTGAGGCCTCACTTTTAACTTTTCGCTTCTCACGTTTAACTAAAAAGGGTGGACAAACCGAAGTCTGTCCACCCTTTTATATATTGAGTATATGAGTAACTAGTAGGAACTGCCTGTAGCTTTAGGCGCGGCGGCAAGAATATCAGCGGTTACTCCATCTGCATACTGGTTGAAGTTCTTAACGAACAATTCAGCCAGGTGAGCTGCTTTCGCATCATATGACGAAGAATTCGCCCAGGTATTTCTTGGGTTAAGGATTTCGTCAGGTACATTTGGGCATGTGGTCGGGATTTGCAATCCGAATACCGGAATGGTGTCGAATCTTACATTGTCCAGTTGTCCTTCAAGCGCTGCGGTGATCATTGCCCGGGTATAGGCAAGTTTCATGCGGCTTCCAACTCCGTAAGGGCCACCAGTCCATCCGGTATTAATCAACCAGACATGGGCGCCACTTTCTGTCAATTTTTCGCCCAACATCTTCGCGTATTTGCCCGGATGTAAAGGAAGGAAGGCTTTTCCGAAACAGGCAGAAAACGTAGCCTGGGGTTCGGTAACTCCTGCTTCTGTACCGGCAACTTTAGCGGTATATCCACTGATGAAGTGGTACATAGCCTGTTCGGTAGTAAGCTTTGAAATTGGAGGAAGTACTCCGAAGGCATCGGCTGTCAGGAAGAATACATTTTTAGGGGTATCACCTACAGAAGGAACGGCGATATTGTCAACCAGTTCGATCGGGTAGGCAGCACGTGTATTTTCCGTCACGCTGATATTGGTATAATCCACATCCCGTGTTCCGGGTATCATACGCACGTTTTCCACCAAAGCACCAAAACGGATGGCGTTAAAAATTTGGGGTTCCTTTTCTTTGGTCAGGTCGATGCATTTCGCATAACAACCGCCCTCAAAGTTAAAAACAGAGCCCTTTGCCCAGCCATGCTCATCGTCGCCGATAAGTTTACGACTCGGGTCAGCAGAAAGGGTCGTTTTCCCCGTTCCGGAAAGTCCGAAGAAAATAGCAGTATCGCCTTTTTGACCAATATTGGCCGAGCAGTGCATACTCAGGGTATTACGTTCGTGTGGCAGAACATAGTTCAATACCGTAAAGATCCCTTTTTTGATCTCGCCGGTATAGCCGGTTCCGCCGATCAGAATGATCTTTTTCGTGAAATTCGTGATCGCGAAATTATGCTGGCGGGTACCATCAATTTCCGGAACAGCCCGGAAACTTGGTGCGGCCATGATCAGCCAATCGTGTTGTTGTGTTTTAAGTTCTTCTGCTCTGGGGCGCAAAAAGAGGTTGTTAGCAAAAAGGTTCTGATAAGCGGTTTCGTTTATCACCTTAATGTTCAAGCGGTAGTTGTCGTCGGCACAGGCATAGGCATCACGCACAAAAATTTCTTTTCCTGCATAATGGGCAATAACCTTCTCCAACAACTGATCAAATTTGTCGCTTTCAAAACGATTGTTCACATCTCCCCACCAAACAGAATCTTTGGTGTTTTCGTCATACACAACAAATTTATCTTTCGGCGAACGTCCTGTAAATTCACCGGTATCGGCGGCCAAAGCCCCCGTACTTGTGAGTTGACCCTCTCCTCTGCCAATGGCATGTTCAACCAATTCTGCAGGTGATAAATTGCGGTGCACCTTCGATGCTTTGCTGATAATTTTCTCTACGATTGAATTCATTACTTAAAGTAATTAATTAAGGCAGCAAAAATAGGTAATCACTCGAAATAAATTGACGGATTTTAATAACAAACTGTTGCACCCGCACATTTTAAATGCCGATTTGAGGATATTCTTCTTTGTATTTTCCGAATTGTTTATATTTGAGAGACAACCATTAAACTATCCTATGGAACCCGCAGCAATCAACAAAGAAGAAATAAAAGGTAAAGTTCGTTTCCTACACGGAGAGGTGCTAAAATCCAGCCAGGCCATTGAAGACAGACGCAAAAAACTTGAAAAAGCCATGTTACTCGGTAATGGCTATAAAGGGAAGATAAAAATCATTTTCGCCACAGAAGAGGGAGAACGTATGGTGGAAACCACTGTTTGGGCCACTACCGATTCAACCGTTCAGCTCAAGGGTGACGTATCCATCCCCATTCATTCGATCTGCGACGTGATTATTTAAACAGGATGTCCGGCGAACCCGAGCACAGTACATCAGGCAATCAGGTTGAAGTATTCCGGGGAGGAAAGGCTTTTTTTTCTAAATTATTCGAACGCATCGACGCGGCCGAAAAATACATCCATATACAGGTATATATTCTTGGGCATGATCAAACGGGAAATCAACTCCTGGATCACTTGTTCCAGGCAGCCGCCAGGGGAGTCCGGGTATATTTGATGCTCGATGCCTATGGCACCTCCTGGGTTGGGAAATCTCAACTCATTGAATGGAAGAAAAAAGGAATCCATGTCAAATTGTTTTCCAGGCATTTTCGATTCAAACGTTTTTTTATCGGAAGACGGCAGCATGGAAAAATTGTTGTGATCGATTCGGAATGGATGAGTGTTGGCGGATTAAATTTTGCCGACCGCTATAACGGCGTTGAAGGCCATCCGCCCTGGCTGGATGCTGCCTGCTGGGTAAGAGGTCCGGCTGCTGCCCAGCTCAATCGGCTTGCGGCTGTGTATTGGTCGGGGAAGGATAAACAGTTTTTACGAAACCAACACGGAATAGCCGGAACGAAGGATGGAATACGGGTCTGGATCCTTAGTAATGACTGGCTGCGCAAACGCCAGGAAATAAAAAAAGCCTATTTCGATGCGATAGGGTCAGCCAAACAGGATATTCTGATTGTGGCGGCCTACTTTTTCCCTTCGCGAAAACTCCTGCGCCTCCTTCTCGATAAGGCCAAAGAAGGTGTTAAAGTGCGCCTGGTTTTTTCTGCCCACAGCGACGTGCCGCTGATCAAACCTTCCATGGAATACTTTTACTCAGGACTCCAGAGGGAAGGCATAGAAATTTGGGAGTGGAAGGAGAGTGTGCTCCATGCCAAGGTGGCTTTTGTTGACCAGCGTTGGGTAACCCTGGGCTCTTACAATCTCAACCAGTTAAGCGATGTAGGCGGACTGGAGGTGAACATTGCATTTGAAGACGAACAGATGGTAGGGGACCTGTATTCCTATTTTTTGGAAGAAATTTACCCTAAAACTCAACTTGTTAGGAAAAGTAGTGGAGCCATCGTGCGGAGGTTCGAACGATTGGTTGCATTTTTGTTAATACGATTAGCCTTAAAAATCCTATTTTTCACGAATAGACACCCCCACTAAACTATGTTCAAACATCTGAAAGACGACCTTCCTGCATCTCTTGTCGTCTATTTAGTTGCCTTACCGCTTTGTCTTGGAATTGCCATCGCCTCCGATGCGCCATTGTTTTCCGGGATGATAGCCGGTATTGTCGGGGGTATAGTGATCGGGTCTTTAAGTGGTTCACAGATCAGCGTGAGCGGTCCCGCTGCCGGCCTGGCCGTGATCGTGGCGGCAGGATTAAAAGACTTTGCCATTTTAGCGGAACACGGGAAGGCAGATCCCTCCGGATTTGGTCAATCCAACCCGTTCGAATTGTTCCTGACCAGTGTGCTGTTAGCCGGCGTTCTCCAGTTCATTTTTGGCTATGTCAAAGCAGGTGCCATTGCCAATTATATCCCTTCCTCCGTTATCCATGGTATGTTGGCCGCCATCGGTTTGCTCCTTATTTTTAAACAGGTTCCCCACGCCCTGGGTATCGATTCCGACTTTGAAGGCGACGAGGCGTTCAGCCAGAATGACGGGCACAATACGATCACGGAATTTATCCGGTCCTTTCAACAGTTTGAAACGGGAGCGATGATCATATCCGTTGTAGCCGGGATAATTTTGGTGATCTGGGGTCGAAAAAGCCTGAAAAAATACAGCTTCTTTAAATACATACCGGGTGCGCTGATCGCAGTGATCGTAGGTACCCTGCTCAATCATTTTTTTAAAGGGTGGCGGCCGGAGTGGGTACTCAGTGAAAATCATCTCGTTACGCTTCCTCTCGACGCCATTCAGGGACATCCGGAGAATCTGATCCAAACACCTGATTTTAAGGCTTTAAATCATTACCTGACCTATAAAACGGCCGTGGTCATCGCGATTATAGCCTCCTTAGAGTCGTTATTGAGTTTGGAGGCGAGTGATAAGATCGATCAGCAAAGAAGATTTTCATCGCCAAACAGGGAACTCAAGGCACAAGGGATAGGCAATATCGTAAGTGGCCTCCTTGGCGGAATACCCGTTACTGCTGTTATTGTAAGAAGCTCGGCGAACGTGATCGCAGGAGCAAGAACCCGTTTGTCGGCAGTAGTTCATGGAATTTTGCTCCTTGTTTCTGTCCTTGTTTTGCCCGAGATACTGAACCTTATACCCAAGGCTGCCCTGGCTGCGATCTTAATTTTGGTTGGATATAAACTCATCAGCTTTGAGGTGATCCGGGCGAATTATAAAAAGGGCTGGAACCAATTTATACCCTTTATTACCACGATCATTGCGATCTATTTTACTGACCTGCTGATCGGTATTGGTATCGGACTTTTGGTAGGAATTATCTTTGTTATTCGATCCAACTATTCTACGGGAATAACCTATATCTCAGACGAGGGCAAGCACCTGATTAAATTGCGGGATAACGTAACTTACCTGAACAAAGGAACGGTAAGTAAAATATTCGAAAGGATGCCAAGAGATGCCAAAGTGATGATCGATGGGACCGCTGCCCGCTTTATTGATCCGGATATCTATGAGTTGATCGACGATTTTATCCGATCGGCTCCGGAAAAGCATATCAGCGTAGACCTGAAAAGAAAATTGAACAGCCAGAACCGTTATTTCCAGATAGACGGATTAAAATTTGAAAGCGAAAAATGAAATCATACGAGCAACTCCTTTTGTCAAATAAAGCCTGGGCCCAGGAACGAAAAGAAATGAACCCCGACTTTTTTAAAAACCTGGCCACCGAACAACGTCCCAGGTTTTTGTGGATAGGGTGTAGTGATAGCCGGGTACCTGCCAACGAAATAACCGATACCGAGCCGGGAGAAATTTTTGTTCACCGAAATGTAGCGAATATGGTGGTCCATACCGACCTGAACATGCTTTCTGTTCTGCAATACGCGGTTGAAGTGCTGGAGGTTGAACATGTCATGGTGGTGGGCCATTATGGCTGCGGAGGGGTAAGGGCAGCCATGAATACCCAGAATCTTGGCCTGATCAATAAATGGTTGAGGAATATCAAAGAAGTATACCGCCAACACCGGGAAGATATCGATGTGATCGAAGACATGAACAAACGTTCCGATAAACTGGTGGAATACAATGTTATCGAACAGGTGTATAACCTGGCAAAAACCTCCATCATCCAAAAAGCATGGGCTAAATACAACAGGCCTGTAGTGCATGGTTGGGTTTATGGAATGGAGGATGGTCTCATTAAAGAACTGGTAACTATGGACCATAATGACGAACTCGATCCGATCTTTCGTTTTGATTTTGATGATCTGGATTAATACATTTGCACCCGCTAATGAAAGATCGATCGAAAATAGCACAGATTCAACTTCTAAGAACCTTAGGAGCCTTCGTGGTATTATTTGCCCTTTGCTTTCAACTTCTGGTCGACGCGCAGTTATTCAATTCGGGCGACCGCTCTGAGGTCGATTCCATTACCTGTGTCATTGAAAAAGAGGGGCCCGCACAATCGGAAAATGTTGAAAAACTTGAATTTTATCAGGTTATAGTTCGGCACACCCATACCGTTACGGTAGCCCTGCATTTGAACAAAGGGCTGATCAATATGTTCGGACGGGCCAATGTGCCCCATTCGAATCGATCCCGTTATATTCTCTTTCAAAATCCGAAATTACATTGCACCGTTTAACTGACCTGGATCAGGTCTTTTAACATTTCTATTGGCTATCTTGTGTGGCCTTCACCCGCCATCTGCGGAGAGAATGATTTTTCAATTTATTGATCATGTTAGTTGAGAAAACGGTGTTTTCCGAGCATGAGGTCCTGCACCAGCTTAAGCATTATTTGCCTGCGCAGGCCCCGCTCAAAGATTTTATCCATCACAATACCCTGCATGCTTTTCAACATTTACCCTTTCATGAGGCCCTGCAGCAGGCATCTGAATTGTTTGGCTATCAGGTATATTTAAGTTTGGCCGAATACCGGGAAAGGTATGCCCAGGGGAAAATTCGGCCTGAAATGATCGAACGGGTGATCCGGGAGAAAAAGGGGCAGGCTTTATCGGAAGAGTGGAGGTTCAGACTGCTCAAAAAAGAGTATGACACGACCCTGTCTTCACGAATAGGCTCTTTACGCGCTTCCTGGAAAGAGCTCGCCCATGTTAACCTGAACAAGGATGTGCATCCGGTATTGTTTCGGGTAGCAAGTGCCTATCTGGACCAGGGAATTGCCCTCTGGAAATTTCCCCGGCTCGATTCGGGATTATTGGCTTCCTTAAATCGTCTTGAAAGTAAGGCTGTACGGGGTATTTTTCGAAGCAAACGGGTAAAGAAATTATTGGCAGACCCCGCAACCGAGCTTACGGGGCTGCTGGAAATTATCGTTGGCGATCCCCAATACTATAAAAATTACCTTTTTGATATGTGTTTCTCCCATCCGGGTTGGTCAGGGATGATCTCCGTGCTGGAAGACCGGCCAGATTCCCTGCTCGACAAAAGAAATATTCAACTCAACGAGTTTCTGATATTCGAATTGCTTCTGGAGATCGATAGTCTTGACAGGCATTTGGGGGAAGATTGGAAACCCCTTTCCGAAAATTTAAGTGAAGTCCCACCGCCACTTCTTGGCCCTATTGAATATGACGAAGTCTTTGAGGTGTATGCCCTCTGGCAGGAGGCCCTGGAATGGACCTATTATGATGAAGTTTTGGCGGGCCTCCAAAAGGCAGTCTCTTATCATAAACAAAAAGAGGAAAGGTTTGAAAAAGCTGACTTCCAGGCCCTGTTTTGTATTGATGACCGATCCTGTTCGACCCGAAGGAATTTAGAAGCCCTTGCTCCGGGTTGCCAGACATTTGGTACTGCCGGACATTTTAATGTGGCCGTTTATTTTCAACCGGAACATGGAAAGTTTTCGACCAAAGTGTGTCCGGCTCCGGTTACACCCAAACACCTGATCAAAGAAACGGAAGCAGGGGTAAGGCATAGAAGAGACGCCCATTTTCACCGGCACTCCCATGGCCTGGTTGGTGGCTGGATCGTTTCCCAAACTTTGGGATTTTGGTCGGCAATTAAAATGGCAGTAGGGATTTTTCGCCCTTCCGAATCTCCAGCCATGGTCTCCTCCTTTAAGCATATGGACAGATCAGGGAAACTAAGTGTGCGTCGTGAAGCAGGAGAAATTACCGACCAGGGACTTCAGGTAGGATTTACTCCTGAGGAAATGGCCGACCAGATGGAAGGTTTGTTAAAAAGCATAGGCCTTACCGCCAATTTTGCACCGCTTGTTTACATTGTTGGTCACGGGGCAAGCAGCATCAATAATACCCATTATGCCGGGTACGATTGCGGAGCCTGTAGCGGGCGGGCAGGTTCGGTGAATAGCAGGCTTGCTGCGTACATGCTCAACCAGAAGGATGTTCGCGAATTACTTCGCACACGCGGAGTCAATATTCCTGCGGATACCCAGTTTTTAGGTGCCTTGCACGATACCACACGGGATGAAATAGAGTTTTATGATGTTGAGTCCCTTTCGGGAAGTAATTCATCCCTGTACGTTGAAAATATGATTTTATGGAAGGAGGCCCTCGACAAAAATGCCAAGGAACGTTCGCGACGTTTCCTCCTCCACGATTCAAAAGAAGAGGCAGCCCGGGTCCATGAAGATGTCAAACTCAGGGCCTTGTCCCTTTTCGAACCACGTCCCGAATGGAATCATGCTACAAATACTTTATGCCTGATCGGACGAAGGGAGGTAAACAAACACCTGTTTTTAGACCGGCGTGCATTCCTGAACTCATATGACTACAGGCTGGATCCTGACGGACACTGGCTTTTGGGAATTTTAAAAGCTGTAGCCCCGGTTTGTGGTGGCATTAACCTGGAGTATTATTTCTCCCGGATCGACAATTACCGGCTGGGGGCGGGTTCTAAACTCCCACATAACGTAGTAGGGTTAATAGGTGTGGCCAATGGTATGGATGGCGATCTGCGCCCCGGCCTGCCCATGCAAATGATCAATATCCATGAACCCTTACGCCTTCTGGTGACTGTAGAACAGCGCCCGGAAGTCGTCTTGAAAACAATAAAAGCAGATACAGCTACCTATGAATGGTTTAAAAACGGCTGGGTAAATCTGGTGGTCACCGACCCGGAAACAGAATATATGTATCGTTTCAAGGATGGTGAATTTGAACCATATAGCGTGCTTTCACCGGAACCCCGGGTCCTTGATAAGCTGGATGAGCTGATCGAAGCGGAATCAGATAGTTTGCCTGTGTACCTGATCAACGTATAAAGAAATGGAGACGAAATATTTTATTGCCAGCTTTGTACTTGTCCCGCTTTTCGGGTTTTTGGCTTCGCTCTTTGTTTCTGCGAAAAACGAAGTTACCCTCTCTAAAATTTCCTTTTATACGGTCGGTATTCAGTTGCTTTTGGCTGTTGGCTTTTCCATTAAGTGGTTATGGGATGGAGGGGAGTCGTTTAATATCAAGGAGGTGTCGATCTACGATTCGGAAGAATACCGCTTTTTGATCGATTTTTATTTCGATAAGATCACCGCCGTTTACCTGATCGTAGGAGCCTTTGTAAGCTTTTTAATAACCCGTTACAGCGCCTATTATTTGCACATGGAGGAGGGTTACAAGCGCTTTTTCAATACCATACTCTTCTTTTTCCTGGCCTATAATTTTACCGTCCTGGCCGGGAATTTTGAGACCCTTTTTATTGGTTGGGAAATGTTGGGGATATCGTCGTTTCTGCTCATAGCCTTCTACCGGGAACGTTACCTGCCGGTTCGGAACGCGGTGAAGGTATTTTCCATCTATCGGATCGGAGATGTAGGTATCCTTTTAGCCATGTGGGCCATGCACCACCTCTGGCACGATAACATTACCTTTTCCAGGCTCTATGATTATGACCTCGTACACGAACAACTCCAGGGCCATTCGGGCATAGGCATCTTTATCTCGCTTTGTTTGCTGGGCGCCGCAGCGGCTAAATCAGCCCAACTTCCTTTTTCGTCCTGGCTTCCGCGGGCTATGGAAGGCCCAACACCCTCCTCGGCCATCTTTTATGGATCCCTGTCGGTTCATTTTGGCGTGTTCCTCCTTTTGAGGACCCACCCTTTTTGGGAACATCAACTGGTCGTAAGGATACTGATCGGGCTCTTAGGATTGTCAACCGCCATTGTTGCCTTTTTAATAGCCCGGGTACAATCGACCATCAAAACCCAGATCGCCTATGCTTCTATTTCACAAATAGGCATCATGTTTATCGAGGTTGCGCTGGGCTTTGAAACCCTGGCGCTCTTCCATTTTGCCGGCAATGCCTTTTTAAGGACCTACCAACTGTTAGTTTCTCCTTCCGTGGTGAGTTATATGATCCGCGACCAGTTCTATCATTTTGAACCCGAGGAATTGAACCATAAAGACACGCTCTGGCGGCGGTTTCAACGTTCCTTTTATCTGCTTTCGTTAAAGGAATGGAACCTGGATCGTTTCCTGGGCAAGTACCTGTTTCGTTCCTTCAAAGTGCTGGGAAAAAGGTTAGATTTTATGACGCCAAAAAATTTCCTGTATGTGATGATACCGGCTTATTTGCTAGGGTTAGTGGTCTATTGGAACCAGGGTTGGATCCCTTACTGGCTATTGGGTTATTTACCTGAATTTTTCTCCTTTATCGGATTGATGCTGGTATTTAAATCCTTTTCAGAAAGGAAGCACCCCTGGCTGGCCTGGACCCTGGTATGGATGAGTCATTTTTGGGTAGTCCTGGCTGTTTCATTTAACGAAAAATTTGCCTTCAGCCATTCGCTGCTCTATCTCAGTGGCGTTGTGATCGGCGGGGTCATTGGCATCATTGCCCTGAAGAGGCTTAAAAAACGGGAACCTGCCTGGTATAACCTCAATACCTATTACGGGCATGTGTATGAACACCCCGCCCTGGCGAATATTTTCCTTATTGCTGCCTTATGTATGATGGGTTTTCCGATCACGGCCACCTTTGTGGGGGAAGACCTGATCTACAGCCATATCCATCAAACCCAATTCTTCCTGGCCAACTTTATTTCCCTGGGTTATGTGCTGAGCGGAATATCCCTCATGCGCATCTATGCCCGTTTGTTCCTCGGCCCGCATTGCAAAACCTACCATTCAACACCCTTACGTTCATCCTGATCGACTTAATTATTCATGAAATCAAAACATAAAAAAATCCCGGCGACTGGAATTGCCGGACTCAAAGCATATTGGAGATCAGATATTATTTCTGGTTTTCTTGTTTTTTTACTTGCCTTACCCCTGAGTTTGGGAATTGCAAAGGCGAGCGGTTTTCCGGCAGCCATGGGAGTATTAACAGCCATGATCGGAGGCTTATTTGTGAGTTTTTTCAACGTGTCGCCGCTGACCATTAAAGGACCTGCAGCGGGATTGATCACAGTGAGTGCTGCTTCTATTGCTGCCATGGGTGGCGGGGATATGGGCTGGCATGCAACCGGGGCGATCATCGTGACCATGGCCATTCTTCAAATCGTTTTTGCCTGGCTCAAATTTGGTTCATTCAGCGATTTTTTCCCGCATTCTGCGGTTCACGGTATGTTAGCCGCCATCGGATTGATCATCATTGCTAAACAAATACCCGTTCTTTTGGGCGACGATCCCATCCTTTACAAAGGTGAAGGGCCCATTGAACTTTTTTTGGATATTCCACGCTTTATTCACGAAGCCCATTGGCATATTGCATTGATCGGTATTGTAAGTTTGATCATCCTTTTTGGCCTGCCCATGCTGAAGATCGATTTCCTTAAACGTGTACCGGCTCCGATGCTGGTTCTGATTTTGGCGGTTCCCCTGGCGGTGTCCATGCATTTTCGAGAATCAGAACCGGGCTATTCGCTGGTCTCGGTCGGGAATTTTTGGGAGAACATAAAATTCCAGGCTGATTTTTCATCGATCACCACCTTTCCTTATTGGAAGTTTGTTATTATGTTTCTCTTTGTGAATAGCCTGGAATCACTGCTTACCGTTAAAGCAGTAGACAACCTCGATCCCTTCAAAAGAGAGTCAGACTACAATGGCGATCTTAAAGCCCTGGGTGCCGGTAATGTCCTTTCCGGATTATTAGGTGGATTACCCATGATCTCTGAAGTAGTGCGGAGTTCAGCCAATGTTAATTTTGGGGCAAGAACGAAGTGGTCAAACTTTTTTCATGGGGTATTCCTTTTATTAGCGATGTTATTGATGATCCCCCTCATTGAAATGATCCCCAATACTGCCCTTGCAGCCATGCTGATCTATGCCGGTTACAGGTTGGCTGCTCCACGTGAGTTTTTTAATACCTACAAGATCGGAAAAGAACAATTGGCCATTTTCATCACTACCATTTTGGTCACCTTATTTGAAGATCTGCTTTTGGGTGTGGCTGCCGGAATTGCTGTGAAAATCTTCTTCCATCTGTATAACGGAGCGCCTTTGAACAGCTTATTTAAAGGAAACTATAGTGTCGAAAAAACAGAAACTACTACAACAATCCATGTAAACGGGTCAGCTGTATTTTCGAATTTGTTGGGATATAAAAAGGTGTTGCTCCATTTACCGGAAAAAGAAAAAGTGATCGTTGATTTTTCAAAAACCCGCCTTATCGATCACTCCTTTATGCATTTTGTCCACCATTTTGAGCACGAATACAATGACCGTGGCGGAGAATTTAAAATTACCGGCCTCAAAAACCATAAATGCCTTTCTGATCATCCATTAGCTACCAGAAAATTGAAAAAAGCATGAAAAATCTCATCTGTTTAGGAATTGTGCTTCTTTGCCTGCCCCTGCACACCCTGGCCCAGAAAAAGGAGTTGAAGTTCGATCTGAATGAAGATGGCAGCCATTATTTTAAGTTCACCGGGCTTACCCAGGTTTGGCTGCGTTACGACCAGGGCAACCCGGGCTCGGCTATTTATGGAGACCCGGCTGTCAGTACTGTTGATATTGGAATAAGAAGGCTGCGTTTCCAGGCATTCGGCCAACTGGGCGATCGGGTTTTTGTCTATACCCAGTTTGGACAAAACAACCTGAATGCCGTGGCTTCACGCAAAACAGGTGCTTTTTTTCATGATGCGTTAGTGGAGTATGCCCCAGTGAAACGAAACCTTTCTTTGGGTGCCGGGATTACCGGATGGAGTGGTTTGTCGCGTTATGCCAGTCCGGCTGTGGCATCTATCCTTACCCTGGATGCACCCTTGTACCAACAGGCTACCAACGACGTGAACGACATTTTCCTGCGTAAGCTCAGCGTTTATGCCAAAGGGAAATTGCAAAAACTGGATTACCGCGTTGCCATGACCAGTCCATTTCCCGTCCAGTCGGCTACTACAGGTATTTCCGGTGCTCTTGTCAGTGCTGTTGATACCTCATTAAGTCCAAACGCCACTTTTTCTCCCCGAAGACCGAAAGCCCAGTTCCAAGCTTATGTAATGTATCAGTTTAAGGATGAAGAAAGCAATTTGATACCCTATAACCCGGGAACATATCTCGGACAGAAGGATGTGTTTACGATTGGAGCCGGGTTGATCTATCAGGCGAACGCTACCAGAAACGTCGTTGGCGGTACCGATTCTACATTAGGATTAATCGAATTCAATGACATGCTGCTTCTGAATATGGATGTGTTTTATGATCATCCCCTGAATAAAGAAAAAGGGACAGCTTTGACTTTGTACGGAGCCTTTTCGAGTTTCGATTTTGGCCCGGGTTATCTGCGTTATGCGGGCGTAATGAACCCGACAAATGGCTTATTGGCAGGATCCTATCAGGCGGGAAATAACGGAAATGCCTTCCCCATGGTCGGCACAGGACAAATCGTCTATTTACAAGGAGGCTATTTGATGAAAAAAGATCTTTTGGGCGAACAGGGAACCTTTCAACTGTATGGCGATGTGATGCTGGCGAATTACGAGCGCTTGTCAGGTCCCATGGCGGTATATGAAGCAGGCATTAACTGGCTGGTCAACGCCCATTCGGCAAAAATGACCTTGGGCCTGCAAAACCGTCCGGTATTTAATCCGGATACGGAGGGTAAGCTGAGTGAACAGGGAAGAAAAAGCATGATCGTCCTGCAATATCAGATCGGTATCTAGGCTTAGGAACCGACCAAATCAGTATCTTCGCGCCATCATAAAAAACAAAGGAATGGCACAACTTGCGATCGTACGTCACGGACAATCAGAATGGAATTTACAAAACCGCTTCACCGGCTGGGTAGATGTTGCCCTTACTGAAAAAGGGATGGAAGAAGCCAAACAAGCCGGAGAGATCTTAAAAGGGTTTCGTTTTGATGAGGCCTATACCTCGAGCCTGAAGCGTGCCCAGGATACTTTACAAGCTATTTTGGAGGTTGGCAAACAAACCGGCATTCCGATAACGCGCAACGAAGCCTTGAATGAACGCCATTATGGTGACCTGCAAGGCTTAAACAAAGCAGAAACGGCCGAAAAATTCGGGGCAGAACAGGTACATACCTGGAGAAGAAGTTATGATATCGCGCCCCCCAACGGTGAAAGTTTAAAGGATACTGCCGCACGGGTTTTGCCCTATTATTTGGCCGAGATCGAACCCAAGCTAAAAGCCGGGAAAAACATCCTTGTGGTCGCCCATGGAAACAGTCTTCGGGCACTGATCATGCATATTGAGAAACTCAGTCCTGAACAGATCCTTAAACGAGAGATTGGAACAGGCAGGCCGATCATTTATACATTTAATCCTGCCCTGGCTGTTGAGGAAATTAAAGAGCTCTAGAACGGACGGTTAGTTATCAGGATTTTTCCCGTTATTTTTCCCGAGTCTTTTTTCAATATTGGTTAACAACTTCAACTGTTCTCCCTGAATTTCAAAGAGTACTTTGATTTGTTCTTCAAGGAGCAGATCCATTTTTTGATGCAAACTTCGAACCTCCAACTCAGCTTTCAGGTTTATTAAATAATCGTTTTCGTTACGTTTTCGATCCTTTTCTTCCTGCCTGTTCTGGCTCATCATGATGATCGGGGCCTGTAAAGCAGCAACTGCTGATAGCACCAGGTTCATCAGGATGAAAGGATAGGGGTCGAATTGCAGGCCAAAGGGACTAAGTGAGTTGAAGATCACCCACAGGGTTAACACAATGGAAAAGGCAATAATGAACTTCCAACTTCCCCCGAAACTGGCGACTTTGTCGGAAATTTTCTGGCCGGTACTGAGAATTTCCTTCGGTTCGTGGATCAATTCCTCAACAATGAGTTTTTCTTCTTTAATGGCTTCCTGAACGATCTTTTGCAACTTTAAAAGTTGGTCTTGTTCAGTTTTCAACACTCTTTTTTTTGGGGTTTCCATGTTTTACTTATTCTCGTTCACTACGAAAATAAGCGAATGAAGGGTTGGATAAACCACAATTTTAGTCTTCCCAGCGAAGGTATTCGGCAACAGGTTTGCGCATGGATGGAGGGATGGTTCCTTCCGCAACCCCCGCCAGGAAATAGCCCAGCGCTTTTTCATTCTCAGCCAACCCGAAATAAGCATGCATTTCTTGTCCAAATATGCCGTTACCAGTGCTCCAATAACCATGGTAGCCCTGGTCCTGTAGGCTTAGCCAGAAATTCTGAACAGCAGCTGCGGTCGCACAGGTTTCTTCAATTTCAGGTACCAGACCGGAATAGTGGCAGGCTAAAACCAAAATATGGCTGGATTTACGCATGAGATCAAACTTGGCCGTGTTTACTTCCGTCCATGCCTCGCCTTTTGTTTCGGCATTTCTTTTGGCCATCACTACCCATTGGTCAACAAGTTTGTTCATGGAAGCACCGGAGTAAACGATAAAGCGCCAGGGTTGGGTGCGCTTATGGGTTGGCGCCCAGTTGGCTGCCTCGAATGCCTTGAGCAAGGCTTCTTTAGGTATGGATAATCCGCTGAATTGACGCGGGTAAACCGATCTTCTTTGTAACAATATATCCTGGGTTTCCATTAGTTTCCTCTTTTGCTGTGTTTGTAGCCTTTGTCCAACAAATACTTCACCACCTTGTCCCTTTGGTCGCCCTGGATCACGATCTCACCATCTTTGGCAGAACCCCCCGTGCCGCAGTACGTTTTCAGTTTTTTTGTCAGTTCTTCTTTGTCATCCTGGCTGCCAATAAAATTATGGACGATGGTTACGTCTTTGCCTCCCCGGCCTTTTCGCTCCAACATAACCCGTAATTTTTGCTGGTCGGGGGCAAGGGTTTCCTCAGAAGATTCTTCAAAGCCCTGGTATTCATAGCCGGGGTCGGTAGAAAAGACAATGCCGTCGCGTTTTTTATTTTTATTACTCATGACACCGGCAAGTTACGTTTCCTCTTATTTCCGAGGGAAATGATTTTTAAACCAAAAGGAAGAAGGCGCGGGAAGCGTGATAAAATGCGTAATAGCAAGGTGTTCTTTCCCAGGGTTCTCCCGAATTTTTTATAGATGCTTTGATCGTAGGATAGGTTAGCTGATGCTGTGAAATTTTGACCCTTCCAATTTTCCCGAATGTGTTCAGCAGCCATCATCCCGCTGAGCATGGCAGTATCGATACCTGCTCCTGAAATAGGATCGATCAGCGAAGCAGCATCCCCGCACAAAAGAAAACGCTCACCTGAAAGCCTGAGCCGGCGTGTGCCAATGGGAAGTCCCATGCCCTGGGGTTTAGAAACTGCTTTGGCATGGACAAAGCGCCTTTTCAATTCAGGAAATTCACCGATCACTTCAAAAAGGGCTTTCTCCAGATTAATTTTTCGCTTTGAAATGGTTTTAGAAAGCATTCCGAAACCAACATTATACAGGTTGTCTGCCACCGGAAACAGCCAAAAATATCCGGGCATCATTTTCCTCGAGAAAAAAAATTCATTTCGTGCGGGATCACTTCCGTCAATATCACGAAAATAGATGCGTACTGCGCCACAGAAATGGTTTCGGTCCAGGGTAAATCCTGCCAGTTTTTTGGCAATGACGGAATGCGCCCCATCGCAGGCCACGACTATTTTTCCGTTAAAAAGCTGGTCCCCGCTGGTCAACACAACACGATCATCGCTTAAGGTAACGTCATCGATCGTAGTGCCACATAAAACATGCGTGTTCGTATTCTTTACTGCCAGATCAAGCAGGTACTTGTCAAAATCCAGGCGGGGAATATTGTAGGCTTCCAGTTTCCAGTCGAAGGAGGCTTCTATCCCATTTGGTGCAACAACACGCGAATGGCTTATCCTGGATTTTCGTGTCAACTTTCTCAGTTCGGCTACATAGTTCGGATCCAAAGCATGAAGCGCGCGAATGGCAGGGGCGGGGATGGCATCGCCGCAGATCTTGTCACGGGGAAAGGTAGATTTATCAAGCAATGCTACCCGAAGGCCTGCATCCTTTAAAGCCAGAGCGCAGGCGGTTCCGGCAGGTCCGGCACCCAAAATGAGGACATCGAACTCCTTCGTGTCCTGGTTCATTTTTTAAAGATGAAATAAACGGCCAGTACCAAAAAAATAAAACCTATCAGGTGATTAAGCCTGAAGGTTTCAGTTTTAAAAAGCAGTAAGGCAAAGAGGGTAAAGATCACCAGGGTAATGACCTCCTGGATGACTTTTAATTGCCAAATGTTAAACGGTCCGCCATTACCTGCATAACCGATGCGGTTTGCAGGAACCTGGAACATATATTCAAACAAGGCCAGGCCCCAGCTGATCAAAATGATCGCTGCGATGCCGAGTTTTCCGAAAGCCGGCCAGTCTTTGAATTTTAAATGCCCATACCAGGCAAGGGTCATAAACACGTTCGAAACCACCAGGAGCAGGATGGTAAGTACAGCTCTACTCATGCAACAAAGAACGGAATTTTTGACTTTAGCGGATCATGTAAAGTCCAACTGTCAAACGGGCATAGGGCCACCAGTACGCGTAAGATGTATTGGGGAATGTGCTAAGGTCAGAATAATTGGTCCTTTCTATACCACCGCCAACGGAAAAGGTAAACAACTTGGGTGCCCGGTACTCATAGGCAAGTCCGATACGTGGAGAAACACTCGTTACTTCGAGGTCTCCGTCAAATTCCCGGAGAATGGTTTTGAATTTGTAGCCAAGACTTAAGCCGATGGATGAACTTTGGAGACTGGGTTTAAAATGGAATTTTGCGGCCATTTCAAGGCCAAAAAGGCCTGCAGTACCCTGTAATCCGATATTGGAACCCACATAACGCTCATAATCGAAAGCTACAGCTCCCATTTTTAAAGCCTGTATGGAAAAGGCATTTTTTCCTTCCGAATAGTCGCGGTTTTTTTCTTTTCCGCCACCACCGCTGTTGCCTCCGCCGCCACCACTTTCCTGGGCATGAAGGGTCATTGTCGCAGATACTGCGAGTAATAAGATCCAGATATTTTTCATGTCAGTCTTAGTTATTGGTGTCGATCGACATGTTCCAGATTTGATACTTCTGCGTTTTGTTTCCTCTACCGGAGATGAAATAAACACTTTTCCCGTCAAGCGCCCATTCCGGACTGCAATCGTGTGCAGGGTGGAAGGTGAGCTGGGTCAGTTTGGTGCCATCCATATTAATGATATACAGGTTGAGGTTTGACCTGCTGTTTTTTGTAGCCGGAGTAGCTCCAACCAGGATTAATCGTTTCCCGTCAGGCGAGATCCTTGGGTTAGAAAAACCGATCTTCCCGTCGCTCACGATCATCGTCTCAGAACCTGTGGTAAGGTCAAGCAACCAGATTTCTCCTCTTTTGGAGGATTTGTTATTGCGGGTAACCAGGATACGTTTGTCGTCGATAGGGCAGGGATTAAATCCTTCACTAAACTGGGTCATTACGGAACTTTCCCTGTTGAAAGTCCAGATATTGAACGTTTTGGAATCGCCTGACTCTTTTACAAAGAAAATTTCTTTTCCGTTTTTTGAAAAAACAGGCTGGGTTTCGTTGGCCACACTTGCAGTGATCTGCTGTACAGCAGAACCTTCTTTTGCGTTGATCTGGTAGATATTGTAATCGCCTTCTGAATAATCAGAAAAGATCAGGTGCTTACCATCCGGCGAATAATTTGGTGAAAGCACCCCGTTTTTAAAAGTACGTTGCGTAGTTGATTTTCCGCCCTTGGTATCGCGGATAAAAATGTTCGTGTTTTTTGCTCCGGCACCTCCATCTCCTATATAGGACAGGTTATTTCCATCAGCCGACACACATAAAAATTGATTTGTACTCCATGTTATAGCCGTAGAATAGCTCGCTACGGAGGGTCCAAAAACGTTTTCAGATTCTTCGGTAACCTGGATAAAACGGATACCCCCTTCTTCGGCCACGGATACCTGACTCATTATCGCTGTATTTTGCGGAACAACGGTACAATTACTTAAGGGTAGAACCAGAATAGCGAGACCCATTGATTTTAGTAGTTTATTTTTCATAGTACAGATTTGAGCAGTTTAAATTAAAGTAATTCAACGAATTAAGTTGTGCAATACTAGATTCGATTCAGAGATAAAGTACTATTTCTTAAAATAAAATTGTTAAACACGTAAGAATAAGCAGTTTATAGATTTTGATCTAAAACCATCGGAAAAGTTTATTTCATGCCCTGGCAAGAATCTCAAGGTTTTTACGTTTTCCATGCAGTACAGGAACACTTATTGAACGATTACCTTTATTATGCAAGCGCCATACAATGAAACAACCATTCAATCCCTGCTCCGGAAGCTCAGGATCTTCAACAGGGAAATTGGCGAATACGAACTTTTCGCCATAACGGAGAATTTCGACTATGTGGTGAAACTCTCCAACGGGAAAATTCTTATTACCATAGAGGAGCTCCAGGAGGATGAAAAAGACGCACTGACTACCGAAAACCTGGTCGTTATTGCGAAACGTTTTGTGCCTTCGGGACAAACCCTTACAGCCATTCCACAACCCGCAGAAGAAAAAGACCTGGCGCAGGGACCGGCCGTAAAAACAACCATTTTCTGGACCGTACTGGCCGCCGGACTGGTCATTCTGCTGATCCTCGGAGGGCTTGGTTATGTGGATGTGGTCAATAAACAGGCAAAACCTGTAGCTAGAAAAACGGTCGAAACCTATAAAGAAAAGGTCATGACAATCGGCGAGATCGAAAGCGCCAAACCGATGAAGTTTTTGCTACTCCGGTCAGACTACAAAAAGAACTTTTGGGGTACAAAGATCAAGTTACAGTGTACGGTTAAAAATACCGCGACGGTAGTAAGTTATAAAGATGTGAAGCTTCGGGTAACCCATTATTCCGATACCAAAGCGATACTTGGAACCCGGGAATATATTCTTTTTGATAATTTCCCGTCTCAATCTGAGAAGGAGCTGGAGCTGAAGATCGAAAACCTGAAACATACGGATTCGATCAGCTGCAAGATTATCGGGGCGAAGGTGGATTGAGGTTGAGATTGAGGTTAAGGTTGAGGTGAATTAAGTGCTGAAAGGGTAGTTTACCTTCGCGTGTATTCAAATTCATTCCCGGGTTTTGTATATTTGATCATGGAGAAAGTAAAACATCGGAATGACCTCATCAGAAGGATTAAATCGATCGATGATAAAAATGTGATCGATGAAATTTATCGTCTCCTTCGTATCGATTTTGATGATACCTTATACCCGCTAAATGCTGAACAAATAAAGGAGATCAGTCTGGCTAGAGACCAAATAAGCAAGGGGGAAGGACTAGATTCTGTCCAGGCAGATGAAGAAATTGACCAATGGCTAAGCGAGTAATTTGGTCACCCCTGGCTCAACAAAAACGAAAGGAGATTCTTCAGTTTTGGATAGAACACAATAAATCCAATTCATACAGTATTAACTCAATACGTTATTCAAAGAAGCCGCCCAACTCATTTCACATCATCCTGAAATAGGAAAACCGACAAATGTTGAAGATGTGAGATGCAAAATTGTCAGGGACTATTTGATGTTTTACGAAAACGTTGAAAGCAGTATATATATTCTCACAATTTGGGATAACAGACAAGATCCGGATAGCCTAATAATAAAATAAATACCTACACTTATGGCGAACGAACAGATTGTTTTTATCCTGCTACTTATGACCCATGTTGTCTTATCACTTGTTGCAACGAGGGTTATTTCGAAAAGCAATATTCTGACACGACGTCAAAAATGGATCAACCTGTTTCTGGTTTGGACAATTCCATTTGTTTGGTTTTTAGTCATTCGAACCCTTCATAAAAAAATACCGGGCTCATTTGAAATTCCAACGAAGAATGACGTGAGTAGTAATAATTTTTATGAAAGCGGACTTGGTGGGTAAGGATTGTAAAAAAAACACCCCACTCCAACAAAGAAGCGAGGCGTTTTATTTGAAAAGAAAATCAAAGATCAAAAAGCGATGATCCCGACATCGGTCGTGTTACCGGCTGTTACACTGATATTGTTTTGGGTTACGAATAGCAAAGGTAATTGCGGAGTTATGGTTAGCGAATAGGTTCCTACAGGAAGTCCGAAGATCTGGAATTCACCGGTGGCGGAAACATTCGAAGAGTAAGACACATTATTGGAAGTGGCAGTTACAAAGGCCAGCGTACCTGCAGGAGTGATCCTCCCTTTGATAGAGCCTGTCGCAACCAGATCCACATTCCTGATAACGGGTTTCAGTTTGTAGGTTCCATTACCCTGGTCCACGATGGATTGGTTCGCGTCAAAGTCAAGAAGTACCCGGTATACTACACCGGCCTGAAGCGTTTGGTGAACCTGAAGTTTTAAGCCCGACTGATCGGCACTTGGTGTACTCAATGGATAAGTCACACCGTTAACAACCACGGTGTTGTTGGTTCCTAAGATGAGTCGGATCTGTTGTACCGTATTTACATGCATGGTACCTGAGGCAATAACCGTATCGAACCCGTTAGAAAAATCAAGCAGATTATAAATTCCGGCATGTACGTTCATCATCACGGCTTTGCCATCGTTCCCGGTAATTTCAACTCCGATCACGTCAACATACACCGCATCATAAGGCCCCGGAGCATCGGTCATCCTAACCTCGTATGGATAGTTTTGAGCAGATTCGTCTTTGTTGCACCCACTAAATGTAAAAGCCAATAGCATACATACTAAAAGGCCAAGGAGGATATTCATTTTTTTCATATTCAATGGATTAGTCCCGGGAATGAATTTCCTGAGCAGGACAAAGCTAATTCTCTGAATTCCTGTAACATTACACCCAAATACCCCGTTCTTACATCATTCCCACATCCTTAACCTCAATCTTAACCTCAACCTCAACCTCAACCTTTTTTTTTACCTTTGCCCTGCCCAACTTGAAATTGGGACCGTTTTTTATGAAATTATACAATAAGGAAAACCGTGAGGTGCTCAGGGAGAAGATATTGCACTCGGATGAGAAGCGCAATACTGTTTCTTTCTACAACTATTACCAACTCAAAAATCCGGCATTCGTCCGTGATTATCTCTTTATCGAATTCGACAATTTAGGTGTGCTGGGCCGTATTTATGTGGCGCATGAAGGCATCAATGCACAGGCTTCTGTCCCCCAAAAGAATTGGGATGCATTTGTTTCCTTTATGGATAGCATCGATTTCCTCCACGGGCTCCGGCTCAATACAGCGGTAGAAAACGACGACCGCTCCTTTTTTAAACTTATCGTACGCCTGAAAGACAAGATCGTTGCAGATGGCTTGAACGACGCCACCTTCGACGTGACCGACAAAGGCACGCACCTCTCAGCCGAAGCCTTTAATGCCATCACCGATGATCCGGAAACCATCCTCGTTGATATGCGGAACCACTACGAATCGGAAGTAGGGCACTTTGAAGGAGCCTGGTGTCCGGATGTGGATACCTTCCGGGAACAATTGCCCCTGGTGGTGAATGAGTTGGCGGATAAAAAAGACAAACCGGTGGTGATGTATTGCACAGGCGGCATTCGCTGTGAAAAAGCCAGCGCCTGGCTGAAACACAATGGTTTTAAGAATGTTTACCAGTTGGAAGGCGGCATCATCAAATACGCCCGCGATGCCAAGGCCCAGGGACTTCCCATCAAGTTCCGCGGGAAAAACTTCGTATTCGACGAGCGCCTTGGAGAAAGGATCAACGAAGAAATTATCGCCCATTGCCACCAATGTGGCGAGCCTGCCGATACCCATGTAAACTGTGCCAACAAGGCCTGTAACCTCCTGTTTATCCAGTGCAAAGCCTGCGGTGAAAAGACCGAAGTTACCTGTTCGGAGGAATGCCATGATATCATCCGTTTACCCAAAGAAGAGCAAGCGATCATGCGGAAAAACAGGGACAGCGGGGTGAGGATCTTTTCGAAAGGAAGATTTAAGACCATGGACCATAGACCATAGACCATAGACCATAGACCATAGACCATGGCTGCCTTTAGCCTGCACCCTGTACCCTGTAGCCTGTACCCTCAGTGTTCCTTCCACGCCAATACTCCAGCCCGAACGGATACAGGCAGCCGGTTCTCCAAAGGCGGGATCGGACATGAATAGCGGCTGTTATAAGCACAATACGGATTATAAGCCCGGTTAAAATCCAGCATGACCGTATCTCCTAATGGGCCATACATATCCATATAACGGCCTCCACCGTATGTTTCAAAACCATTGGTGGAATCGTTAAAGGGGATAAAATAGTAGTTTTCGTAACCGGCTTTTTTGCCCAGGTCCAGGTTTTTATACACCGATAGCTGAAAGCTTTGTCCATGCAGGTCAAAGTGCAGGATCCCGTATTTTACATAGCGGGGAAGCCGGTCGGTTGTGGTTGGCATTAAAAAGGGTTTTTCATCCGGTGTACGTTCAAAACGCGCACTTACCACATAGCTGCCGTCAAAAGGAAAATAGGTGAGTCCGGCAAATGATCTTTGATCCTTTTCTGTCAGGGGTGAATGTTCCGGGTCGGCAAATTCGGCATCCGTAGCCATTCTGCTGGAATCGTTCAGAGCCATATAAGAGCCTGTATCGATCTGGGCCGATAAAGGCATGAAGAAAAGGAACAGGAAACTAAGGAGTATCGGTCTCATTTTTTGGTGGTTTAGCGATCGACTCCACATCGGTTACTCCGCCTGATACGATAAACTTCATCAATTCAGAGGAGTTTCCTTTCAATGGTTTGATCTTTTCCTTAGGTACCAAAAAGAGGTTTCCTGAAAAATTATAGGAATGGGGAAAATATACGGCAACCATACCTTCAAGTTGGATGGATTTCAGGTTTTTGCTGGTTACAAAGCCCAGTTTATAGATGCCGTTGGTCATTTCTACAGCGACCCCTTCGGTAAACTTCTTCTTATCCCCGACAAAGGCTTCGATAAAGTCTTTGATCATGGAATAAATCACCTTGATGCCCGGGGTTTTTTCCAGAATATGATCAAAAAAATCGATCAGTTGTTTGGAAATCAGCCCCTGGCCGATAAACCCGATAAAGGTGATCAAAGAAAGGACGATGACCACTCCTAAACCCGGAATGGTAAAACCAAAGAAATATTGGGTATCGATGATGCCATCTATCGTGGTAAAAGCCCAATATATGACATAGCCCGTTCCCCAAATGGGCAGGGAGATCAATAAACCGGCAAGAAAATAGTTAAAGAGCCGGCGAAAGGTTAAGGGTTTTTTAAAGGTCATGATTGACGAAGTTTTATAAGATCTTTTCCGATATCGCGACGGTAATATTTTCCATCAAAAGAAATTTGTTCTGCAGTAGCGTAACTGGCAACCAGTGCCTCTTCCAGGGTATCGCCAAGGCTGTTGATGGCAAAAACACGC
>JAKFCJ010000055.1:0-2019 GCA_036676705.1 Bacteroidota bacterium
GTAACTTTAAATTTATCGCCGACATACCCGCCCTGGCCATCGTTTTCCTGATCACCTGGCTGGTGTATATCGGTATCCGCGAAACCAAGAAGGCAACAAATGCGATGGTTTTTTTAAAGGTTGCCGTGGTTATCGGGGTTATTTTATTGGGATTCTTCTACGTAAGTCCGGCCAACTGGGATCCCTTCCTGCCAAATGGCTTCAGCGGAATGATGAAAGGCGTTTCAGGGGTATTCTTTGCCTATATCGGTTTCGATGCCATTTCAACAACGGCCGAAGAATGCGAAAACCCGCAGCGTGATCTTCCAAAAGGGATGATCTATTCGCTGATCATCTGTACCATCCTTTATATCCTGATCGCCCTGGTATTAACCGGTATGGTGAGTTACAAGGAATTACAGGTTGAAGATCCCCTGGCATTTGTATTCAAAAGGGTTGGACTCGACAAGATCAGTTATATCATCTCCATCAGTGCCGTTATCGCCACAGCCAGCGTATTACTGATCTTCCAGATGGGACAACCCCGTATCTGGATGAGCATGAGCCGCGATGGTTTATTACCGAAGAAATTCTCGAGCATCCATCCCAAATATAAAACCCCATGGTTTGCTACCATCGTTACCGGTTTTGTGGTGGCCATCCCGGCCTTATTCATGAACCTGACCGAAGTAACCGATCTGACCAGTATAGGAACCCTCTTTGCTTTTGTGCTGGTTTGTGCGGGCGTATTATTACTGCCTAAAGAGGAAATCACCGATGAAAATCGCAAGCGCTTCCGCATACCTTATGTAAACTCGAAATATATCGTCCCTGCACTGTTCATTGGCGGCCTGGTGGCATTTCATAAGCCAATCCTTGAATTATTAACTTATAACGGCGACTGGCATACCTATAAAGATAAACTGCCTTACTTCCTGTTTATCATGGCCGCAGCGGCCATGTCTTACCTGTCATTCGTTAAAAATTTATCGCTTATCCCGGTACTCGGTATGTTAAGCTGCCTTTACCTGATGACCGAACTGGGCTATACCAACTGGCTCCGCTTTTTGATCTGGCTGGCATTAGGTCTCATCATCTATTTCTCTTATAGCTACCATAAGAGTAAGTTGCACCCTGATAATGCTGCTGAATTGAAATAAAAGCTTTGTATAGAATAATTGAAAGGCCGGGACAAAATTCCGGCCTTTTTTTTTAGAACGCTCATAAATAGTTCTCAATACCATTTCCTGAAAATCATACTACCGCCAGTGTCATGATACCCGCGCCGGATTGTATAGGACCACTTATCACTTCCTGTGCATCTCGCTATTTTACTGATCTATTTTCCTCCATACTTAACAAGGCAACAGGCGATAACACGGGCCAGGCAAAATCATTCAGGTGTTTATTACTATCCATCTAACCAACTAACCACCTAACCATCTAACCAACTAACAAACCAACCAACTAATAACTAACTGTAATTCCTGCGCCAAAGCCCATATCGCTGTCATAGTGGGTAGAAAAGCCAAAATATTTGTTAACGATATACCTTAGTCCGGCCATATACTCTTTATCGCTATTACCCATTATATTCATCCTTAACCTGGGCGTAACAGGAATGTCCTCCCGCATCAGCTGCACACGGAATTTTCCTTTACTATCAACCCTGGCTTCGGCAAGCACCAGCATCGGCAGGGTATATTGAATACCGGCCACAAAAGCCTTCCTGTTTGTTTGATTGCTCAATTGTCCGAAAAGATTTTTCTCACTTTCGTTCCGCATGCTGTTATAATGGTAATCGAAACCTATGAAGGGGAACAGCCACTGCATTCTTCCGATATAACGGCCAAAATAAGTTTCGCTCTCAAAGCCATGCTTTGCTTTTAAACTCAGTCTCCATTCCGAAGATAAGCGGTAACGGGTATTAGCTACCATAACCTCGCCGTCGCTGCCATTGCTTTCCAGCCCAACCTGCGCCATTGAATGAAACATCCGGTCGTCACTGAACAGCTTACGTTGTGCAAATATAGGATCAGG
>JAKFCJ010000056.1:0-29075 GCA_036676705.1 Bacteroidota bacterium
ATAATGTAACATATATCACATGATATATCTATGTTTTATGCAATTATACATTACTAAATAAAGGTAAAAAAGTATAAAAAAACCTATTAAATTATTCTATAAGTATTTTTTCTAAAATATAATTTCTTGGTTAAGCTAAAATAGTGTATTCCAGTATTCCAGCGTCTAAAAAAAAAACCAGACGGCCAGTCTGGTTTTTTTTGTCATGTTTCAATTCTTTAACGCGCCGCCTTTACAAGTCCGCGGTCGAAAGCGATCTTAACCAGGTGAGTGGCTTTTTTCACATTCAATTTACGCATGATGTTCGCCTTGTGTGTTTCCACCGTGCGTGAACTGATAAGCAAACGCTCACCAATTTCGCGGGCGGATAGTCCTTCAGCCAGC
Organism: Bacteroidota bacterium; assembly: GCA_036676705.1. GTDB lineage: Bacteria > Bacteroidota > Bacteroidia > UBA8524 > UBA8524 > UBA8524. The sequence goes on from JAKFCJ010000056.1 coordinate 385, forward strand.
ATCTGCATAATTTCAACTTCGCGGGCGCTAAGGCCGGCTTGAGATTCCATCGGCGGGCGACTGGCAATCATTCTCAGCACCTGGGGTGCATAGAATTTCTGTCCGCTTGCCACGATCCGAATGGCCATGATGAGTTCATCAAGACTGCAATTTTTCATCTGAATCCCATCCACATTAAAGTCAACCGCCTTTAATACCTGTGCGGAGTCCTCACTTGAAGTGAGAAGCATGACACGCAGGTTGGCGTTTTGACGTTTCAGTTTCTGAATGATGGCTGCGCCATCTGCATCCCCCAATGACATTTCAGTAATGACTAAATCGGCTCCTGATTTTTCCGTAGATTTCATCAAAGCGGAACTGGTATCAACTACCTGTTTCACTTCCATTCCATCCTGTTGGTTGAGGGCCACTTGAAGGGAATCCGTCAAGAGTTTGTGCCCGTCAGCAATGATAATTTTAATAGATCTGCTCATATCTGTTAATATAGTGCTAAGTAAAAGAAATTATTCAATATAAAATATACCCCTACTCATTTTTTTTGAGAAAAATGGGAAATATTTTTTACTTTCGCCTATTTCTGCAGTTCTATAAAGTACCGCTTACGTGTAACTTCGTGTCGTGTTTCCGGGTTTAAAAACTTCCAACTGAGCTGGGTTACATGGAAGTAGCTCATGCTATCTAAAACGGTATAGTCGATGCCTTTTTGTTTGATGGATTTAAGCCCGCTCGTATCCGTGTAAACATACAGATGTTCTGCCTTCAGGAGGCTGTCTGTATTTTCGTATCCATAAGAAGGGATCCATTTGTCCTGATAAAAATCCAGGGAATGCGAAGCGCCAACTTTATACGAATACAAACGGCTGCCGGGAGTTTTGATGGCATTATAAAAATCGCTTACTTCCTTTCCTCTTTGGTACTTCAATAGCTCGGGATAGAAGTATCCATTCATCACGGAAAAGCAAAATACGATGCTCGCCGCCAGGCTCATGGATACTTTTCCATGGATACCCCTGACCATAAAAATACCCAGGGGGATCAGGGCCATGAATACCCATCCCCACGAACTTGGGAAAACCTGGATGATGATCCATACCAACAAACCGATCACGGCACTTTGAAAGACCACGGCATAAATACGCCAACTAAGAAACCAGGCGCCCTGTACACCCTGCCAGCGTGAAAGGAGATTGGCGGCCAGGATCGCACTGAAAGGCAGCACCACGTAAATATAATGGTTCAACTGATAACCCGATCTGGATAAGGCCAGCAAGGGCAGGATAAAGGCAAAAAATGTGATCCATTCCTCACCCGGCTTTGCCCTGAACTTATTCACGACCATATTTTTTACCTTGATGATAAATGCCACCAGGAAAAGTGGGGTCCAGGGTAAAAAAGCCCACAAAAAGCTGGCGGTAAGGAAAAAGGCTCCGGGATTGTTTGAATTAGCCGTTGCCCAGGGGCTGTCGCCTGTTATACGTCCGAAACTCTGGGTCCAGAAATAGAATTCCAGGCCGGATACGCCTTGTTCCCCGTTCACCCAGGTATAAGGCCGGGCATCGAACTGAAGGTAAAGCCCGATACACATGGGAAGCAGGATCAGCGCCACGATGAGCAAACCTGCCAGCCATTGCCAGCGTAAGAGGAAACGCCAGTCGCGGCGCATCAGGGTATCCCCGCCAATGGCAAGTGCCGGGAAAACCAAACCAAGCGGACCTTTCGCCAACATGCCCAGGCCGATTCCCACAAAGGCCCAGATAAATGCCATCCGGGATCCGGTATCCCGGTAAAGAACCAGTTGGTAAATAGAAAAAATAAGCAGGTTAATGAGGAGGGTATCTGTTCGGATGTCGTTGTTAAAGACAAAAAAAGCGACACAGCTGGCATACATCAGGGCAGCCCAAAAGCCGGTCTGCTCCCCGTAAAAATGTTTGGCAAAACAAAAGGTTGACCAGATCCCTAAAACAGAAAACAATACACTGGGCAGCTTGTAGGCAAAATCGGTAAAACCGAACAGTCCCATGCTCAAACCCGAAAGCCAGAATAGCAGGGGCGGTTTATCCAGGTAGTTGATATCCCTATGGATGATCTGCAGGAATGAATGCTCCTGCCACATTTGTTTGTAAATAGAGGCATACTGGGCAGCATCCACTTCCATGACCGGAACAAACATGCCGAGGAGAACCACCACGCCGATCGCCGTGAACAAAAAATAAAAAAGCTGCTTTTCTCTTCTTGTCATAACTATTTTGGCGCAAAGCGAAACAAAACCAGGCCGATGATGAAGTACAGGGTATTGGGTATCCAAACGGCCGTTAAGGGCGAAAGGTCACCTGCGTGGGCAAAGGTAAAGGTCAATTGTCCCAGAAAGATAAAACTAAATGCCAGTCCGAGGCCGAATCCCAAATGGGTTCCTCTTCCCCCTTTCACTTTCCGGGAGGCAATACTGAAACCGATCAGGGTAAGGATAAGGGTTGAAAAAGGCATGGCCACCCGGCGGTATTTCTCTACCAGGTAGAACTCGATCTTCTCCGCTCCACGCATGGTTTCAGCCACGATGATCCGGTTCAGTTCCCGGGTACTGTAAATACCAATATCATCCTTTCTCAAAAAGAACTCGTGGGGGTTAAATGCGATTTCTATATCCTTCTCCTTGCCTTTTTCGAGCCGCTCTTTTCCTACAAAGTTGCGTTCCGTATAATGTTCAACGCGCCAGGACCCTGTTTTATGATTGTAGGAGAAACGTTCCGCGGCAAGTTTATAGGTGAGGTCACGCCCGTCGAACTTTTCCAGGGTAAACTTATAGCCGACAGAATCGCTTTTCCCAAATTTGTCGATAAACATATACACGCCCGGTTGCAATTGCCGGTGTACATTCATTTCAAGGTGGCCTTCCTCGTTTTTTCGTCCGTTAATGTATTGATTTTCAAAAGCTACCTTTTTGTTGTTGCAATAAGGAATGACCCAGGTATTCATAAAAAAACTCAAAACGGCCAGGATGGAGGCCGCGATCAGGTAAGGTCTCAGGAGGCGGCGAAAACTCACCCCTCCGGCAAGGATGGCCACGATCTCACTGTTCTGGGCAAGCCTCGACGTGAAAAAGATGACCGATATAAAAACAAAAAGATTATTAAAAAGGCTGTAAAACCAAGGGATAAAATAGATGTAGTAGTCGAAGATGAGTTGCTTCGTGCTCGCGTTGTTCTGGATAAAATCGTCAATTTTTTCCGCAAGGTCGATCACGATCGATACCGCGCTGATCAATGCCAGGGCAAAGAAAAACGTGCTTAAGAATTTGGCGATGATATAACGATCGAGGCGGCTGAGCATGATTATCGTCTGATTGTCAATTTCTGCACCATTTCCTTCTTCCATCCTGAAAATGTACCGGCAACGATCTGTTCGCGGGCCTGGGTAACCAGCCAGAGGTAAAATTTCAGGTTATGCACGCTGGCTATCTGGGCGCCTAATATCTCCCCGCAAACGAACAAATGCCGGAGATAAGCCTTGCTGTAATCCGGGGTGATCGTATCGTCGATCGCTGAAAAATCCGTGTCCCAGCGTTTGTTTTTTATATTGATGATGCCTTCAGCCGTGAACAACATGCCATTGCGGGCATTGCGGGTTGGCATCACACAATCGAACATGTCAATACCCAGGGCAATACATTCCAGGATATTGGCCGGAGTTCCCACACCCATGAGGTAGCGGGGTTTGTCAGCGGGAAGGATGCCACAAACCAGTTCCGTCATTTCATACATCATCTCAACGGGCTCGCCAACACTCAATCCTCCGATGGCGTTACCGGCCTGATCCCTGGAGGCAATGTATTCAGCTGATTCTTTCCGCAGATCGGGATAAACCGATCCCTGGACGATGGGGAACAGGGTCTGTTCGTATCCATAATAAGGATCATGGCTGTTCATATCCGCAATACACCGGTCTAACCAGCGGTGGGTCATGTGCATGGAGTTGCGGGCATATTTTTTCTCACAAGGATAGGGCGTACACTCGTCGAAGGCCATGACGATGTCGGCACCAATATGCCGCTGGATGTCCATGGCTTTTTCCGGGGTAAAAAAGTGTTTGCTCCCGTCAATATGGCTGCGGAATTCCACCCCTTCTTCTTTGATCTTCCGGGTATTGGCCAGGGAAAAAACCTGGTAGCCTCCGCTGTCGGTGAGGATGGGCGCCTGCCAGTTCATAAATTTATGCAATCCACCGGCCTGTTTCAGGATGTCCTGGCCGGGCCGGAGGAACAAATGATAGGTATTGCCGAGAATAATTTGTGCCTGGATGTCGTTGCTCAGCTCGGTTTGGCGCACTGCTTTAACAGTCCCGGCTGTTCCTACCGGCATAAATATCGGGGTAGGAATTTCGCCATGATCCGTCCGTATAATTCCTGCACGGGCTTTAGATGCAGGGTCTTGAGCAGAGAGTGTAAACTTCATGGAAGCCGCAAACTTACGCGATTTCGCTATTCGAAATGAAGGGAAAAGGTAAAAACCCGGGGGTAGATCGATTGCAGGGCTTTGGTATAGACGAAATCATCGGCCACCAGCATATTGTTCACGCTCTGGGAAAACTTCAGTTCGGGCGATAACTTAAAAAACGGAAAATACAGATCCATCCCGACACCCACTTCATAACTGTACATATGCCTGCCGAGGGCAACGATGGGGTCATTCAAACTCCGTGGCGCATCCACGTTTGAAATGAGGTCATAGGAATATTTGAACCCGCCCATCACATAAAAGCGGGTATTCCAATGGCGTTCCGATTTGTATTTAAGCTCCAGCGGGAATTCGATATACACACTCTCCATTTCCACCTTTTTGTTGCGGTCCGGATTTTTGAAATCATAAAAAATATTCCTTTGGGCAAAAGAAATAGCCGGACCCACAAAGCGGAGGTTCAGGTATTTGCCCATCCTCAGGTCTACAATGGCCCCGAGGCCGAATCCGTAAAAAGGGCGTTGCCGGATGTTTTGAAGGGTATCGATATCCAAAAACTGCGGAGACGTGTTGAATTGCAAGGCATTGTATGTGCCATGCAGGGTAAAGCCAAAATGGATCACCCGGTTATCGTATTGCGGCAAATTCTGGCCCTGGCTTTTCAGCCCGGCCACAAGCAACACGAGTACCAGCACTATTTTTCTGCCGTATACAGCGAGCATATTCCGAATGTCAATGGCTGGTCTTTGCAAAATTTGAATCCTGTTTTTTCAAGTATGCGGATAAAATCTTTTCCCTCAGGAAAGGCCTGTACCGATTCAGGTAAATATTCATAAGCACGGGCGTCTTTCGAGATCATTCTTCCCGTTGCCGGCAAAATATTTTTAAAGTAAAAATTAAAGAGCTGTTTCACCGGAAAGGCTTTCGGTTTTGAAAACTCCAGGACAGCCAGCCGTCCTCCGGGTTTTAATACCCGGTAGATCTCTTTCAGCCCTGCTTCGAGGTTTTCAAAGTTCCTTACACCAAAAGCAACGCTCACTGCATCAAAAGTAGTATCGGCGAAGTGAAGATTTTCAGAATCCCCTTTAACGAATTCCATATTGGCCAGCTTCCTTTCATCGGCCTTTTCGCGGGCCTTGCTCAGCATTCCTTCAGAAAGATCGAGGCCGGTTATATGAACCCCGGGCATTTGGCGCCATGCTTCAAAGGCCAGATCTCCCGTACCTGTGGCAATATCGAGTATATGTTTGGGGTGTATGGATCTGATGCTCCGGATCGCTTTTTTTCTCCATCGCTTATCAATACCCAATGACAAGAGATGGTTGAGGAAATCGTAGCGGTGGGCGATGTTGTCGAACATTTCTTCCACCTGTTCCTTTTTGGAGGAGGCCGACTCTTTATTGGGTTTAACGTGCGTCAAGGTTTTTGGGTGTAATTTCGCTGCAAATATACTGCCTGACTATGGAAATAAAGAGCGCCCGTTTTATATCCAGCTTTGCCGACATGGACAAGCTGCCGAATGACCAGAAACCAGAACTGGCTATCATAGGCAGATCGAATGTGGGTAAAAGTTCATTGATCAATATGCTGACCGGGCAGAAAAAGCTGGCCAAAACTTCACAAAGTCCGGGTAAGACCCAGACGATCAATCATTTCCTGATCAACGAATCCTGGTACCTGGTCGACTTACCGGGCTATGGTTTTGCCAAGGTTTCCAAAACCATGCGCGAAAAATGGCAGAAGATGATCAAAGATTACCTCACCCAAAGGGAGACGCTTTATTGTGTTTTTGTGCTTATCGATTCGCGGCTGGATCCCCAGAAAAATGACCTCGATTTTATTCAGTTCCTTGGTGAGGCAGGCATTCCAATCACCCTTATTTTCACCAAATGCGACAAACTTTCTTCGAGCAAGACCCATGGCAATGTAAAAAAATTCGAAAAAGCCATGCTCGAGAATTGGGATGAACTGCCACCCATGTTTCAATCATCGGCTGAAAATCAACTCGGAAAGGAGCAAATTTTGGATTACTTTGCATCCATAATCGACCCGCGATCATGAAACCTATTAGTTTGATCATGCTGTTTTCACTGGCTTTTTTCGCCTGTGGCCCTGAGCAAAAAACAGATAGTGAAGAAACGGACTCCAACCTTATTGAAGTACAATGGGTTTTTGACACCGTGCTGGTAGAAAAAGAATCGGGAGATTGTGCAGCAACGGAAACCGGGTGTATCACCATTGCCCTGTCGTACCCGCAAGTGCATGAACCCGACAGCATCGGCAAGATCGTCAATGAGCAGATCATGGGCCTGTTGCTCGGCACCCTGCGCGACAGTTTTGATAATATGGATGCCTACACGAACCACCTCATACAGGAATACAAGTCCTTTTCAAAGGGCGCCAAAGATGTGGCCGGGTGGCAGATCGAAAATGAAGTGCGTGTTGAATATGCCGCGAATCAACTCATCAGCGTCAGGCTTGAAAGTTTCGAAAATTTTGGCGGCGCCTCGCCTAACCTGCGGGTTGCCCTGAGGAGTTTTTCCCAAAGCACCGGAAAACGGCTGGTATTGGCGGATGTGTTCAAGGAAAACTACGAGGACACCCTCCTGTATCTTTGTCATTATCACCTGAAACATGCGCTCACGACCAACTTGGAGGTGACTTACGACGAAGGATTTTTATTGGACCGCGAAAAAGGATTCGAACTCAACGAACACTTTTTGCTCAATGAAGTAGGAATCAGCTTTGTGTATTTCGACCCGGCTTTCCAGGCATCAGGTGCGGGATGGCAGGAATTTACCGTTCCTTATTCCGAACTGATCGAAGCGAATATTCTCAATGAAAAAGGGGCACTCGGCTTTTTGCTCGGGTCGGTTAACCTTTAGATTGCGCATCCAGCACCGCAATGGTGACCATATTCACGATCTCCCTTACCGAACTTCCCAACTGCAGGATATGTACGGATTTGTTCAATCCGAGCAATACAGGACCGATGGCCTCGGCCACATTCAACTCCTGCAGCATTTTATAGGCAATATTTCCTGCGGCAAGGTTGGGGAAAATAAAGGTATTGGCCGGGGCACCCTGCAATTTGCTGAAAGGGAAATTTTCATCCAGCAAGGTCGCATTCATGGCAAAATTCGCCTGTATATCTCCATCCACGATCAGTTCCGGGTTTTCGGTGTGCAGCCTTTTAATGGCACGTTGAATGCCTTCCGGAAGGCTGCCTTCTGATGATCCGAAGTTGGAATACGACAGCATGGCGATACGCGGTTCTATATTAAAGGCCTTCACCTCCCTGGCCACCAGCCGGGTAATATCAACAAGGTCATCCGAGCTTGGGTCGGGGTTGACGGTTGTGTCAGCAAAAAAGAGGGGACCTTTTTTGGTATTCATGATATACATCCCGGCCACCCTGGAAATGCCCGGCTGTTTGCCAATTATTTGAAGCGCAGGACGAATGATGCTGGTATAATTCACTGTAAGTCCGGAAATGAGCACATCTGCCTCGCCAAACTCCAGCATCATGGGACCGTAATAATTTCTTTCGCGGATCAGTTTTTTAGCCTGGTGCAGGGTTAGCCCTTTTCGCTGGCGTTTCTGGAATAAGGCCATGGCAAACTCTTCTTTGCGCAGCTCATCGGTGTGGGGATCATAGATCGGAGCACCATCCAGGTCGAGCGAATTTTCTTCGATCAATGCGGTTATTTTCGCCTTATTCCCTAAAAATATCGGGATGATGATGCCCTCGTCGCGAAGGATCTGGGCGGCTTTGAGGATCTTGTAGTTGTCGGCTTCGGCAAAAACCACCCGTTTCGGTTGTTGTTTGGCTTTGACACTGATGTAGCTCACGAACTTATTTTCGAGTCCGAGGCGGTTCCTCAACTGGGTTTCATAGGCTGTCCAGTCGGTGATCGGTGCCTTGGCTACTCCGCTATCCATCGCTGCTTTGGCTACTGCAGGAGCCACGGTGGTGATCAGGCGGGGATCGATGGGTTTCGGGATGATATAGAACCTGCCGAAGGTGGTATTTTTTTCATTGTAGGCGGCATTCACGATCTCGGGCACCGGTTCTTTGGCCAATGCGGCAATGGCCTTTACAGCGGCCAGTTTCATGGCTTCATTGATCTCCGTTGCCCGCACATCGAGGGCTCCACGGAAAATATAAGGGAAGCCAAGCACATTGTTCACCTGGTTAGGATGGTCGGAACGGCCGGTGGCAAAGATGAGGTCCTTTCTTGAGGCCATGGCCAGCTCGTAGGAAATCTCGGGGTCGGGATTGGCAATGGCAAAAACGATGGGGTTTTTGGCCATGGTCTGGAGCATTTTGGGGTCGAGGATATTTCCTTTGGAAAGCCCTACAAACACATCGGCTCCTTTCATGGCCTCTTCCAGGGTATGCAATTTCCGGGTGGTCGCGAACTGCGATTTATGCCGGTCGAGGTTGTCGCGGTCGGCGCGAATAACGCCGCTGGAGTCGACCATCACGATGTTTTCTTTTCTAATACCCAGGGCCACAAATATTTTGGTACAGCTGATGGCTGAGGCTCCTGCGCCGTTAACCACCAGAAGAAGCTTGTTCATTTTTTTACCGGCAATTTCCGCCGCATTGAGCAGGGCTGCTCCGGATATGATGGCCGTTCCATGCTGGTCATCGTGCATGATCGGAATATTCAGTTCCTTTTTGAGCCGCTCTTCAATTTCAAAACATTCAGGGGCTTTGATATCCTCCAGGTTGACGCCTCCGAAAGTAGGTTCGAGCAATTTGACCGTGCGCACGAACTCATCCACATTTTCGGTATTGAGTTCCAGGTCAAATACATCGATATCTGCAAAGATCTTAAAGAGGATACCCTTTCCTTCCATCACCGGTTTGGAGGCTTCCGGACCAATATTTCCGAGTCCCAATACAGCCGTACCGTTAGAAATAACCGCTACCAGGTTTCCTTTTGCCGTATAGCGGTACACATCGTCAACATTATCGGCAATACGCAGGCAGGGTTCGGCCACGCCCGGCGAGTATGCAAGGGTTAAGTCGCGCTGGGTTTGGGTGGGTTTGCTTGAAATGACTTCAATTTTACCCGGACGCCCGTTTTCATGGTAGGCTAACGCTTCTTCCTTGATGTTTTTTGACATGTCCATCCTTGATTTGCGACAAATATAGGATTCTATTATTCTGCTTTCCCTTCAATTTTGTAGAGTTCTATCCCCGGCCGGCTATGGAGGAGTTTCATGTTCCAGGAATCGATATAGGGACCAAAACTCAGGGAGTCAATACTCAGGGCATATTCATAGCGATGTTTTTCCATCAGGTTTTCCATGATAATGAACTGGCCTTCACTGGTATCATGCACACTGTAGCCCTGCCTGCGAATGAAATATTCGGCTCCGTTCACGTTGATATCACCAAGGATCACAAAACGCGCATCATTGGGAACATGCAGGGAATCGAGGGTCTGGTAGAAACCCTCCAGGGGAAGGCAGGCTGATGCGAAAAGATCATCATGGGCAAACCTTTTGGAAAGCAGGGATCCGCTGTGTTTGAGTCCGACATAGCAAAAAAAGACCAGGATAAGCGGAACGAACACCCCATTGAACAGGCGTGGAAACAAGTCGCGCATATTCAGGACCAGGGCCAGGATTGAAAAAGCAAACCAGGGATAAAAGAGGAGGAAATAATAATCATGGTCGGCAAACTGCCGGTAAAACAGGGCCGCGAAGGCCATCAGGCCCGCTAAAAGTATCCAATGAATTGAATTCCATATGCTTCTCTGCCTATAGCTCCCGTAAAGATTGAAGAGGAGGATAAATCCCCAGAGTTTCCAGATGCGGGGAGGGAAATAGGATTCTCCCCAATATTCGGTAATAAAGATAAACTGGTTCCGGATCTGTTCCCAGCTCATTTCCCAGATGGGCCTGGCTTTGCTCAAAAAATACCAGTTGCCATGACGCTGGTTATAGGATTTGGCATAGAGCACCCAGCCTGCTGCACAGAGGGCTGCGAACAAAATCATCGCCCCGCTTCCTTTTATCCATTGTTTACGGTTCCAGTTCCCGATGATATCATTTTTCGGGAAAAAGAACAGCACGGCAATAAAGGCAGCCAGGGGCTGTATGAGGTAGGTTACTTTGACCAGGGAGGCCAGGGTAAAGAAGAGTGTCGCCAGGTAGAGGTGTTTTTTTTCGAAATCCCGGTAAAAGCGATGAAAAAAGTACCAGGCCATCATGCTCAAACCCAAGGCATGGATATCGGGAATAGGCATGAGGGAATAGTAAAAATAAACCACACCGATAAAAGACAGGAGCGTTCCTGAGAAGGCGAGCAAAAACCGCCGGCTTTCTTTATAGAGAATTTGAAAAAGCGACCAGAGTCCGAGTATGGAGATGAGCAGGCCCAGGCTCCGCATGATGCTCATGGAGGGACCAAAAATTTTGGCCAGGCCGGCCCCGATATAATACATCAGCGGAAATTCGCTGGCTGCCTTCCCTCCTTCTCCGAGCAGATCGTAGACCCGGGGTTCAAAAAAACCGTTTCCGAACTGGTAATAGCCCATCATAAAGGCCATTCCATCGGTTTGCCGCATAAAATGTAAGCCCCGCGGTTCGAGGGGGAGATAGTGATGGATGTTCAGGTAGAACAGGACCAGTCCGAGCAAAACAAAAAACAGCAGACCGGGCCGTTTGGTAACGAGCCTGCCTGCTGTTTGAAGTTTTTGGATGAGGGTAGACAAACTAAAAATCGTCTACGGTCATGTTGGTACGTTTGGATTCGGAACGTTCGTAATCGCTGAAAAATTCAACAGTAAACAGTTCCTGGGATTCCTGGTCGTCGAGGGTAATGCGCACATCATCCACATTCCAGTAGTATTGGACCGCATTGGGCACCTCACGCAATTCAGGTTCACCGAATTTGTAGGTGAGGATGTATTTCATTTCCCCGAATTGTTTCCGCTCGTCGAGGGCACGTTTTCCGATCAGCAATACGCCGGTAAAACGTCCCTGTTTATTGAAGATATAATAGATCTTATCCAATAAAACCGTTCCGATGATCATCTCATCCGACTCGAGGGTATAGGCATTTTTATCGGCCACTTCGGTCGACTTGGTCATGTTCAACTTTACTCCATCGCGGTAAATGGAATCAACATGCGTTCCCCAGCGTATGTCGCGGAAACCTGCCAAAACATAATGGCCTTCGTTGCTCGGTTGCGGATTTTTCTTCGCCTGGGCACTTGCCGCACCCACGCTGAGAACAGCGAGTAAGGCAATTAGTAATGTTTTTTTCATGATTAAAGGTTTAGGTGACAAAAATAATCCGTCAGCTGCACATGAAAAACAGGATTGTTTTATGATTTGTGGAAAAATGTAGCTGTAAACAGTTTGTAGATCATACTCAGCTTGATTTGTATCTCCTCCCACTCCTCTTCCGGCTTAGAATCATAGGTAATTGCACCCCCTGCCTGCACACTCAGGTAGGAGTCCTTTTCATTGTACAGCAGGCTCCGGATCACCACGTTGAAGTCGAAATCGCCGTTGGGGTAAATGATCCCTATGGAACCCGAATAAATGCCCCTTTTGCTGGATTCCAGCTCTTCGATAAGCTGCATGGCCCTTATTTTGGGTGCGCCGGTCATGCTGCCCATGGGGAAAGTATTTCGCAAGGCTTCTGAAAAATGAAGGTCCTGGCGCATCCTTCCGCTTACGGTCGAGATCATTTGGTGCACGTTGCTGAAGCTGTAGATGCCAAAAAGTTCTTCCACCTCAACAGAGCCATAGTCGCATACCCGCGCCAGGTCGTTGCGCACCAGGTCAACGATCATCACATTCTCGGCCCGGTCTTTTTCAGAATGGAGCAGCTCATATTTAAGCCGTTCATCTTCCAGGGCATCCATACCCCTTTTCCTGGTTCCTTTGATAGGCTGGGAAAGGAGCTTGTTACCCTGTTTTTTCAGAAAACGTTCCGGCGACGCACATAAAACATGGCAGCTGTCCATCTTCAGGTAGGAAGCAAAGGGCATGGCTGTTAGCTGGATGAGTTTTTTATAGAGGTCCGGGGGATCGATATGAACAGATTCGGCAAAATATTCTATGCAGAGGTTCAGTTCATAGACTTCACCGGCTATGATGTAGCCGATCACCTGCTTTACTTTATGGAGGTATTCCTGCTTTTCCATTCGGGCTTTTAATGCAACGGAAGGCAATACCCCATCCTCCTTTAGAAGGGTGGTTTTATTTATGGATTCCCAAACCTGTTGGTTGTCTTTGTAGGTATGGATATGGAGTTCTTTTCCATCAAAGCGCAGGAAATGGACCGGCTCGATCAGTTGGGCATCCGGGGCTTTGATGCCATCAAAGTTGGATGAGTTTAGGTTTTCGACCTGATTTTTTAAATCGTAACCGAGGTACCCCAGCAAAGGATTTTCAAATTTTATTGCAGTGAGTTGATCAAAAAAACGTCCCTCATCTTTCAGGATCTGGTGCGCTCCAACTCCCGCCAGCCATCCTTCCGCCACCCAGGAGGGCGCGAAGGGTTCTCCTGCATTTTCGAGAAAAACGAAATGGGAGAAGGTGTTGCCCCAGGTTAATACCTGCTTGCGCACGTTTTCGCGTTCTTCAGGGGGTATAAGAAAGCTTTGGGAGGAAAGCATGGGCAAAGCTAAGGGGAATTGATGGTAAGGTCAAGGTTGAGGTTGAGGTTGAGGAGACTTCAGAGTACAACGGACTTGGCAGAAGTTTCCGTTCCTGAGAATAAATTTCAGGCAAACCGGCGCCAAAATCCCCCTTCGGAGGGGGCAGGGGGAGGAAAGAAACTTCAGGTTAGCAATATCCCAAGTACTTGTGACCAATCCTCAGCAAATCCGGACACCCCTTTGTCAGAACTGGGATTTATGGGATTAGGAGGATTTATGGGATTTTTTGAATCAGGGCTTGAGGACAAAAAGGTTGGGAGACTATTCAAGTCCTGAAAGGACAGATTGGCCCGGCTCTCGACTCGCCGTGGCCCTTCAACTCCTAAGAGTCGTTTGCCTATGCTTCGGCAAGCTCAGCATGACGGCGTGGGGAGGCGCTTAGTTCAAACCATGAAACTGAAAACTGAAAACTGAAAACTCCCAAAGTGGGTCAAAATATTTCAGCGTAAAAACAATTATCGTAATACCAAAATCCCTAGATTTGTCTCGGATTTTGGTTTTCCGGGCATACCGGAGATTAAAAGGGAACTCCGGTGAAAAACCGGGACTGTACCCGCAGCTGTAATCCCCATTTATTGCCTTTGATTTCTATAACCACTGCTCACGCGGGAAGGTTCAAAGGTGGGGAAAGTCAGAAGACCTGCCTTGTCCGACATATACATCAGAACCTTCGGGAAGAAAGGTTTAAGATGGAGCGCGGCAAGCCACCTTCATCCCTTTTTTTAATTTGGTTCTGTGTACAAACAGATGAAAAGGTTTTTTGTACACATGGCTCTTCTCTTAACCGCTATCACAGCGGTGGCGCAGAAAACGGATAGTCTCCAGGTTCTGCCGGAGGTCGAAGTGCGTGATGTGCGTAAGGCGCCGATGGACAACGGCAAAACCATTCAAACGATACCCACCCAGGTCCTTCAAAGCGATATCGGCTCCCTGCTCCAGGCTGCCAGTCCGGTAGTGATCAAAAGCTACGGACCGGGCATGCTGGCTTCGCTTTCCATACGTGGCACCGGGGCGGCGCATAGTCCGGTTTTATGGAACGGGCTTTCCATACAAAGCAGCATGAACGGACAACAGGACATGAGCCTGTTGCAAGGGTTTTTGTTCGATCACATCCTGCTCAGCACCGGCTCCCAAAACAACCTGAGTACGGGAGGAATTCTTGGCGGAAGCATCCAGCTTGGTCAGGAAAAAATTAAAACACCCCTGAAGATCCTTGCAGGTATTGACCTGGGATCTTTCCATACCCAACGGTATAAACTCGGTATGGACCTGACTAAAAATGGCTGGAGCAACCGATTCCGGGTTGTCAGTCAAAATGCGAAGAACGACTTCACTTTTCCCGATCGCAGTGCCCAAGGATCTCCACTGAACAAAATGGAACATGCAGGTTCTTCCTTGTTGGCAGTGCTCAATGAAACCCATTATGCATTTAAAAGATGGAAAACTGGGTTGGACTTCTGGTACCAGAAAGCGAACCGGCAAATCCCCCCTACCCTCTTAAGCGCATCGATAGCCACGCAGGACGATGAATCCATACGCCTCAATGCCTTTGTAAATTACGCGGACAGCCTGCGTTTTGTGCAGTTCAACTCGGCCATGTTCGCGGAAAATCTGTGGTACCACGATCCGGCAAAAGACCTTGACGGACTCAACCACAGCACGCGTTGGCTCAACCAGATCCAGTTGCGAAGAAAATACCGGCATTTTTCTTTACAGGCCGGCGCCCTGCATCAACTCGACCAGGCCGGGAGCAACAGTTATTTAAAGGAAGAGGTACAGCTTCATACTGCAGCGGCTTACCTGGCAGCCTATGGTCAGGTGCCAAAAAACAAACGTTTGTTCTGGAAAACAGATGTACGCCAGGAATTCCGGAAAACGCTAATTCCGGCGCCTTCTTTTAGTGCAGGTATGGATTACCTGCTGAACCGCCGCAATACCCTGAGCGGACACCTGGCCCATATTTCCCGGCTTCCGAATTTAAACGACCTGTACTGGAACCCGGGTGGCGACCCCGACTTGCGTCCGGAAAAAGGATTTAGCGGTGAGCTCACCTATGCCTACACCTACAGCAAGGTGAATACTTTGGTGCAGGCGCGGCTCACTGCCTTTTATTCGGTGATCGATCAATGGATCATCTGGCTGCCCGACAACGGATATTGGACACCGCAAAACCTGCAGCAGGTACATAACCGGGGGGCTGAGTGGGAACTTAAACTGCTCCGCTTCAGTAAAAAAGGGCATAAAAACCTCACTTATGGAGGAAGTTTTACCCTGGCCAGCAATGAAAAGGCGAAAAACGAGCAGGACCTCTCTGTAGGCAAACAGCTTATTTATGTGCCCTTTTGGAAAAACTATGTCGGACTCGCCTTCCCTTATAATAACTTCCTTCTTAGCTATCGGCACAGCTTTACCGGAGGCCGTTATACCAGCTCCGATAACCTCAGTTTTCTGCCGCGTTATTCAACCGGTGACCTGGAATTGGGCTATACCCATGAACTGGATCAACATCTCCTGAACGCCTCCCTGGGCATTCAGAATATCTGGAATGCCGATTACGAAAGCATCGAATGGCGGCCCATGCCCGGACGCTATTTCCAATTGAGTTTAAACTATCAATTCATCTATAAAAAAATAAATCCATGACTATTATGAAAACACTCTTATCAACGTGTTTGTTTCTTTTAAGCCTGAGCCTGAACGCCCAATTCGTGGCCAATGTTGAACATTTAAATCTCCCGGGCGACAGCCATATCGATGGCAGTGCCGGAGACTCCCTGGTGAGCGAGGCAGGATTCAATTTCCCGATTGTTTGGCATGACGACTGGAGCTTTTGGGAAGCAGGTTGGGCCGTTTCGAACCGGGACGACAGCAGCCGGCGCGGACAAGACGGCCTTTTCCAGTCGATCACAGAATCGGGCTACGGCAGTAGCACGTACCTCATAGGACAACAGGCCAGTGAAGTGTACCTGGATGCCTCAGCCAAAACCCCGCTGAACGGCGTCTATATTACCAATACCTCTTTCACCTACCACTCCATGAAAGAAGGAGATCAGTTTGCCAAAAAATTTGGAGGTATAGCCGGAAATGACCCGGATTATTTGGTGCTCCATATCCTCGCTAAAGAAAACGGCAGTTGGAAAGCCGACACGGTACATTTTTACCTGGCCGATTACCGGGATGCTGATCCATCAAAAGACTATGCTGTTGATGTTTGGACCTGGGTTGACCTCAGCAAACTGGGAACAGCTGACACCCTGCGTTTTTTCCTTGAATCGAGCGATACCGGTGAATTTGGCATGAATACGCCCGCATTTTTTGCGATCGATGCCCTTTCCCGCAATTGGCATGTTTCGGTTCAAACGATCGAAAACAGCAGTTTGTCCCTGTATCCCAACCCGGCTTCCAGCATTGTTTACCTTGAAGAAGCAACAGATTGGATCCTTTACGATGTACAAGGACATGAATTAAAGCGCGGAAGCGGTTCAAACATCGATATTCGTGAACTCGAAACAGGCATGTACCTGCTTCGTGACCAGACAGGAAAAAGCGCCAGATTGATCAAACAATGAGAGGTTTCCCATTCATACTATTTGCCCTGTTTCTGCCTGTCTTCTCTACAGCCCAGTACGCCCCGCGCGACAACTGGCCCGGGAGTACCGCCATTCCCGGTGACAGTTCCCTGTTTATTGATTGGGCCAAACAGGTACAGCTAACCCGGGGTTTTGTTGACATACGGAATCCGCAATCCGGAAAGGTACAAACCGGACTTCCGGAAATGACGCTCAGTTATCCGGATGGACAGGCAGTTTCACTGGGAGATGGAGGAATGGTCGTACTCGAGTTTGAGCCGGCGATCGTCAATGGTCCCGGAGCCGATTTTGCCGTATTTGAAAACGGTTTCCATATCCATACAGAAAGCGATTCGGACTTCCTGGAACTGGCCTTTGTAGAGGTAAGCAGCGATGGAATAAATTGGGTGCGTTTTGCCACGCTGAGCGACAATGACACCACGAAGCAACTGCGCACCTTTGACGGAAGTCGGGCCAATAAGGTCCATAATCTGGCAGGTAAATATGTCGGGAATTATGGAACACCCTTCGACCTGGAAGAGTTAAAAGACAGTTTGGGTATCGATGTGATGGCTATCCGTTTTGTACGGGTTATTGATGTGGTCGGGAGTTTGAACGATTCTTTTGCCACGCGCGATTCCAGGGGATATAAAATTAACGACCCCTTTCCTACTCCCTTTGCGCAGGGCGGTTTTGACCTGGATGCCATTGGCGTGATCTACAACCAACATTCGCCGGATGGAATGGAAGAAGTGGCTGCTTTCAGGCCCTATCCAAACCCGCTTAAGGCCGGACAGTCTATTCATTTGGCAGAAGAAGGAACACCCCTGGACTGGACGCTTTATTCATTGGAAGGCAAAAAGATGAGCGTAGGAAACGATTGCCACCCTGGCTTCTACCTGGCTCCGGGTCATTATTTTATGGAAGTGAACAGCATGGGAAAGGTGAAACGCTTTAGTCTGGTCATTCAATGAAAAAGCTGCTCCCCCTCTACTTGATGCTTGGCCTTGGCGCCTGTTTCCCCGACAAGGATACGCCGACCGGTCCTGCTCCTTCCCCGGGGTCCATTTTGGTATTGAATGAAGGCAATTTTCAGTGGGGAAATGCCTCCATCAGCAGCTATGACCTGAAAGAAGGAACAGTCGTGGATGGAGATGTATTTTCTGCAGCCAACGGCCGGCCTTTAGGCGATGTGTTGCAGTCGGCCTTGCTGATCGATAACAGCTATTGGCTGGTCATTAATAATTCTGGCAAAATCGAGGTGGTCGACCAAACGACCTTTAAATCGCAGAAGACCCTGGGTCAGTTGGGCTCACCACGGTATTTGTGCCGGATCTCTCCCGATGAAATTGCCTTAAGCGACCTGTATAGCGATAGCCTGTCGTTTCTGGATATCCATAGCGGAGCCATAAACAGCAGGGTGCATATTGAAGGATGGATGGAGCAAATGGTTCTTTTAAAGGACCAGCTTTGGGTAACGAACCCGAATGCGCGGAAAATTTACCAGGTTGCGCTCGATCCCAAACAGGTTATCGACAGCATTCCCATTGGCTTCGGCTCCTTTTCGGTTTATGCCGATAAGTCCGATAGATTATGGATCGCCACCCGGGGCAATAAAGAGCTGGGCATACCTTCCATGATCCATTGTATGGACCCGGTGAGTAAATCTTTTCTATTCTCGGAAGAGATCGGGACGGAAATTATCCAGGACTTTTTTGTCGACAACGAAGACCGGGTCTATTACCTGTTTGAAAACAAACTGTTCCGCTTTGATGCCCAAACACCCGCGATCCCTTCTACCCCTTTGTACGCGGGCAGTACGGGGAATTTGTATGCAGTGGAATACCATGCCGGAAAGATCTTTCTGAGCGACGCCATTGACTTTATCCAACGCGGAAATGTGCTGGTTTTGGACGATTCGGGAGAACTTCTGGATATGTTTCAGGCAGGACGGATCCCAAATGGATTTTTATTTATCCCTTAAATTGTAAATTTGACACCCATGAAAGTGAATATAAAAACCGGAATTCTTGTGTTGGTTGTGTTAGCGGCCGCTTTTAGTCGTTTAATTCCACACCCGACCAATTTTACTCCCATCGGAGCGCTCGCTTTATTTGGAGCTGCGTATTTCAGCAACCGATTTATCGCCTTTTTAATTCCAGCCCTGGCCATTTTTCTAAGCAGCCTGGTGATCAATAACGTGGTATACCAACCTGAAAGTTTTGTCTGGTTTTATGAGGATTTCCCGGGCCAGATCCTTGCATTCGGATTGATAACCCTGCTCGGTTTAGGTCTTTTGAAACAGGTAAAAGTGAAAAACGTCCTGCTTTCAAGCTTAGCGGCATCCATCATTCTATTTGTCATCACCAACTTCAGTGCCTGGCTCACTACGGGCATGTACCCGCAAACCTGGTCCGGACTGGTACAATGTTATACAATGGCCATCCCTTTCTTCGGCAATACCATTTTGGGTGATCTCGTTTATTGCGGGGTACTCTTTGGAGGCTATGAATGGGCACGTCGTCAGGTTCCTGCTTTGGCAAGAGCCTGAACAAAATACCAGGTATCGTCCTGGATTTCAATTGATCTCGCACTTGCACCCGGCCATTCCGGGGCAGGAACCCCTTCATGCAGCTCGATAGGCGAAACCCCTATGCGGGCTTCATCCCATAAATTGGCATCGATCAAGGCGCGGTGGATCTCTGCTCCTCCTTCCACCAATACCGAGGCAATTCCTTTTTCATACAGGCGCATCATGGCATTCCCAAGAAAATCGGATTCCCCTACCTTGAGGTAATGGAGTTTCCCTGAAATTTCCTCTTTTTGGGAATTGATGATCCAAAGCGGATGTTCGTCCTGAAAGAGGGTTAAATCATGAGGCACCCGCAAATAACGATCGAGCAGGATACGCATAGGATCATTCCCCGGGGCCAGTCGGGTTGTAAGGGATGGATCGTCATTTATCGCCGTTCCGGGTCCGATAAGGATGGCCGCCTCCTCACTCCGCCACTGGTGCACCATGCGGCTGCTAAAGGCGTTGCTTAATTGGACCCTCTCATTCAGGCGACCAATAAACCCATCCGCACTTTGCATCCATTTAAGGATGATAAAGGGCCGTTTATTTTGATGATAACAGAGAAAGCGTTTGTTGAGACTCCTCGCCTCATCTTCCAGCAAACCCACCTGCACCCTGCACCCTGCCGCCTGCAGCCTCCGTATCCCTTCGCCATTAACCTTAGGAAACGGATCCGCCATGGCAATGACCACCTCCTTTACCCCCCTGGCGATAAGCAGATCACAGCATGGAGGCGTTTTCCCGAAATGCGCACAGGGTTCAAGGTTCACGTAAACCGTTGATTCCTTTAAAAGTTCCTGGTCTTTTACCTGGCTGATGGCATTCACCTCGGCATGAGGACCGCCATACACTTCGTGGTAGCCTTCGCCGATGATGGTGTCGTTGTGAACGATGACGCAACCTACGAGCGGGTTAGTCCCTGTATTTCCCAATCCCCGGGCAGCCAGTTCCAGGCAACGGCGCATGAGGAGTTCGGGAGTTTGCATGGGGCGAAAATAGGGATTGTTTTTATCTTCGCCCCCAATGACTACCCTCTTCACCGAGTTCAACCGCTTCCGTGCTCTTTTGGCCAATCTCTATGAACCTGGCGAGGCTTCCAGCATCACCAACCTCGTATTCGAAGAACTATTCAAACTCAGGCCACATCAACTTAAACTTTCCGGGGAACAAGAAGTAAACCCGGAAGACAAACGAAGTCTGGATACCATCCTTGATCGATTATTGCGCCATGAACCGGTTCAGTATGTCCTGGGTTTTGCCTGGTTTATGGACGAACGATTTTTGGTGAACGAATCGACCCTTATCCCCAGGCCGGAAACCGAAGAACTGGTGGGTTGGATCGTAGAAGAATGGAAAGGTCGGCCTGAAGCCTCCATTCTTGATCTCGGCACAGGCAGCGGATGTATCGGCATTGCCCTCGTGAAAAGGCTCACCGCCGCACACCTGCTTGCTATCGACAAAAGTGAGGGAGCCATCCATACCGCACGGATCAATGCACAGCAGCTTATGAAGGATACCCAACACACCCGGTTTCTCGTTCAGGACATGCTCGACCCGCAGTGGTGGGAGCAACAGGAGTCTTTTGACCTCATCGTGAGTAACCCGCCTTATGTGCGCGAACGTGAAAAAGGCGAAATGGCGGTGCAGGTGCTCGATTACGAACCCCCCTTGGCTTTGTTTGTACCAGATACCGATCCGCTCCTTTATTACGGTGCCATTGCCGAACTCGCAAAAACCCATCTCACAAAAAACGGCCAACTCTTTTTCGAAATAAATGCGGCTTTTGGCGCAGATATGCAGGAAATGCTGGCTTCCCTGGGCTATAAAAGTGAGGTTCGGAAAGATATGCAAGGCAAAGACCGCATGGTAAAAGCCTGGATCCATCGTTTGGAGTCGTGATTTTTGTTTTGCTTTGCAGCTATGGAATTGAAGGATAAAAAAGTGATCATTACCGGTATCAGCAAAGGCATCGGAAAAGAACTTACCCTGGCCCTGCTGGCTAAAGGCGCCCATGTAGCGGGACTGGGTCAAAATAAACCCGACTATTCCCATCCCAACCTGCTTTTTGTAAAAACGGATATCCGGCACAACGACCAGGTTGAAAAAGCTTTTAAAGCGGTGCTCTCAGGCTGGAATAATGAACTCCATATCCTGGTCAACAACGCAGGCCTGGGCTATTTCGGCAAGCTTGAAGACCTGCCTTTGGAGCAGTACCATGAAATGATGGAGGTCAACGTTAATGGCGTTTTTTATGCCTGCCGCCTTGCCCTGCCCGTCATGAAAAAAGCACAATACGGTCATATTATTACCCTCTCTTCCGTTGCCGGACTTGAAGCCTACCCTGAAGTGAGTGGCTACTGCGCTACCAAATTTGCCGTAAAAGCTATGATGGAAAGCCTCTATCAGGAAGTGCGTTATGATAAGATCAAGGTTACCTGCGTATACCCGGGTTCTGTAAAAACCGATTTTTTCAGGAACAGCCCCGGCATCAAACCCCATGATTTTATGCTCATGCCCGAAGACGTAGCCACAGCCATGGTTCAAATTCTGGAAACACCGGATAATTACCATGTGGTGAATTACGAGGTAAGGCCATTGCGCCCGAAAGGGGATCGGGCGTAGGGGCAGAAAATTTTCTGCCCCTACACCCGATTTTTATTTTCCATCCTTACCGCCCATATTTGCATAATTATTATGATTCTAAATAAGATGAAGCAATTTTTTGTCCTTAGTAGCCTTTGTGTTGTTCTTTTTTCATGTGGTGATGGAGGAACAAAACCCGTTGAAACAACCCCGTCTGACAGTCTTGCTGTTACTGACACCCTCATTTATCCGGGTGAAACGCATTTCGCCTCTTTACGCCAGCTTACTTTTGGCGGAGACAATGCCGAGGCGTATTTCAGCTACGACAGCAAAAAATTGACCTTCCAAAGCAATAACAAGGCCTGGGGACTCGATTGCGACCAGATCTTTGCATTCGACATCGACACGGCTGATCTGAAAAACAATAAACCGATGCTCATCAGCACCGGAAAGGGAAGAACCACCTGTTCATACTTCCTCAAAGGTGATAGCCTGATCCTGTATGCTTCTACCCACCTGGGTGGCGACGAATGTCCGCCGAATCCGGAAAGAAAAAAGGGAGATCCTTACTTATGGGGCATCTATCCAAGCTATGATATTTTCGTGGCTAACCTGGAAGGAACCATTGTAAAACAACTCACCAACGAACCCGGCTACGATGCCGAGGCAACCGTATCCCCAAAAGGAGATAAGATCGTATTTACCTCAACCCGCAGCGGTGACCTTGAACTGTATACCATGGATATCGATGGCAGCAACGTAAAACAGATCACCCATGAGTTGGGCTACGATGGAGGCGCATTTTTCTCTCCTGACGGTACCAAACTGGTATTCCGCTCTTCCCGTCCGAAAACTCCGGAAGAACAGGCGCATTATAAAAAACTCCTTGCCCAGGGACTTGTTGCGCCAACCAATATGGAGATCTATGTATGCAATGTAGACGGTTCTGATATGCAGCAGGTAACTACCCTCGGCCAGGCCAACTGGGCGCCGTTTTTTACTCCGAACGGCAAACAGATCATCTTCAGCTCCAACCACGAAAGTGAGCGCGGATTTCCTTTCCACCTCTACCTCGTTAACCTGGACGGAACCGGACTCGAGCGCGTAACCCATGATGACGGCTTTGATGCCTTCCCGATGTTCTCGCCTGATGGAAAATTCCTCGTATTCTCTTCGAACCGGAATAATGGTGGGACGAGAGATACGAATCTTTTCATCGCTGAGTGGAAGTAGTGTTCAGTGTTCAGTTTTCAGTTTTCAGTAGGTGATAGGGTACATATAGTGGCTATCATCTGATCAACACGAATGCTGCCCAATAATAGGGTGGGTATTTCCCGCGCATGGCTTGTTGGGCGGTGTTGAAGGCTACTTCTATCGCAATTCCTTTGGCCATGTTTTCATAAAAGAGGGTCATAAACTCCACGGTTTCTTTGTCGGGTACCTGCCAAAGCGACATCACGATGTACTCCACCCCGGCTTGTTTAAAGGCACGCTGAAGGCCAAAAACACCTTCGCTGCCCTGGATATCGCCTAAACCTGTCTGGCAAGCTGACAATACCGCCAAACGTGTTTGACTCAGGTCCATGGTAGATACCTCGAAGGCGGTTAAAATTCCATCGTCGATCCCTCCCGGGAGTTCCTGGCCCGTCCAGGAGGCATTGCCACCGGCGAGGATGAGTCCGGAGCGCAACAAGGGATTTCCGGATCGCTGATAAACATTGGCATTCGGGGTGAGCGCACGTTGGGGTTCGGCAATAAAATATCCGTGGGTAGAAAGATGGATCACCGAAGGACCGGCCAACATTTGTTTTTTCACCTGCTCTTCGTAGGCTTGTTCGCCAACCGACATGGTTACTGTGGTTTTACCTGTATTGACCAGTTTCGCGATCGCCTCCACTTCTGTTTTGGTTCCACCGAGGTAGGACCAGGCTTTTGCCCCGCTACCGCCGCGCATGGCAAACTCGGGGCTTTCCTCCCCGTTTCCAGGGTTTACTTTTTTGGCGATAATAGAAGGTGCCAGGTCGTAATCGACCCCACCCATGAGCAACAGGTCATCCATAACAAAGCCTTTCGAAGGGTCCAGGAGTTTTTTAGCCGTGCTCAGGGTATGGAGGCTAAAACGTTCGGAAAGGTATTTTCCTTCTTCATCCCTCAGGGCAGCAACAGCGATTTTATGGACAGAACCGGAAGGCGAATAATAGACCTTGTTCATTCCTTTCAGGTGCACTTCCAAAGGTTTCCACAGCAGGAGGTACAAAGAATCATCTCCTTCATCCGGCACCACATCTTCATTTACCTCATCCACTCCCCTGTTTGCGCCGTAAAGGGAGTTAACAAGTCCCTGTTCATTGCCTGATTTTCGGTTTTGCAGGTAGGCAGCCATTTTTTCCTCGGCGAAAAGCGGAACAAGGATGAGATTCGGAGCATCGCTACGCAGCACAATAGCCGTGAGCATTTCCTTTTCCTGCCTAAAACTTTTGTAGGAAATGAACTCAACGAGCACCTCATCTTTACCCAACTTTTTCTGGATATTCTTCCAGGAATGGGTTTCCATGTCCAGCAATTCAAGGCTCCCCAATTTGCTCACGAGTCCTTTTTCCATTTCCACCGCCTTGGTATTGAGGCTTTCCAGATCGGCCCTCCGGTATTTTTCGGGTTTGGCCATTTCAACCGCTATCTGGGTGCGTAGATCCTGCCAGGCCGTGTATTGGCGCTGAAGTTGGGGGTCTTTGCTGGCTACAACGGCATTTTTTATCCGGTCGCCCGATTCCAGCACCATGCCCTTCATCATCAATTCGATTTCCAGGGCAAGATCACCAAAGGCAGGATATTCCTTCACATTATCCACGGCAATGGCCTGGAGCTGCTTTAGTTCACTGATGGTTTTGGTGAGGAACTGGAGTTTTTCTTTCTCCGTCATAAAGCGGAAATAGGTGTTGAACTGCCCGGTGATCAGACGTTTGGCCTCACTGTAATAGCTGAGTCCTTTTTTATAGTCGCCGCTATAGGTATAGGAGGTCGCCAGTAAGGTTGTTTCATAACTTAATGATGGATCGTCTTTCCCAAGCAAAGCCACTTTCATGGCATAGGCTTGTTCCATCAGTTCCAAAGATTTATCCGGCTGGTCGAGGTTGGTATGGCAGGTGGCGATCTTTCCAAGCAGGTCGGCCACCTCGATCGATCTTCCTCCCGATTCTTCCACACGAACAGCCAACACCTCCTGGAACAGAGCCAGGGCTTTGGCATATTCTTTTTCATCCTTGTAGAGTCCGGCGAGGTTTTCATTAAGGCTGAGCACCACTTCGGTTTTCGGACCGGCCACTTCCAGCAGGGTAGCCCGGGTTTCAATAAACAGGGCCTTTGCCTCGGCGAGATCGCCCAGGTCGAGCAGGTAGGTGGCTTTGTTGTGTTTGGCAAGAAGGTAATCGTAGGAGGTCGGCCCCTTAAATTCGGCCCAGCCTTTTATCACCTCATCATAGTATTTTCCTGCCTCTTCGCTGCGCCCGGTGGCGTGCAGGAAATTGGCGTAATTGCCTTTTAAGGTAAGGGCAAAATCTTCCGAAACGAATTCCTCTCCGGCCAATAAGATATCGAAACAGGCACTTGCCTTATCGTATTGATCCCTGTTCAGGTAATAGAGCGAGGCGTTGGAAACCAGTCCGAGGTAGGTGCCGGAGGTTTTCCCCAGGTTCTCTCCCGCTTCACGTATGCTCACCTCATACAGGCGGTCTGCCTCTTCATACATCCCGGCTTTTTCATAGATGTTACCGAGGTGCATGGATTTTTCAAACCATTCGGGATGGAATTTTCCAAGCAGCGATTCGGTGATACGCTGGGCCGATTTTACCATGGTTATTCCCTGGTCGTATTTGCCGGCATCGGCCAGGGCTACTCCTTCATTTGCCTGCACCAAGGCACATTCCAAACTTTTTTCGGTATAGATGGATGCCCGGATCCGGTAAGATTCTTCGTAGGAGCGGATGGCCTGTTCGTAATCGCCCCGTTCGGAGTACATGGTGGCCAGGTTGTTCAGCAAAGTTCCGTACAAACTCGATTTGGTAGCCTTCAGGTCCCGGCAGATCGCCATGGCTTCCAGTATAAATTTTTCTTCTTTTTTCGCCTCCCCCATTATTCCATAGACCAGCGATTTGGTATTGAGCAGGTTTGCATAATCCGTGCTCTTCCTTCCCGAAGCCTTGATGGTCAGTATTTCTGATTTTTCAAGCAGGTCAAGGGCTTCCTTCAGTTTGAACAGTTTTTTCTTGACGATGGCCTGGTTGGAATAAATAGCTCCCATCAGCCATTCATCTTCCGTAGCCCCTGCGTTGATCTGGCTGATGGCATCGGCATTTATCGTTTCGGCTTCATCCAGCAATTCGATCGCTTCATAAAACCCGCCAAGCTGAAGGACTACATTCACATAGTACTCATTCTTTTTGCCAAAATAGGCTTCACACAATTTGCGCGACTTCTCCAAACACAAATGGGCAGAATCATAGTTCTGGTAGCTCTGGTAAAATCCACCCAGGTTCAGGTAAACAATGACTTCGTCGGTGTCGTTTTTAATACTTGGTTTTTTGAGCCACTTCAGAAGGATATGTTCCTTATCGATCGCTGTCCGGTAATCATAGGCCTCGTAGGCTTCGAAGGCCTCATTATTGATTCGTTCAAAATCTTCTTCGGTTTGTGCCGAGCCTGAAAGGCAGGTGCAGGCGATGCCAATTAGCAGGAGAAGTGCTTTTTTCATGTTCGAATTTAACATCGCGCAGGGTTGAATCTCTCCCTAGTACTGCGTATTTTTTCAAAAGTCAAGATTGTCGTTGGACTCTAGAACTGTTTGGTTGTTTGACTGTGGAATTGATAAAGAGTGAATTGTCAGGATTGTGTCAAAAAATTGTAAAGTCGCTGCAGTACGGTTTATTCGGCCTAAATTTACATAAGACTTCAAATTGTTTCATGCTGCTTTCGTGAAACTCAATGACTTCAAAAAAATAGCCGCAGCTCATGAAAGCAATAACGCAAATTCTCGGAATCCTGGTAATTGGAATACCCTTGTTATTTCTCTCTTGCAGAAAAGACAGGGAAGTAGCAAAATACTCAGGTGAATATACCATTACAGGTAAGGTTGTCGATAAAATAAGCGGTTTTTCAATCCCCCATGCTTCTGTTGGAGTAATTGGCCGGAGTAGAGATGCGACCTCTCATTTTGGTGGAAAAACGGTGGCATTTGATAAATCAGATGATGACGGGAATTTTACCCTGAAGTTTTCGGCTAATAGTGAAGACAATAATTATGAGCTAACAGCCAATGCGCTGACGTATTTTACAAAAACCTCTGGTGATGATGTTAGATTCACCAAAAATGGAAGCAGAACTCAGAATGTACTTTTGATGCCTTATGGTTATTTAACTCTACATATTAAAGGAAATAAAGGGGGGGATAAATTAAGTGTAAGTGCCGGAGGAGGGGGGTCCAATTATAATCAGGGGGTTGATACAATTAAAACGTATAACAAGACCCCCGGGCAGGAGGCCTATTTGGTATATGGTGCCTTTAACCAGAAAGACGAACTTTTATTTAAGACGGATACCTCTTTGTTAATTGTATTTCCTCCGGATTCAACACATTTTTTAATTGAGTTTTGACAGGGCTATGAAAAGGGGTATAATGATTTTGTTCGTTACCATTTTAATCGGCTTCTCCTGCAGAAAAGACAGAGAAGTTGCAAAATACGCCGGTGAATATACAATCACAGGGAAAGTTAGAGACGAAATAACGGGGAATGGAATCCCCCACGCCAATGTTGGAGTGATAGAGCGAAATAGAGATGCCACTTCCCATTTGGGAGGAAAAACGGTGGCCTTTGATAAATCAGACGCTGAGGGCAATTTTACCCTGAAGTTTTCGGCGAATAGTGAAAAGAACAACTACGAGTTGACAGCAAATGCGCTGGCCTATTTTGAAATAAGTGGGGGCGGCGATTTAATTACATTTACCAAAAATGGAAGCAGAGCACAAAATATAGTGCTATCGCCGAAAGGATATCTAAATTATATAATCAAGGGTAATCAGGGAGAAAATAACATCGTCTACCTAAATTACGAAAATGGTGGTGGCCCATTTTATAAAAATACGGATACTATACTTTCAACGTATAAAACACCCTTACAAAATGTTCGGGTTGGGTATAATGTCTATGATGTCAATATGGTTTTAGTAGACAAAATAATAGATACGGTTTTTATTGACCTTGGTGATACGACCTATTATCTAATCGAATTCTAAAGCCTTGAAACTTCACCACCATACCGTCCTTTTAGGCTTTTTACTTTGCTGTTTCTCTTGCAAAAAAGAAAGAGAAGTTGCAAAATATACCGGTGAATATACCATCACAGGTAAGGTTGTCGATGAAATAACCGGAAAGGGAGTTGCTCAAGCAAATGTAGGAGTGATAAAACGTGACAGGGATGCTACTTCTCATTTGGGAGGAAAAACGGTGGCCTTCGATAAATCAGACATGGATGGAAATTTTACATTGACCTTTTCGGCCAATAGTGAACAGAATAACTACGAGTTGACAGCCAATGCGCTGGCTTATTTTGAAAAAAGCGGGGGCGGAGATTTGATTACGTTTACTAAAAACGGCAGAAAAACGCAGAACATTACACTCAATCCTCATGGATATTTGACTTTTTTAATTAAAGGAATTCTGGGTGGAAATAGAATTTCGATTAGTGCGGGTGGTGGTGGTATTTCATTTTATCAGGGGGTTGATACTTTTTTAACCTATTACGTGAGTCCAAAAACAGATAGTCATTCTGC
>JAKFCJ010000057.1:0-16722 GCA_036676705.1 Bacteroidota bacterium
AAAAGCCTATATCAAAAAAAGAAATTGCACCCTGATCGGGCCTAACTGTCCGGGTGTTATCACCCCTGATGAAGCCAAAGTTGGCATCATGCCGGGTTTTGTGTTTAAAAAAGGCCGGATCGGTATCATTTCCAAATCAGGAACCCTAACCTACGAAGCAGCCGACCAGATCGTAAAAGCCGGACTCGGTATTTCAACGGCGATTGGAATAGGCGGCGACCCGATCATCGGAACACCAACCCGTGAAGCGGTGATCATGTTGATGAACGATCCGGAAACAGATGCGATTGTGATGATCGGAGAAATTGGAGGTAACTACGAAGCCCTCGCGGCTGAGTGGATTAAAGCTAATGGTACCAAACCGGTAGTCGGGTTTATTGCCGGACAAACCGCTCCTGCCGGACGTCGTATGGGTCATGCCGGTGCGATCGTTGGCGGAAAAGAAGATACAGCTGCTGCCAAAATGGAGATCATGCGTAAATGTGGTATCCATGTGGTAGAATCGCCTGCTGAGATCGGCAGTGCCATGGCGGCCCTTTTGAAAGTTTCACAAGCCTAATCCCGGGCACGATTTTTCGTGCTCTTTTTGTTTATAGATAGTATGTTATAGAAAATCAAGACCGGAAGAAATTCCGGTCTTTTTTTTAATAGATCATGGTTACTGTGCCCTTGTATTCGACCCATTCCCCACCGCTTGAACGCACTTTGGCGATCACGTAATAAACCCCGGCAGGTAGCAATCTTCCGGTGGTCTGGCTGGCCCCGCTCCAACAAAAATAAATATCCCTGGTTTCATATACCAGTTCGGAATGGCGGTTGTAAATTTCAAGCTCCAATTCATCACAATTGTTTAATCCATCAAAGGAATAACAGGTATTGAAGTTGTCGCCCGGATTCGGCGTAAATACATTGGGGATCATCAGCTTTCCGCCGGCAGGTTCCGTCAGGTTTATCGTCTTTTCAATGGTATCCGCACAAGGACCGCTTTTGTTCGTTACAAAACGAACCACATAGGTTCCGTAATTCGTGTATTCGTGAAGAGGGTCTTTTAGCGTGGAGCTTGTTCCATCCCCAAAATCCCAGAAATAACCCAGAGGAGCCGTACTGCTTCCGTTAAATTGAACCTGTTTTGAACAGGGTTTGAAGGAAGCCGTAAAATCAGATTGGATAGTAGGTACGACTTCAATATCCACAAAAACCGAATCAACGAGGTTACATGAAAGCGAATCGACCACTTTCAAATAAGCCCTGAATTTGCCCGATTGGGTATAGGTATGTGTGGCGTTATAGCCGGTATCGCTGCTTCCGTCACCAAAAACCCAGGTGAAGCGGGTACCCTGGTAACTTTTATTGGTGAAATTGACCGTCAACGGCGAACATCCTATTCGCGGAGCGGCAATAAAATCCGACTCCACGGCATAGGTAATTTGAAAATCAAGTTTGAATGAGGCATTGCTGCAACGGGGACTGGAATTTATCGGAAACGCAGCTCCGGGAGTAGTTACGATATCGGAGATAAAATAAGGGCCACCCTGCTCCGGACAACTTCCGCAAATGGAATGGTAAACCACCCCGCGTTTATCAAAGCGGCTTGTGCCGCCATCCACATGGTCGGCGGTTTGTGTGCCTCCAAAAAAGGTTGCATAGATGAGGTTTTGCGCATTTTTATCCAATACCCCGAGATAAAAGTCGTTCCCATCCGTTTGCGGATATAGAGCATCAGGGGTTACCGGAAGTCCTGAAGTCGTACCAACATGTCCCACTCCCGCGTCGGAGCCCCAACCGGCAAAATAGATATTGTAACAATTATCAACCAAAAAAGCCGTGGGTGAAAAATTGGGATTATTCGTTCGGTTTCCCAGCGTGGTGGCCATCAAAAGGGAATCGAGTTTTTCATCCATTTTCATCAGGAACTGTCCACCACCAGGAAAATTATAGGGGTTCCCGACAACGGGCATCAATCCGGCAGTCTGGCCAAATACATACACGTGATTTTTCAGGTCAAAATCAACAAAATAAACCTGGTCGTATTGGGAAGTCCCGATATAACTGGAAGCGAGTAAGGTTTTATTGCCCTGGTCGATACGCAGCACCATTCCGTCTATCCCTCCCAAACGATTCGGATAGAGGGCTTTTGGGGTAGTCAGGATGGTACTCAGTGTTCCTCCGCCTGCAATCATGTTATTGCTTTTATCAATACGCAATGCGTACAGGGCATCGTCTTTATCCCCGCCCCAATACGTGGCCCACATCACATTTTGCAAGGAGGAGTCGAGTTCCATGATCAGGCCGTCATAGCCCCCGCCGTGTTGGGTCTGGATGGCATCGGGACTGATCAGTATTCCCGAATCAGATTTGGCACAGGAGGCAAAAAAGATATTTCCACTTCGTGCTACCTGGATATCGCCCCGGTGATTGTCGGCAAAATTGTAGGTAAGCGCAGTATTGTCAAGCACGCCGTCATCATTTGGCCCGCCTATATAGGTTGAACCCACCAGGGCCGATCCGTCGAAAGAAAATTTAACCACCACGATATCTGCTCCTCCACCCAGCAGGGTGTCGGCGGCCAGGGTATCAACAGGAAAATCTGCGGAATAGGTGCTTCCCAAAATTACCAGTCGGTCATCGGCGTCAACCACCAGGCTATGCGGATAATCATTGTCGGTTCCTCCCAGGTACGAAGCCCATACCAATACTTTTCCCGATGAATCGTATTTACTGATGGCCATATCGCATTGAAAAAAGCCGTAGGGTCCGCTGGTGCCGATAAAACCCGCCGGATTTACCTGAAAGGCTCCGGTAGTGGCAGGATAATGCCCGTTAGGTGCCTGGGGATAGGGTTCCGTAACATTTCCGGCCGCATACAAATTTCCACGGCTGTCGTAAGTGGCAGTGAACCCGAAATTATCTGCCGATGAACCCGAATATGTGGCAAAAACCATGATCGGGGGGTCAATGATTAGGGGCAGTTCCGGGTTGTATTCACCCACTTTAAAACGAACATTTTTTCCATCCAAAACATAGCTGCAGGAAACGGATCTCTTTTCATCCCCTACCATTTGGTATGCAAGTGGAACTCCTTCTACCAGGTGGTTGACAGAGGTTCGGATATACAGAATCCCGTTGTCAAGGAAAATATCTTCAGCACCGTCATACTGAATATGGATCTGTGCAGGATCGGCATGGGGCGCGATGATCCAGTCGTACTTTAATCCGCTGGCGTCATTGTACAATTTGAGGTCAATCCCGGGATACAGGTTCGTATAGTCCACTTCATTAAAAACAGGAACCCGGCTCGCCCACTTGCTTCTGTCTTTTCCGATAAAATAATTTCTATGGAAAGGATAAGGTATTTTCCCTTCGGCAAGAGTGGGATTTGCGCCGATAAATTTTGTTCTCAACACGTGGTAGCGCATCGCAAATCCTTCGGGAAACACCTTCTTGTGGTGACTGATATCATGGAAGGCAGCATAATCATCTCCATGCAAAAAATAATAAGTGAAACCCTGCTGTTCCACGAAAAGCTTGCCGGAAAGGATGTCTCCTTCAAAGAGCACGTTCGGGTGCCATTGTCCGTCGTTACGGGTAAACTGTACCGGACTTTGAGCAAAAGACACGAGCGCAAACGCCAACCCACAGAGCAGCATCATAGCTTGTCTTAGCCTATTTCCCATAAGTTCAAAGTTAATCAATCCGTCTAAATTAAAGAGTAGACCGCATTTCCTGCCAAATAGTTGTTTGCTTGCAGGGCATTTCGAGCAAATTAGTTTGCCAGACCCTATCTTCGCGCAAATTTTTAGAGCATGGTCCACGAATTATCCGAACAGGAAATACAGCGAAGAGAGAAGCTAACCCAACTGAGGGAAATGGGTATTGAACCCTATCCGGCAGAGGCTTTTGAGGTAAACGTAACGGCGGCCGAGATCAAGGAAAACTACGAGCGTTCCAAACTCGATTATAAAAATGTAAGCATCGCCGGCCGCTTGATGAGCCAGCGTATCATGGGCAAAGCCTCTTTTGCCGAAATAAAAGACCATACAGGCCGCATTCAGATCTATGTGAACCGCGATGAAATTTGTCCGGATGAAGACAAAAACCTCTATAACAATGTGTGGAAAAAAATGCTCGATATGGGCGACTTTATCGGCGTTACAGGTTATGTATTCACTACCCAGGTTGGTGAAATTTCCATCCATGTTACCGGCTTTAAATTACTGAGCAAAAGTCTTAAACCACTTCCTGTTGTAAAAAAGGATGCGGATGGAAACGTGCACGATGCGTTTTCAGATCCGGAACAGCGTTACCGCCAGCGTTATGTTGACCTGATCGTCAACGATAAAGTAAAAGACACCTTTGTAAAACGTACGCAGATCATCAATGCCATGCGTACTTTTTTCAATAACAGCGGCTACCTGGAGGTGGACACCCCTGTATTACAGCCCATTCCGGGGGGAGCGGCAGCACGTCCGTTTACCACCCACCACAATGCGCTCGACATGCCATTGTACCTGCGTATTGCCAATGAACTTTACCTGAAACGCCTGATCGTTGGCGGTTTTGACGGGGTTTACGAATTCTCCAGGAATTTCAGGAATGAAGGCATGGACCGCACCCATAATCCGGAATTTACCGTGATGGAAATTTATGTGGCCTATAAGGATTATAACTGGATGATGGATTATACCGAGGCCATGCTGGAACATGTGGTGAGCGAGGTCAACCAGGGTAATACGGTGGTAAAAATGGGCGATATCGAACTCGATTTTAAACGCCCGTTTCCGCGTATCACCATGTACGATGCCATCAAACAATACACAGGTTTTGATATTTCAGGCATGGATGAAGAACAACTCCGCGGGGTATGTACCAAGCTGGGTATCCATGCCGATAAAAGCATGGGCAAAGGCAAGCTGATCGACGAGATCTTCGGTGAAAAATGTGAGAAAAACTTTATCCAGCCCACCTTCATTACCGACTACCCCATCGAGATGTCGCCCTTGTGCAAACGCCACCGGACTAACCCCGAGCTTACCGAACGTTTTGAGTTGATGATCAACGGCAAGGAGATCGCGAATGCGTATTCCGAGCTGAACGACCCCATCGACCAGCGCGAACGTTTCGAAGAGCAGGTACGCCTGATGGACCGGGGTGATGATGAAGCGATGTTCATTGACCAGGATTTCCTCCGTGCATTGGAATATGGAATGCCCCCTACTTCAGGAATGGGAATTGGTATCGATCGTTTGGTGATGTTGTTGACGGATAATGCGTCGATACAAGAGGTGCTGTTCTTTCCTCAGATGAGGGCGGAAGGCTAAGCTCCAAGTTCCAAGCTTCAAGTTCCAAGTCATGTCACCCTGAGCCGGCAAACGACTTATCAGACCTTGAAGAAACGCCATGCCGAGTCGAAGGGTCCAAATTCCAAAATGTTAAAGTACATGGTCTGTTTGCTGAGCTTGTCGAAGTAAACGGACGGAGCACATACTTCAGTTGATCCTTCCCCCCCCATTGTCTGAACCGGGATTTTTAGGATTAAAGGATTTTTGGGATTATTGAAATCTAAACTAGAAACAGACTGACTACAAATAAACTTTGAAAAAAAATGTCCGGTTCACCGGACATTACCTTCGGAAAAGACGAACTACCGAAGGATAAGGACCTCAGAGTATCCGATTTAGGAAAACCAACTAACTTTTTATTAAAAAACAGCTTTTGAAAAAGGGACCGGGGGGCTTGAAGCTCACACTCTCTGTCGTATAGCCATTACCTAAGCCACTTCTCTCATTATCTTTCTTCATCCCATTGAAGCAGAACATGTAACGGTTCGAGAAATTCAAACCCACACTATCAATCACTTACAAGGTGTATTTTAAATTTTGCATACTCATGTCGATTTCAAAGAACTTTATTATCAATACCATAATTTACATTAACACCCGCCTCCTCAGGAACAACTGTTGCACTATTACACCTCACTCAACCAGAATTAGACCTAGTGAAAATCAAATGAATCGAATCCTCCCTGGGAATAAAAAAAGGCTTGTCTATTCTTTTATTAATCACGATTTGATTTGAGTCAATAGCACCTTGATATTCATAAATATATCCGAATTGTGGTACCTGAACCCTGAACCTGCCGTTCGCTTCTTTTTGCCACACACCGAATACTCCTTCGGTCAGACTTGTATCCATTATTGTAAATGATACTCCTTCAGTCAAATAGTTAATATCAAATAGCCTTCCGTCCCGAAAAATAACCCAATTTGATGAATACTTATCTGGGGGGAATTCGTGCTGGTAGGCAATCCATTCGTGGCTCCCGAATAAAATTGTGTCCTGGCACATACCTAATTCAATAGAGAATCTATGATACTTGGTTGGCCTTTTATGAGGATTAATATAGTATGTATTACATGCAAGTAATAAACTGAGCCCAAGCAAATAAAGTTTTGAATTCATTTTCCGGAAAAATTTAGTGAAGTATTTAATTGGAAATTACGGCTACTGCTATAGAGCTTTCTTCTTTTTGAAGAATACTCTTTGGAGGTAGAGGATGAGGGAATCGAACCCCGATCTTTTTCCATTCATCTTAGTAACGAATATAAAACTAGTTTTTAAATCCCCGCAAACCCTTATCCTTCGGAAAATTCGTTTTTTCCGAAGGGTTTGTCCGGATCACCGGACATTTATATTCATTGTTTGTTTAAAGTTAGCCCGCAGCAGCCCACTGAACCCGCCTTCGCATTGTCAAGATTTGGTAATCCTATACTGCATTCACAATAGCTATGGCGGGCGCAGCACTGAAAACTGAACTCTGAAAACTGAAAACTATTTTTCAACGATCTCCAGCTCCACCCTTCTGTCGTATTTAATATCTCCTCCAAGTGGCTCACTCCCCCCCTTGCCGATAAAGCTAAGTCTTTCTTTTTCGATCCCGTGATTGACCAGGTAGAGATACACGGTTTGGGCCCGGATTACTGACAGGTTAAATTTTCCTGTCTCAATATCTTCACCTTCCAGTCCTCCGGTACAACAAACGTGGCCGATGATGCGCACCTTCACGCCGGGACTTGCCTTTAAGGTTTTCACCAGTTCATCCAGGACGGGGATCGATTCGGGTAAAAACTGGCGGGTCCCTCCAACAAAAAGTAGATTCTCGAGCACCATCTTTTGGCCTACCTCCAATTCATTCAGATTTGGAAGAACATCTTCTTCAGGAGCTTTTGCCATCTGTTCGATGGAATATACAAGAAGCACGTCACTCCTCCTGTTGAGCCTTCTCATTTCCAGGGTATCGCCTTCATGAATAAGTTGGAGTTCTCCTTTTCCATATGCTTTGATAGCGACTTTTTCTAATTGCGGGAATTGGTGCAATGCGGCTGCCATAGCCTTTGCCCGGCGTTCGGAAAGTGCCTGGTTGTAGGCTGCGCTTCCGATGTCATCGCAATAAGCGAAGACGGTAATGCCTTGCACAACGGCTTTAGGTGGAATTTGAATAGAAGTCTTCAATTCCAGCAATTCTTTCGGGCTCAGATGAAATTTGTCTGTTTGGTAATAAACCGAAAAACGTAAGGTATCCTGGGCCTGGATACGGATCGAAGCAATGGTTATTAGGAAAAGGAGTAAAAATCGGCTCATGGTTGAATAACGCGTTCGTGTCAAAACTAGTATTTTGGCAAGTACGGAACAATGACCATGGACCATGGACCATGGACCATAGCTTTGGTTTGGAGAAACTTTGGGAGATTCGCTTTTTAACCGCACCCTCCTTCGCCGCCTTGGAGAATAGCCTTAGTTTGAATTAAATCTGCGGCTTCGGCGGGTAAAAGAGTTCACAGAGGGT
The DNA here is from genome assembly GCA_036676705.1 of Bacteroidota bacterium. Lineage (GTDB taxonomy): Bacteria > Bacteroidota > Bacteroidia > UBA8524 > UBA8524 > UBA8524. Next base: position 7,844 of record JAKFCJ010000057.1, read on the forward strand.
ATTGAGGCTCCCGGAGAAAAGTTCCAAATTCCAAATTCCAAATTCCAAATTCCAAATTTCAAAAATTAACGGAACAACAAATCCGCGCTGCGCCCGCCGAAGCTCAGGACTAATAAACCATTGGGAAAATCAAATTTCAGGGAGCGTAGGCGGGCCTCCTACTCACGCGTAAGCAATATGCGACCTCAAAAACCAATTCCTCCGCGCCTCAGCGCCTCCGCGTCAATTGCTCGTGCGCAAGCAGATTTAAACGTCATATTTCCGGATCAGCTTCACCAGCACATCAAAATCCTTTGGATACGGCGCTTTCAGGTCGAGGTTGAGATTATCGGTTTGCAGGAAAAGGCTGTAAGCATGAAGGGCGAAGCGGTTGATCATGGGCGTTTCTTCGCTGTGTTTTCCCTGGTGGAATTTTCGTTTGATCTGGCTCAGGTAGGGCATCTTTCCTCCATAGAGGGTATCGGCTGTTATCGGGGCATTTTGGGAGGCAAGATGGATGCGGATCTGGTGCATTCTACCCGTGAGCGGCATACATTCCATCAGCGTAAAATGCCGGAAAACGTCGAGTGACTGGAACAGGGTAACGGCCTCTTTTCCGGCCCGGTCGATGCGCACTTTTCCTGATTTGGTGACATGGATATTCAGGTCGACCACATGTTCCTGAAAATTAACTGCCCCGTCGACCACGGCATGATAGACTTTTTCGATCCGCCGTTTTTCGAAGGCCATGGCAATTTCGCGGTATGTTTCCGGGTTTTTGGCCATCAACAGGATACCGGATGTTTCTTTATCGATGCGGTGGCAAAGTTGCAAATTTTCGTTGTAGGCCTTCGCCAGGCGGATGATGCTGGGTTCTTCCAGGCTGCGCTCATCCAGCGACGCGATATGCGGCGGTTTTGAGATCGCCAGCGTTCCTTCGTCCTCATGAATGATCCAATCTTCAAAGCGCAGTTTCATCGTTTGTTAAATTCCTTTAATCGCAGGCGGGTAAGCACATTTTTCGTTTGTTGGGCAAAGTCGCCTTTCATCATCCAGTCGTAATAAGATGGTTCTGTTTTAAACACATACTCCACCGTTTTTCCTTTGTGTTTTCCAAAATTAAAGACCTCCTCCCCTTTTTCGTTTTTAATGATTCTTCCGGCCAGGTCAACGAGGTTGGATTGTCCGGAAAAATGGTGCAAAAACTCAATGGTCGGTTCAAGTTGGTCGTATTTGGATATCTGGGCTTTGAGGATATCAAAGGTAGCCTGGGTATCTGCTTCAGCCGAATGGGCATTGACCAGCTCCTTGCCGCAATAAAAGCGCAGGGCAGCGGCCAGGTTTCTCGGCTCCAACACGTGGAAGATACGCTGTACATCGATGAATTTTCTGTTTTCTATGTCAAAATCGATGTTATAGCGCAAAAACTCTTCAACGAGCATCGGAAAATCAAAGCGGTTACTGTTGAACCCGGCAAAGTCACAGTTATCCAAATAGGATGAAAGTTCCCTTGCTATTTCAGCAAAGGTAGGCTTGTCGGCCACATCCGCATCAAATATACCATGAATAGCCGAAGCCTGTGCAGGGATCGGTATCCCTGGATTGATGAGGTAGCGCTTATGGTCTTCGCTTCCATCCGGCATCGCTTTGATGAGGTAAATTTCGATGATACGATCGGTGGTGGTGTTGATGCCGGTGGTTTCGAGATCGAAAAAAACAAGCGGCCGGTGTATTTGAATAAACATGCGGATCAGATTGGCAGGGAAAATAGGGAACTCTTTGTATTGGGCAAAATAAATCTTTGAGCGGGGAGCGGGCCTGCGGCCGGAGCGGGGGAGCGGGGGAGCGAGCCTCCGGCTTGAGCGGGGGAGCGGGGGAGCGAGCCTCCGGCTTGAGCGAGGGAGCGGGGGAGCGAGCCTCCGGCTTAAGCGAGGGAGCGAAGGAGTAGAAGTTCGTCTTGCTCGCTCCTTCGCTCCCCCGCTGTCTGTGCAGCAGACCGCTCCTACGCTACTCTGTGGTAACAATTATTTGACAGATTCCAGACCAATAGTTCGAAAACGAAATATGAACTTCACATAAAAATCTTAAGACTATGTTTTCATATCAAACTATGCCCATTTACCAAATGGTCAAAGCGCAGAACAGTCAGGTTTATCGCTGGCTAAAAAACAACAGGGAGTTAGAATTCTATATCAAAAATCAGCTCGGAAGAGCCTCCTTAAGCAGCATGCTTAATTTGGCCGAAGGAAGCTCCCGGTTTTCTGACAAGGACCGAAGAAACTTTTTGGTCATTTCAAGGGGATCTATTTTTGAATGTGCCAGCTTGCTTGAATTTTTAGAAGAGGAGAATGAATTACCAAATGGGTTTTATTCAGAATTAAATCAAGGATATGAAGAAACCTCCAAAACGATCTATTATATGATCAAACGATTGAGCGAAAAATAAAAAATCCAATATTCGCTCCCCGATGAAGCAGAACTCCTACGTCGTTCGCTTCATCGCTCCGCCGCTCCGGCCGCAGGCCCGCTCCATCGCTCCGAGGTAACAATTTTTTGACCGTTTCGTGACCAAAGTTTTGGGGAAACCTCGCGAACTTTGATAAAAAATCAAAATTATGAACCTATCCAAATTTGCTTTCCTGTTACTCTTCGTGGCAAACGGCCAGACCTTTCTTTTTGCTCAAACTCAAAAATATATAGGCGCTAATCTGAGCTACAACAAATCAGCAAGCACCTATTCCGCATTTTCTCTGTGTTTGCGTAAGGACCGACAACTTAACAACAGAAACACATTGGGTTTTGACTTGCTCTGGTATATGCCAGCAATGCGAAATGATTGGATGAAATTAGATGGCCAAGAGCCCATGATTCCTGATACAGTTGTTCAAACCACAGTGCGAGAAGAAGGTTTCCGTTTTCAAATTAATCACCGCCACTATTTTGTTTCTGGTGCAGACAAATCAGCTTTATACTTTTCCTATGGGCTGGGTTTTGATGTATTTCAAATTTGGGAAAGGCTTCCGCACTATGACACTTACAAATATGATAGGCCATTATTATTACCCATGACCGCTTATTCTTATGAGGAACTGGATTTTGGTCTTTCCGGACATGCCGCATTGGGATATTTGAAACCTCTTAAAGGAAACCATTCCATGTACATGGAATTAGCCTGTGCATATTCCATTGGCTCTATGACGATGGGTTTCTTTTCTCTGGACCGCTTGTCCATTCCGAATTATATTAGTTTAAAGACGGGTTATCGGTTCGCCTATTCCCGCAGAAAAAAAAACTAGTCCAAAATTCGCTCCCCGATGAAGCAGAACTCCTACGTCGTTCGCTTCATCGCTCCGCCGCTCCGGCCGCAGGCCCGCTCCCCACGCTCCTAGTCGAGCAGGTCCGGCCGGCGTTGCCGGGTTCTTTCGATAGCCTGCTCGTGCCGCCAGTCTGTGATGTTTTTGGCATGACCGCTAATGAGTACATCCGGCACTTTCCAACCGCGAAAATCAGCCGGACGGGTGTAAACAGGCGGGGCAAGGAGATCATCCTGGAAGGAATCGCTTAAGGCGGATTCTTCATCAGAGATCACGCCGGGAATTAAGCGTACCAGGGCATCAGCAAGGACAGCGGCGGCCAGTTCTCCTCCGCTCAATACGTAATCGCCAATGGAGATCTCTTTGGTGATAAAATGTTCACGAACGCGCTCATCAACCCCTTTGTAATGGCCACATAAGAAGATGAGGTTCCCTTTTAAGGAAAGGTGATTGGCCATTTTTTGGTTCAGGGTTTCCCCATCCGGACAGAGGTAGATCACCTCGTCATAATTCCGTTCTGCTTTGAGTTTTTCTATACAGGCCACGATCGGTTCTGCCATCATCACCATGCCTGCTCCTCCGCCAAATTGGTAATCATCGACTTGTTTATAAGCATTGGTGGCATAGTCGCGGAGATTATGCACGACAATTTCTACCAGTCCCTTTTTTTGCGCACGACCGGGAATGGAGGTTTGCAGGAAACTTTCCAAAGATTCAGGGACGACGGTCAATATATCAATGCGCATAGGCTGGGTTTTGGGTTCAAGGTGCAGGGGACAGGGTACAGGCAGAAAGTCAACACTCAACACTCAACACTCAACGCTCAACACTCAACACTCAACCTTCAACTAACACAGCGTTCAACCCTCACCCAGGTACAAAGCTAATAATCCCTCGGGTAAGTCTAAAAAGAGCTGCTTTTTCTTTTCGTTGATGTCTGTGATCAGTTCATCCTGTAAGGGAACAAGCACTTCGATTCCGTTAATTTCAAAATGCAAAAGCTGTTGGAGTCCGGAGTCGCTGATGGCGAGGATTTTACCGAGTGATTTACCCTGGTCGAAGGCTTCATAACCCAGCAGTTGTTCGGCCACGAGATCAGTATCGGCATCCACATTTTCTTTGGGAGCATAGACCTCGAGTCCGGTGAGTTTCCGGGCCTCGTCGATACTTTTCATGTCCTCAAAATGCAGGATCGGCGGATTCGCGGCCTCGTTACATTCTTCCATAAAAAAAGGAACCGGTTTCCCTTCAATGATGAGGAAAACCGGTTCGTTAATATTGAGATCTGTTTCCAGGTCAGGAAGCAATTCGAGCTTCACTGCGCCTGCATGTCCGTGTGGTTTTCCGATGCGACCGATAAGCCGGCAATCCTCCAACCGCAACATGACTATGCTTCAGGAGTTTCTTCTGTTTCAGCAGCAGGTTCTTCTGAAGTTGCTTCGGCGATCGGAGCTTCTTCAACTGCCGGTTCTTCAACCGCAGTAGCTTCAACTTCTGCAACTTCTTCAGCTACCGGAGCTTCTGCTTCAGCAGTTACTTCAGCAGCAGTTTCCTCTACCATTTCTTCTGCTACAACAGCAGCTGCAGCTTGTGTTTCTACTTCTTCAGTAGCTTCTTCAGCAACTTCTTCCGTAGCTTCTACCTCTTCAACAACCGGACTGTTTTTAGCAGCGATACGCGCAGCGCGCTCTTCGCTCACTTTACGTTCTGCTTTTAAACGAGCCTGGGCTGCATCGGCGTCTTTTCCGCTGAGTTTGCCAATTTTTTCCTGGATACGGCTGTCTTTTTCTTCGAGCCATTTGGTGAATTTTGCTTCTGCCTGTTCAGCAGTCAAAGCTCCTTTAGCCACACCCCTGTTCAGGTGATGTTTGTAAAGAACGCCTTTGTACGACAAAATTGCACGGCAGGTGTCGGTGGGTTGCGCACCGTTTTCCAACCAGCTTACCGCTTTATCGACATTGATATCGATGGTAGCCGGGTTGTTGTTGGGGTTATAAGACCCGATCCTCTCAATGCTTTTACCGTCTCTCGGTGCACGTGCATCCGCTACTACGATGTGGTAAAAGGCATTTCTTTTGCGTCCGAAACGCTGTAATCTGATTTTTACTGACATTTTTTATGTTTTAAACCCATAGCTGATCCACAACTTCGGGGGGTGCAAAGGTAAAATAAAGTTTTCAGTTTTCAGTGTTCAGTGTTCAGAAATTTCCATACTACCCAAGATGCTGGCGCACATATATTCTCTCGCGGCGGCGCGGGAAAGTTGGAGTTTGCTCGGCTTATTGCTTACGCCTGAATAGAGGCGCGGTTTTTTATTCGTCCACATACAAAACCGCGTCTCCTACTTTGGCGTAAACAATACGCGTCCTCAAAAACAAAGAATTTCCGCGACTCCGCGAGAAATTAAGTGTGCGAAAGCAACTAGTCTTTAACGAAAAGCGCCCTCAGCTCATTTGCATCTGCTGGAATCATACGCCCCGAAAGTATCATCCTCAATTGCCGGCGACGGAGGGCTCCGTCGTATTTGGCCTGTTCTTCTTCGGTTTCGGGCCGGATCTCGGGGACATTGATGGGTCGGCCATTTCCGTCTACAGCCACAAAGGTGTAGTAGGCTTCGTTGCATTTAAAGCGTGTTCCTTTGGGGATATTTTCGCACCATACCTCAATAAATATTTCCATGGAAGTAGAAAAGGCGCGGGTCACGTAAGATCTCAAAGTAACCACATCGCCAAGGCTGATCGCCTGGCTGAAGGATACGGAATCGACGGAGGCTGTCACCACAATACGGTTGCTGTGTTTTTGTCCGGTAATGGCGGCGGCAATGTCCATCCAATGCAGCAGCCTTCCTCCCATCAGATTGTTCAGGGTATTGGTATCGTTGGGCAATACCAGTTCGTTCATGATGGTTGCGGACTGGGAAGGAGTTTTGAAGGTAGCCATTACTAAAAATTTTTGCAAAGATAAGCGGATTCAGGATTGCGTCCTATATTTGCAGCGATCGGACCATGGACCATAGACCATGGACCATAGCTTATAAAAATTGAGACAACCATGGTCTATGGACTATGGTCTATCGACTAACCGGCACCCGTAGTTCAATGGATAGAATTTTGGTTTCCGGTACCAACGATAGGGGTTCGAATCCCTTCGGGTGCACATTTAATCCATACAAACCCTTGCAAACCAACACTTTGCGAGGGTTTTTCTTTTAAAAGGTCAAGCAATAGGTCAAAAGTCCCGAAAAATTTTTGCACATTGGGGAATATATCATAACCTCCCCATGGAACCTTATATTAGCCTTCTTGACAAGCTTGAGACCAAACTCGATGAAAAAGGTGAAATGAACGTAGCCGGTTTTTCCAACACCGCCGAGTTTTTCATTAAACTTAAAGAAGCCAATCAGGCCTATCTCAGTAGCCTTCCTTTGAAACCGAAACTGGCAAAAGAGTTTCTTAAATTCTATGATATCTATAGGGCGAGGTATATTCAGAAGAATATTTCCGGCCTTAGGGTTGAATTGCATCGGTCGTTTGACCAAGATACACTAGCGAATAGGCAACTCTACCCGACCGTAGATCACTTCTACGGCAAAATCACTGATCTAAACAAACTATTAGAATCTCATGCCAGGGAAATGGTCATGAAAAATGAAGTCAACAATATTGGGCAAGAGGCTTGCATAAGGATAAACATAGAAAGGCATAGAATCTTTGACTTGCTAATGAAGCTCTCGAATTTCCAGGTTGATGGTAAACCTGCCATTGAAATCTTAAATGCCGAACAGGCCGGAATTTTCTTTTCGCATTTTGTTATTGATGCCAAGGGTGAGTTTTTAAACCCACGCACGGCAAAAAACCATTTAACAAAAACAAGCGACATTACGAAAAAGCCATTCAATCAATTATATGTTATAGATGAGGTGGACAACACACTGTTAACTACATACAAAAATAAGCTTAATAAAAAAGTTGAATGAAATATTCCGGAATATAGGAAATATTTGAATATCAATACTTTGCGAAATTTGACTCCTAGCTTTGTACCAACAAAATAGGAGATAAATGAATATTAAACTCATCACACAAGAAGATTTGCAGGAGATCAACAAACGGCTTGATTCTATCCTCGCGCAACAAACCGAAAAGGCAAAAAAAGAACTGCTCAGACAGCCTGTTTCCAACCAGGAGTTCATTAAGTTGATGGGAATCTCCTCCCGTTGCGCCCAGAATTGGCGCGATAGAGGGATCATCGAGTTCTACAAGATCGGAGACAAAATTTTTTATTCCTGGGAAGCCATCCACGCGATGTTGGAGACCCATAAGGTTAAATCTTTTAAAGGACTTTGATATGAAGACATATATCGTAAGTCACTTTGACACACTAACCGCAGCTCCCGTTGACATTAACTTCGTACAAGCATTAAAAGATGTCCGGGATGGCAAAGAAGAGGCGCCAATACATTTATTGCAGCTGGCCTTGCAAGAGGGCAATAAAGAAAAAGCGGATGCCATTAAGAGGGGATTAAGTGCAATTTCCATATCAGGCAGATTTAAAGGCAGACGCACTATGGAGGGCTTGCAGGAGTATATTCCGCTTATTTGCCTGGACATTGACCATATTGGTGCGGAGGAAGCCCGGCAATTAAAAAAGGAATGTGCCACGGATCCTTTGGTTTTAGCAGCATTTATTAGCCCAAGCGGCGACGGACTAAAGGTTTTCTTCCAACACGAAGAAATACAGGCAGAACATAGTGCCGTATTTAATGCCCTCGCTGATCGTTTCAGGCATTTGTATGGCATCGAGATAGATATGAGAGCCCGCGATATCCCGAGGTTATGCTTTTTTTCCTATGATCCGGAACTGTACCTCAATGAGGAAGCACTACCTTTTACATTAAGTCGCAATATTGGTATTGGCGCCAAAGCCAATAATGTAAATACGCCTATTGCAACCAGTGCCAATTACCCTAATGAAAGAGAAATCGACCTGCAAAAATGCCTGGAATGGACGGAATCCAAGCTCAACTACCAGGAAGGGAACCGCAATAATTTCATCTTCCTTTTCGCGTGTACCTGCAACAGAAAAGGGATTGAAGAACAAGATTGCATGCAATTTTGTCTTGACCAGTTCGATCTGAGCGAAGAAGAAACAGAAAAAACGATCTCTTCAGCATACCGAAACCACAGCGATGAGTTCGGGAAATACCAGGTTGCAAAGTTTACAAAGTTGGCAAAGTCAATACCAACCCAATCTAGTTCCGGAGCGACCAGTACACAGGAAAAAAAGAAGAGTAATCAGCATGATCAGGCAAAGCCCAATTTGCTCCTCCATACACCAACTTTTCCAGATTCTGTCTATCAGGACTTACCGGAGTTGCTTACAAAAACATGTGGCTATTTTAATGAACCCAGGTACAAAGATGTGCACCTATTAAGTTGCCTCACCGTACTCAGTCATTTTGTAGATCATATGTGTGGCAGCTATCATAACCAATTAATTCATCCTAATCTCTATTGTTTTGTTATCGCACCATCCGGGGTCGGCAAAAAGAATATCCAATTCGCCGGTAAACTAGCCTCCCAGGCT
>JAKFCJ010000058.1:0-35804 GCA_036676705.1 Bacteroidota bacterium
GAATTCTCCAGCTTTTGGATAACGGGTTGGGACACGCCAAAACGGTCGATACGGGAACGAAGGATACGGAACGTTCTTTCCACGGCCTCATCGGCTTCAAATTGGAGGAATGCGATCACATCTTCATCCGAAGTATTGAAACTTACTTTTTCTTTATTGTCTTTGGTGGCAAACCAGGTAGAAAGCGGAACATTCGGGGCAGTTTGCCGAATAGCTTCAACAAAAAGAGTTACATAATTCGACTGGCTTGTAGTGGCTTTGGTATTGGCAAGGGCAAGCGCCTGCGTAAACTTTGGGTCTTTGGTTTTGTTGGCCAGGGCATGGATCACATCGGGCAATGAAACCTCCAATGTAACGTTCATTCCACCCTGAAGGTCGAGTCCGAGGTTAAGTTCACGTTCTTTAACCTGCAGGTAGGTATATTGGCGAAGGCCAAGGTCATAAACAACCGTACCGGAAATGGAATCCAGGTATTTTTGTTTGACCACAGGGTCTCCGTTGGCATAATCCTCCGCGGCGGAAGTAATCAAACGTGACTTGATCGTAAACGAAAGGTGAAACAGACATACCAATGCCAGCGCAATGGTAAAAATCTTGACTACTCCCTGATTTTTCATGGTATACGTTAAACTATATCTACTTTTTTTAAGAGGGGGCAAATATATGGATAGCAGGCAACTTGTGCAACAACGCGTAATAATTAGCGATTCACTTCGATGAAGCGCTCAATATCAACTTCCTGGCCTAATAAAATCAGGGTATCGTTTTCATAAATTACGGTATCTGATTTAGGAACACCGAGAATATGTTTTTCCAAAACCAGTTCCCCGTTCTTTTTTAATTCGTATTCTCTTTTGAGGGTGATGAGGTTCAGGTTAAATTTTTCCCGAAGCTGCAATTCGCTTACTGATTTGTTCCAGATTCCTTTTGGAGGAACGATCTCCGCGATCTCGTATCCGTCAGGTAACTGTAAGAAGGTCATGACACTCGGATGCAAAAGGCGCTCTGCCACAAGGATACCTACTTCGTCTTCCGGCGACAGGATCTCCGTGACCCCCATTTTTTCCAGGATCATCCTTTGCTGGGGTGTGGCTGCCCGGGCAATGATCCGCTTCACATTCATGTCGAGCAAATGGGCTGTGGTGAGCAGGAGGGCTTCAAAATTTTCGCCGATGGCTACCACAATGGCATCCATTTCCTGGATACGCTGCGACTGGAGGGATTTGACATCGGTCGAATCCATGGTTACGGCATAGGCCACATCATCGCGGAGGTTGTCGGTTTTATTTTCATCACTATCAATGGCCAGCACTTCGGCGCCACGATTGGAGAGGGTGCGGGCTATTTTGGTACCAAAGCGGCCCAGCCCGATTACTGCGAATCTATAGTTCATGGGTGTAAAATTCGTTTTATATGATCGGTGATTACCTGCAACGAAGTACGAAAATGTTCGTTATTGTTTATAATAATATCCGATTCATTTTTATAAGGTTCTAAAAATTTCCGGTAGGCCGGCTGTACGTGGTTTTCCCATTGATAGGTTACCTGCTCGCTGCTAATGCCCCTTTCACGTGTATCCCGCTCAAGTCGCCGTTTGAATTTTATCGGATCGTCGGCATCAATAAACAGTTTCAGGTCGAGTTCATCGAAAAGCTCCCGCACATGCATGATAAAGAGTCCCTCTACAATAATTACCGGCGCCGGATCTACCCGGAACTCTGCCGGTTCATAGCCCTCTAGCTGGTACACATATTCTTTCCTCCGGACAGGTATTCCTTTTTTTAAAGCATGAACATCCCCAAGAAAGGCAGGGATATCAATACATCTGGGCAGGTCGTAATTGATCTGCCCGTTTTCGTCCTTTTCATGTAGATCTGCCTGGAGGTAGTAGTTGTCCTGCGAGAGCAACCCAACCTGATCTTCGCTAAAATGGTCGCGCAAGGCCCGGATAAACGAGGTTTTACCCGATGCACTCCCCCCGCTGATCCCGATCAAATAGCATTCTGCCATAAAGGTCAAAGGTCGTTTTTGACTGGCTTCCAAACAAGATTGATTTTATCGATAAACAGCATAATTTTTCCATTTTCCATTTGGAGTATCAGAGAATTAGCTTATTTTTACGCATAAGTTAACGTTAAAAACCTAAACCTCCGGCTTGAAAAGACTTCTACCATTTGTATTTGTCTTCCTTACTGTTTTACCGGCGCTGGCCCAAAAAAGGGCTACGAACTGGTATTTCGGGAGAAATGCGGGTATTAGCTTCGCCAATAATTCCGTTACTTCACTGAATAACGGTTCCCAGGATGCTTATGAGGCTTGTGCATCTATATCTGACTTAAACGGAAATCTGTTATTTTATACTGACGGACTCACTATCTGGACCCGCGAGCACACGGTGATGACAAACGGCAGCGGGATCAGTGGAAACAGAAGTGCCACCCAGGGTGCTTTGATCGTTCCCAAACCCGGTTCAAAAAGCATTTATTATTTATTCACGGTCGATGATACCATCAACAATACCTTCAACCTGAAATATTCGGTTGTGGACATGACGATGGAAAATGGTCTTGGTGCAGTTACTTCTGATAAAAACATCCAGTTGATCAGTGGTATTTCCGAGCGTATGGCGGCTACCAATACCAGCGGGGCCAGCGGCGTTTGGGTAGTTGTTCGCGATGCGGATGCTGCCAAGTTTTATTCGGTCCTGGTAAATGCCAACGGGGTAGCTACCAATCCGATCACCACTACTATTGGTAGCGCAACGAGTAATTCGATCGGAGTACAGGCCGGTCAAATGAAGTTTTCTCCCGATGGTACTTATTTGGCCTGGGCATGTCGCAGCGATCGCTTTGTAGAATTATTGCGCTTTAACAAGGCCGATGGTACTTTCCTTAATTGGAGCAAAAAAATTGATTTTCAGTTAGCGAATGAATTGCCTTACGGAGTTGAGTTTGCTGCCGATGCCTCCAGACTTTATGTGAGTCTTGGTTTTATGGGCGTATACCAGTTTGACATGTCCATGGCGGTGAGTGAAAGTTTGCTTCAGGACAGCAAAACGAAAGTTTCCGGGAATGGTGTGTACGGTTACGGAATGCAACTCGCTTCAAACGGAAAGATCTATGTCGCCACATTTTCTTCTCATATCCATGTGATCAACTATCCTGCAGCCGTTCCGGCCATGGTGGGTTTTGAAGCTTCGGCGCTCAGCTTTTCTGCCGGGAAGTTCAGCAGGGACGGGCTACCTAATTTTATATCTAACTATTTTGTTGAAAAGCGCATCGTTTCAGCGGATACCTGTATCGGCGATTCTACTTCCTTTTCTTATTTGATGGAGTTGGGTGACTCTATTTTATGGAACTTTGGGGATCCGAATAGTGCACAAAACATCTCTCACCTCAGCCAGCCCAAACATGTTTACGGCGCTGCTGGAAAATATACGGCCATGCTGATCGTGTTTAACGGCGATGGCGCTGACACGGTCTACCATACTTTAACGATACATGCTAATCCTGTATTCAGTCTCGGTGCTGATACCATCGTATGTGCAGGTGCCAATTATCTCCTGAATCCGGGAGTGGCCTTTGCGAGCTACCTGTGGCAGGATGGAAAAAGCACACCGGTATACGCTGTAAAAGAAAGCGGAACCTACCATGTTCGGGTAACAAGCAACAGTTGTGTATCCTATGATACGGTAGTGATCCGTGTTGATGCTCCCGCTGTTGAGCTGCTTGTGAGCTCTGAAGTGAATTGTGTAAATAATAACGCCTTTAACTTTTCTCTTAAACAACAGGACCGTGTGGCGCTGGTAAGTTGGAAATTTGGAGATGGATCCGAATCTGACGGTCGCCAAATTTCACATTCCTACACGCGTGCCGGGAAATTTTTGGTAGAGCTCGAAACCATAAACGAAAACGGCTGTAAGGCTGAAATGAGCACGGATGTGGTGGTACACGATATTATTCCGGCCATCGCTCAGATCGAAGATGCAGAGCAATGTTTTGATCAGCATCAATTCGAAGTTAGTTTTCCTGATGCGGCAAATACCGGGTTGAAATCCTACTGCATTGGTTTTTCGGATGGCAAAAAATTCCTGAATAAACCTGGCGTTCATACTTTCCAGGCTCCGGGAGAAAAATCTGTTCACCTGATAACAACTACCCTGGAAGGCTGTAAAGACACTTCCAACAGTACCTTATTGGTATATGCCACACCGGCTGCCGGCTTTGATATAGATTCAAGCGCCTATTGCCTGAAGAACAACATCATCAAGGTGACCAGCACCTCCGGAAGCCTTAACGGGGAGATCTTAAGCACAATTTTTACCAGCGCTACCATGACGGCAGAGGGTGATCAGGCGACATTCACGTATCCCAATGCCGGTCAATACGCCATTACCCTGGAAATTGAAGACAATAAGGGCTGTAAAGCTTCTTCAACGAATGATATTCAGATCTATCCCGATCCTGAAGTATCCTTTTCCATAGAAAATGATGGAAACTGCCTCGGAAAAGATCAGATTGATCTGAAAAACGAGTCTACCCTGAGCCAGGGTATTATTTCAGCTTATCTATGGGATTTTGGCGATGGAAGCAGCAGCACGGATTTTGAACCCACAAAAAACTATACCGAAGCTAAAACCTATACCATCACGCTGACAGGCATCTCCGACAAAGGATGTGAGAATACAAATTCCATACAGGTTGTTACCTATGAGGCACCGAAAGCCTCGTTCACAACCCTTAATTTTAGCCCTTGTGTAAATGAAAGCCGGCTTGATCTTGACAATACATCAAGCATTAATAGCGGGGATGGTTTGCGTTATGAATGGGAAATCGAGGGCAATACCCTTACCCAAACCGACATTATTAATTACCGGTTTACGACTTACGGTCCTAAGTTCGTGACCCTTAAAGTTACCAGCGACAAAGGCTGCGAGGATGTTTACCAGACCTCCTTTATGGTATTGCCGAGTCCGAATGTCAGCTTTGTAATAGATGAGCCCTTCCAATGTGAGGACGGTAACCTGTTCACGGCGCTGAACACTTCAGATAATCCGTTGAGTCCTGTTGTAGGGATGGAGTGGGAACTGGAAGATGGAAGAAAGTTTAACGGATCAAAGACGGACTTTTCATTTACCCAACACGGAACTTATTCCGTTAAGTTAAGTTTACTCAATCTGGCCGGATGTGAAGCTTCCGCCCTTACCCAGGTCATTGTGCATCCACAACCTGTCGCTTCTTTTGCTGCTGACGAGGTATGCCAGAGTCAGGCGGTTACGTTTGACAATCAAAGTACAATACCTACTGGCTCGATCCAAACTGCCATGTGGGATTTTGGCGACCAGCAAAAAGCATATTCTCTTTCAGTTTCTCATAAATATGATGCTCCGGGAGAATATGCCGTTTATCTGGAAGTTAGCAGTGATAAAGGCTGTACCGATTTTATCGTGAATAAGGTACGGGTAAATGAAGAACCAAAATCTGAATTCACCTATAAAAAATATGGATACAAGTCGGATGTCGATGAAACCATCTACGAATTCCTTTCCCAGGAAACCGACCCACAGGCAAGAATAGACTGGTATGTAAACGGCATAAAAAGGGCCTCAGGAAAAAAAGCCTACCTGGGATTTAACGATACCGGCCATCATCATGTAACGATGACCGTTTCAACAGGAGCTGGTTGTCCAGGAACAGCCCATAAGGAGATATTTGTAGCTCCGCCTTTTGAGCTCTATATGCCTACCGCTTTCACTCCGGATGGCAATGGCAAAAACGATATCCTGCTCCCCACTACCAGCAGCTATATCCGGGAGTATTCCATGCTCATCATCAACCGCTGGGGTAGTGTTATGTTCCAGTCGACCGACGCCACCCAGGGCTGGGATGGAACCTTCGGGGGCGAATCTGTAGAACCCGGCGTCTATATCTATATCATCAAACTCAAGGACATTGAGGGGGTAGAGTGGAATTACCAGGGATCGGTGTTGGTGTTGCATTGAGGTTGAGGTTGAGGTTGAGGTTGAGGTTGAGGAAAAATCAATGTCCTACAGCTAAATTTTAAAAGATGAATTTTTGGATAAATGTCTTTCTGATCTTAGGTATCTATCTAATGGTTTGGTCTTTCTTTTTGAAAAAGGTTCCTGCCTTCCGAATTCCCCCATTAAAAAGTGCATGGCAAGGTATAATTACAGTAGTGATACTCGTTGTTTATGTTTTAAAGGGAGGTGCTTTAGACACGATGTTTAATTTTGGTAATTACATTTTAATTTTCTGTTTGATCCTGGTGTGTTTGATGGATATCGTTTTGAAGGAAAAGCCTGAGAAATCAACAGAATCTGTTTGATGATTTGCCGCTTTTGATTGCTTGAGGCCGGAATGCAAAAAGCCAAATATTTGTATCTTGTAAATCCGAACGATTTGATTTTTGAATGATCAGAAATTTCCTAATTATCCTTCTTTCGCTTACGGTTATTTGCTTCGGTTCGCTTGTCCTCACATTTGGGCATGAAGAAGGAACAATGCACTTAGAGAGCGTTGGTAAAATTGCTAGGCGTATTTTTTCAATTTTCAAATACCCCTTCAATTTTAAATTTAACGGGATTCCCTTTTTTCTGACTTTGGTAATTAATACTTTACTTTATAGTCTTGTTCTATTCATTTTCGTATTGATAGTCAACCGGTTCTTTCTAAGAAAAATGAAATAAAGAAATGAGTAAAGAATATCGACCTACTAAGCTTTATAATCTATTATTGATCCCTGTGCTTTCGGCAATCTTGTCCAATTGCTCCGGTATTAAAACAAGTTCTTATAAAACATCGTCAGACAGGAATGCGGATCTTTTGTACGTGTATAACAAAGAAACCGACAAAGCATTTGTTGAAAGAATAAACAACATATTCAGCGTATCCCCATGTCGTTTCGCCTGGATTAAAGATACCCTTAGCGCAGGTACTTTTCGTGTATATATCGTTTCATGTCACAGCAGCCAGGGCTCCGAATCGTTACTGCTTCTTGCTGACAGCTCGAGCATTGTGAGTATAAGTCGTAAAAATACCCTGGAGGAGATGCTTGGTTACATAGAGAAAAAAGTGTGGGAAGGAACGGAATCTGACCCTGTTGTTAGAGCCAGAATTGAGACATTAGTCCGGAAATTCAAAGAATTCGATTGTTCCGTATTTGATTTTTGATGGAAGTACCAGTACCCATAACCGGAAAGTCCTTTTATCCAGCCCCTTCTCGACAAGCTCGAAGCGACTAAATAAAAGGACTTTCAATAACAAAGCTTATAGCTTACAGCCTACAGCCTGAACCCTGTAGCCTTTGCCCGCCGAAGCGCCAGCGCAGGAGGGCTAAAGAATAATCTCCTCACCAACCTCATTCAGGAAATAATATTCCCCGAGGTGATACGAATTGTCTTCCTTAATATCGATCATGGCTTTGTACTTCCACATCCATTTCCAATAAAGTTTCGGGAAGCCCGAACGCATGTAGGCGGAAATATAAGGGTGAGCCACAATGGATACCTTTTTCAGGTTAAGGGTGTTTACCAGGTATTCAAGTTTGGTGACGATCTCATCGACCATCAGGATGCTTGAACTTACTTCGCCGGTGCCTTTGCACATCGGACAAAGTTCTGCGGTAACCACGTTCATCTCAGGACGAACGCGCTGGCGGGTGATCTGGATCAGTCCAAACTTCGACATCGGAAGGATGGTATGTTTCGCCCGGTCGTTTTTCATCGAATCCTTCAGCTTTTCGTAAACCTTACGTTTGTTGGCGGCATTACGCTGGTCGATAAAGTCGATCACGATAATTCCGCCCATATCACGTAAACGAAGCTGACGGGCAATTTCTTCGGCGGCTTCCAGGTTCACGGAAAGCGCGTTGGCTTCCTGATCGGCATCGGTGGTCGCTTTACTTCCGGAATTGACATCAATAACATGAAGCGCTTCCGTATGCTCGATAACCAGATACGAACCTCCCTGCAGGGATACATTCTTACCAAAGGCACCTTTGATCTGTTTATGGATACCAAAATGATCAAAAATGGGCACCTTACCGGTGTAGAGCTTTACAATTTTTTCAGAATCAGGAGAGACCTTTTTTACAAAGCTGTGAAGATCTTCAAACATAGCCTGGTTGTCTACCTGGATGTTTGTAAAATTATCGTTTAGCAGGTCCCTGATGAGGGTAGAGGATCGGTCGATCTCGTTGAGAATACGAACCGGAGGCTTGGCATCCTGGAGATTCTGGAAAATCGTTTTCCATTTATCCTGGAGGCCCATTAAATCTTTATGAAGCTCAGCAACAGGTTTCCCTTCAGCAACGGTGCGTATGATCAACCCGAAATTGGCGGGTTTGATACTCAATGACAGGTTGCGAAGACGGTTACGTTCTTCAAACGACTTAATTTTTTTAGAAATAGAAATCTGCTTAGCAAAAGGTACAAGTACCATGTACCTCCCTGCCAATGAGAGTTCTGAACTTATCCGGGGTCCTTTACTGGAGATAGGTTCCTTTTGGATTTGCACCAGAATCTGTTGATTCTTGGTGAGCACATTATCGATCTTACCGGTTTTAATGATATCGTCTTCGAGTTCGAAATCCTGCAGACTTTCGGTCTTGATTCCTCCCTGAAGACGGTATTTGGTAAACTTGTTAAGGGAGCGTATTTGCGGACCTAGATCATGATAATGCAAAAAGGCATCTTTCTCATATCCGACATTTACGAAGGCTGCATTCAGACTCGGCATTATTTTACGTACCTGGCCTAAATAAATATCTCCAACAGAAAAATTGTTTGATTTTTTTTCCTGATGCAGCTCGACAAGTTTCCGGTCGCGGATGAGCGCTATCCAGACCCCGGACGAATCTGACTGAATTATCAATTCATTCGTCACGGGTGAAGCTTTTAGTAGTGGATTAAAACAGGGTTAAGAATTATTTTTTCTTATGTCTGTTTTTTCTGAGCCTCTTTTTCCTTTTGTGCGTCGCAATCTTATGACGTTTTCTTTTCTTTCCGCTTGGCATATATCGTTACTTTAATTGGTTAATAATCTCTTTTAATTGTTCCTGAATAGCAGGATTCTGGGTTAATTCCAGACTCTTCGTGTAGTATTCCAGGGCCTGTTCTTTATTTCCCATCAACTCATGGGACCGTGCAGCCTGAAAATGATACTCTGCGTTCGAGGGCTGCAAAGATATTAATTTTTCAAATCTATTCAATGCTTTATCATACTGACCCGATTCTATGGCCAGCATTCCCAACGTATACTGGGCAAGGATATTTGTTGAATCCTCTCGTACCACACTCATCAGGAGGGGGATCGACGACATCATCGTTTCACGTTTATCTGCAAGTGCGAGCCCTTTGTAAAGGGTAGCCTGCCGGTTTTTGGGTTCCTTTTCCAATATTTTATCGAAACAATAAATAGCTTCGGCCATCAAAAAGTCGCGGCGTAAGCTATCCTGCATCTGTACGGCGTAGGTATAGATATATTGTCCGGCAAGGCTCCAATCATTGATATGATCGGTATTTTCAGCCATTTGTAGCTGCAAATAGGCGGCAATGCTGAAATAATTATTCTGTATGGAAAATTCGACCGACTTGCGTAGCGAAGTAGTATCCTCATGCTCAATAAGCAAGTTTCCATCCTCCATCTTCAGGATACTTTCCGGGATGGAAAGGAGTGTTAACTCATTTTCCAGCGTTTCTTCCCAACCCAGGGTAAATTCAGACGGGGCGGTTTTGGGGGCTTCGATACTGGCCCCAGGTTTATTGAGATTGTTCCAACTAAGAACAAAAACGATAAAAAGGCAGGCTGCTCCTAAAAGCAGCGCTACCTGTGTTTTAAATGACATGGATTAAAGAAGCTTTTTGGTCGCCTCTGATTTTTTCACCTTATCAGCAAAAGTTTTGGCCGGCTTGAACTTTGGAATATAATGAGCAGGAATCTCCATGGCCGTATTTTTTGAAATATTACGGGCAATTTTTTTCGCTCTTTTTTTCAGGACGAAGCTGCCAAAACCACGGAAATACACGTTGTTTCCCTCAATCATGGAAGTTTTCATCACCTTGAAAAAGGTTTCCATTGTTTGTTGAACCTCTGCTTTACCAATTCCGGTTCTGTTTACGATTTCGTTAATTACCTCGGCTTTAGTCATAATTTTTGTATAAAATATTGAAATTGAGTTATTTGTATGCTTAATTTATTCTTAAGGGGCCACAAATTTAGCCTTTCTTCTCAGAATAAACAGCGAATCCCTTTATTTGTTCTTAAATTATGGAGGAAATCAATAGTGGAAAACGCATTTGCTCAGAGACTTATGAATTGGTACCATGCAAATTCCCGGCCATTACCCTGGCGGGAGACTTCAGATCCGTACCTTATATGGCTTTCTGAGATCATCCTCCAACAAACCCGGGTTGAACAGGGTTTGCCCTATTTTGAACGGTTTCGCGCGCAGTTTCCGACCGTCGAAAAACTCGCCAAAGCGTCCGAATCCGAAGTGATGAAGTGTTGGCAGGGACTCGGTTACTACAGTCGCGCCCGAAACCTTCACCAAACGGCAAAGAGCGTAGCCGATACGTACAAGGGAGTCTTTCCTGACTCCTATGCGGGATTACTCCAATTAAAAGGAATAGGCCCCTATACCGCTGCGGCTATCGCTTCCATGGCCTTTGGAGAAGCTGTTCCTGTTGTTGATGGAAATGTATACCGGTTTATCTCCCGTTACCTGGCCATCCCCATGCCGGTGGGCACGCCGGCCGCACAGCGTTACTTTTCCGAATTACTCAGAAACTACCTCCCCGCAGACCACGCCGGACAATTTAACCAGGCGCTGATGGAATTTGGTGCCCTGCACTGTACCCCCCGATCTCCCGGCTGTGAAAGCTGTCCCTTTCGCAGCGATTGTGTTGCCTATAATACGAAACAGGTTGGATTTTTCCCTGTAAAAGCGACAAAAACCAAAGTAAAGGAAGTCTTTTATCATTTTATCGTGATGGAGAGGGGAGAACTTATTTGGCTTACCCAACGCGATGACAGTGGCTTGTGGAAGAAATTATGGCATTTTCCCATGTTGAGTACGGAACTGGACCTTAATGAAGGCGATGTAATGGATCGCGTGATCGCTTCATTTCAGTTTCAGGCAGATCAGCTTATCCATAAAGGAAACTGGAAAACCGTGCATTTGCTGAGCCATAGAAAGATCCAGGCCCGTTTCTGGCAATTTGAATGCACGACAGCGCCACGGAATAACGATATCGTTGAGATCTACAGCAAGGATATGGAATCCTATGCCCTGCCCCAGCTTATGGTGAAATTCCTCAGGCATAAACAAGATTAGACTTAAAAGAAAGTGGAGAAGACCTTTCCTTTTAATAGATTTGTAACAAACTTAATAATACCCAATTGGACATTCCCCCTGGTGAACAGAGTCAGCCTCCTTTGATACTCCTCAACATTCTTCGATCGAATCTGGAATACGGCGATTGGGTAGGATTTTTTGTATTATTAGGAGGCATCGTCCTTTTATTGGTCATCTCGGCCTTGTGTTCGGCATCGGAAACCGCCTATTTTTCCTTAGGCCCCCAGGCGATCAAAAACATCCGGGAGAAAGATGACAAGGTTTCTGAAACGATCATCAAATTACTCTATAGCCACAGAAAACTCCTGGCAACCATACTGATCGCGAACAATTTTGTCAATGTAGGGATCGTCTTTATTTCCACCTTTCTCTTTCAAAAGAGCATTTTGGACTTCTCAGATTCCCCATTGCTGGGCTTTATCCTTCAGGCGATCGCCGTAACAGCTGTACTCGTGTTTTTTGGTGAGGTTTTTCCAAAAGTTTACGCAACAGCGAAAAAAGAACAGATCACACGGCTTATGGCCATCCCCCTTCTTGTATTCTCCAAGGTTCTCTCTCCCATGGTCTATTTGCTCGATAAAAGTACCAGCCTCCTGGATAAAAGAATGGCGAAAAGAGGCCATCAGGTTTCTTTGGATGACATCAACCAGGCCATCGACATGACCAGTGACGGCAACCAGTCGGAAGGAGAAAAAGAAATACTCAAAGGCATCGTAAATTACGGAAACATTCCGGTGAAACAGATCATGCGCTCGCGAATGGATGTGTCCGGACTGGAAATTTCCATGCCTTATTCGGAGGTGATTGTGAAGATCCGGGAATGGGGCTATTCCCGACTGCCTGTTTACGAAGAGAATTTTGATAGCATAAGGGGCATACTCTATATCAAAGACCTGGTCCCGCATATTCGCGAAAGCGATTACCATTGGCAGGACGCCATTCGCCCTCCTTATTTTGTTCCTGAAAGCAAAAAACTCGACGATCTTATGGGTGATTTCCAGGAAAAACGGGTACATATGGCCATTGTGGTAGATGAATACGGAGGCAGCTCGGGATTGGTGACCATGGAAGACGTGCTGGAAGAAATTTTTGGGGAAATAAAGGATGAGTTCGATGAGGATGATTTTTCCTATTCTCATCTCGACGACCATACCTATGTTTTTGAAGGAAAAACCTTACTAAATGACGTTTGCCGGGTAACCGATATTGATACGGCCGTTTTCGAAAATGTACGGGGCGATTCGGATACCCTTGGGGGAATGCTTATAGAAATGCAGGGAAAGATCCCGAATATTGGCAACCGCATACGCTATAATGATTTTGAATTCGTTGTGGAGTCGGCAGACCGGCGAAGAATTAAACGGGTAAAAATGATCTTACCCGGAAAAACCGAACCGGAAGAGAATTAACGTATGAAAAAATTGGTCTTATTCTTATGTCTTGGAGCTTTTCTGGGGTCCTGTTCCCGGAATTATACACCAAAGCCCCACGCTTATTTCCGCATCGATTTTCCGGAAAAACAATTTGAAACCTACCGGTCTGATTGTCCCTTTGAGTTTGAAAAACCGCTCTATACCGAAATTAGCCGGGATTCATCCGCAAATTCAGAACCCTGCTGGCTGAATATGAATTTCCTTCCCTATAATGCTACCCTGCACCTTACATACAAACCCATAGGAGAGGAGTTTAACCTGCTTGATCTGCAAACGGATACCCGTCGTTTTGTAATGAACCATACTATCAAAGCGCAGGAGATCATAGAAAATAGTATCGACAAACCGGATGAGCATGTGCATGGGGTTCTCTATCATTTAATGGGCAATACAGCCACCTCGCTGCAGTTTTATGTAACCGACAGCAGCAACCACTACCTGCGCGGTGCCCTATATTTTAATTCCAATACCAATCCGGATTCGATCGCTCCGGTATTGAATTATATCACCGAAGACGTGATCCAGTTGATTGGCACTTTAAAATGGAGAGATTTTACCACTAAGTAAAACTATATTTGCTGTGCCAGTGAAATAATGAGATTTATCCCCTCCGGAAAGTTATTCGCCCTTTTTTGTTTTGTGCTTTCCGTACTTGCGTCCAGGGAAGTTAAGGCATCCCACGTCATGGGGTCGGATTTTGCCTATGAGTGTCTGGGAAATGGTAAATACCGGATCATTCTGAACCTTTACCGCGACTGCAACGGGATCAACCTGCAGGCAACTGAAAATTATCGCTACAAATGCAAAGGCAGCGGAGGTTCAACCCAGCGCACCGCAAAACGGATATCCACATCAGATGTAACCGGAATTAATGCCGCCTGTGGAATTATTAGCAAATGCGGTACAGGTTCCAATTTTGCCTATGGGATCCAGCAACATGTTTATGTTGACACCGTCAACTTTAGTTCCTTAAGCTGTTGCGAGGTCACCGTATATTATGATGTCTGTTGCCGAAATGGAGGTATTTCGACAGGATCCGCCGGACAAAATTTCTATTCGGACATGACTATCAATAAATGCTTGTCCGCTTGCAACAGTTCACCGAAATACACGAATTATCCGGTTGCCATCGTATGTAAGGACCAGGATGTCACCCTGAATAGCGGGGCATCCGACACCATAGATGTAGGCGATTCTTTGAGTTATGAACTCACAACATCCCTGGTTTCCGCAACAGGGAGTGTTTCCTACAGCGGGAGTTTTAGTTACCTGCGCCCACTTTCGTTTTTAGGATTTCCGACCTATACGGCTGCACTACCTTCCGGATTCCATTTGAATCCGGTAACGGGAGACCTGGCTTTTCGTCCGACGGTATTAAATCAAATGTCGGTGGTTGCCTTTAAGGTGAAAGAGTGGCGAAAAGACGCGAACGGAACCTGGCAGATTGTCGGAGAATCGAGGCGTGACCTCCAGGTTATTGTGATCAATTGCGTGAATGCATCCGGTGCCCCAAACTCGCTTCCAACATTGCCTACAATTGCAACTGCCCAGGTTTGTTCGGGAGATTCGGTCTGTGTACGTATCATTCCTCATGATTCGAACAGCACCGACACGGTTCGCCTTTCCTGGAACAATGGTATAGCGGGAGCCCAATTTTTTGTAGCCAACCCCGGAAAAAAGATAGATACAGCGTATGTGTGCTGGCGCCCTGCGGTGAGGGATACTTCCTCCGTTCCCTATGCTTTTACGATCACGGCACTGGACAATGCCTGTCCATTTCCGGGAGGTACCACGCGGGCTTTTTCGATCAAAGTGGGACTAAAGCCCGAAACGCAGATGGAATATTCCGTGGATACCTGCGGACTGGTCCAGATGCGCTCGATTCCACTTACGACCTATATTGATCCCCTCTATACCTGGATACTCAAAGACGCAACGGGCGATACCGTATTCCGGACAGCCAGTGCAGCGAAAAATGCTTTTGCCTTTGTCGACCCCGGGAAGTATTACGTATACCATAGCATCGCTACCAGCTTCCCCTGTGCAAGTGAATTTTATGACAGCTTTACCGTTGCTCCATATCCGGTTATCCGCACCAGTCTTCCCTCCGATACTTCGGTTTGTCAGTTTTCTCCTATCTCTTTAAATTCAACTGTTCAGGGTGGAGTGGCTCCTTTGCTCTATTCCTGGAACACATCCTCCATCGATACAAATACCTCCAAGAGTCTGGTCATTGAGCATGATTCGATGCTCGTGATTACGGTAAGTGATAAGTTCGGATGTTACCACCGCGATACCGTGTTTGCCTATTCCCTGGATTTGCCGGAGAATAAAATTAGTATCCAGCAAAAGCACCAATGTTTTAGCGGAAATAGTTTTGAATTTTATGATTCGAGCAGCATCGCGTCCGGATCACTTACCCGCCTTTGGTATCTGGGTGAAGGCGATACCAGTTCAACTCTTTCGCTAACAAAATCCTTTGCCACCCATGATACCTTTCAGATCCGGCTATTCACCTACAGCAACCTCGGATGTCTCGATACAGCTTACGACTCCGTTTGGGTGCACCCACAAAGTGTACCCGGATTTTCTATAGATGACACCATTCAATGTTTCAGGGACAATGCATTTACCTTTAATGCAGCCCAGAGTAGCAATCCTTATGAGCAAATAACCGGTTACTACTGGGATCACGGGGATACTACGGGAGATACCGCGTCCCTGGTGTATAAGAGCTATCTGCTATATGGAGATAGAAGTATCAGATTGATAACCGAAACGGAAAGTGGATGCCTGGACACACTGACCCGTTCCATTCGGGTAGATCCCCAGGCATCTCTTAAAATATCCCTGAACGATTCCCTGTTCTGTTTAAAAGCGAACAGTTTGGTGGCTAATGCATCGCTGTCTACACTGAGTGATGGGTTCATTTCTGAATTTCATTGGGACTGGGGAGACCTGAGTCAGGATACGGGTAGTTTTCCCCAGCCAAAGGTTTATGCCATGGCCGACACATTTAGGATCAATTTGCTGAGTATCAGCAATAAAAGTTGCCGCGACAGTATTTGGCAAAAAATAGTTATTCACCCGCAAGCCAATGCCCGGTTTACTGCCGATACCCAGGCTTTGTGTTTAAAAGCGAACTCCTTTTCATTTGATGCCTCAGGCACGACGCTCAGTTCCGGGTCAATTGCTCAATATTCCTGGGCCTTCGGCGACGGCAACCTCGGAACTGGAATGAACAGCACACACAGCTATGCGAGTTTCGATACGTTTTCGGTCTTTTTATACACCAATAGCGGCTTGTCTTGCAAAGACACCTTTAACCGGAATGTGATCGTTCATCCACAGGCAAACCTCGCATTTATATCGAATCAGGATGACCAGTGTTTAAATCTCAATTCCTTTTCTTTTGATGCAGCCGGAAGTACCATTCCCTGGGGTACACTCGATTCGCTCTATTGGGATTTTGGAAATTCAATTGCCGATACCGGCTGGTTTATCGATAGCGTTGTTTATATGAATGAAGGTCAGTATGCTGTCCGGCTGAGAACGGTAAGCTATTTTGGTTGCAGGGATACCCTGGTGATCGATCGCACCGTTCATCCTCGAGCCATTCCCGTTATTCAGGCCAATTACCCTGACCATTGTTTGAGTGGAAATGCCTTTTTATATGACGCTTTATTGAGTTCAGTCCCAACGGGAATGATCAGTCAATACGACTGGCTCTTAAGCGATGGAAATTATTATAGCGGGATACAACCGGCTACGCATAGTTATGGATATGAAGACAGTTTTGAAGTAAGGCTGATCACCCAAACGGATAAGGGATGTTTGGATACCGCTTATACCCTGTCGGTTGTCCATCCACAACCTGCAAGTTTTTTATTCTTCAATGAAGACAAGCATTGCCTGAGTGGCCATGGCTTTTTCATGGATGCTTCGGGTAGCCAGATTTCAAGCGGGAATATTGCCGTGTATGCATGGAATTTTGGAGATGGAAATACGCAATTGGGCCCTCTTGTGACGAATAAGACGTTTACCACAGAAGGAAGCTACCTTGTTAAATTACGGACCGAGTCGGGATCAGGTTGCGCCGATTCGCTGTACCATACCTTTATTGTTCATCCGCAAATGAAACCGGCTATTAATGTGGTTGATTCCTTTGTTTGTGTACGGGGTAACTTTTTTACGCTCAATGCCGCATCTTCAACCATACCTTATGGTGCTATCCAGGCTTATGAATGGAATTTTGATGATGGAAATTTTCAGTCGGGAATAGCCGTAAACATGAAAAACTATGCGTATTACGACACCTTTAACCTGAAGCTAAAGACCATTTCAGACAAGGCTTGTACGGATTCCATTTTCAGGCGTATCGTGGTATATCCGCAGCCTACAGCTAAAATTCTGGTTAACGATTCCATCCAATGTTTCGATTCCCGTCAATCGTTTGATCTTAATGGAAATACGAGTTCCGTTCCTTCTCCCTGGGCCGGAATTGTGGAGTACGACTGGATTTCAGACGACGGCGATGCATATACCGGACCCTTTTGGATGGATAAGGATTTCCTGAACAGAGGTTTGTATACCATCCGTTTAAAGGTGCGAACGTTTGACGGTTGTCTTGACTCCGTCATGCAGCAGGTTCACTTTTACCCGGCCATGCTTCCATCCTTTACAACTCCCGATACCGCCCAATGTTTTAATGAGCATGGTTTTATTTTTAATGCCACCTCAAGTAGTATCCCTTTAGGAAGTATCGATACCATCACCTGGAAATATGGTGATCAGTCAGAAGCCGTTGGTTTACTGTCGCCGAATAAACGTTTTGCCAGTTTTGATACGTTTGGCGTATGGATGATCACAACGAGCAATGAATGGTGCAAAGATTCAACGTATCGGGAAGTTATCGTATTTGAGTCGCCTCTGGCCGATTTTGAAGTGGATGAAACCTGTTTGAAACAAGCTTCACTTTTTCAGGACAAGAGTGTGGTAACGCATGATGCCCTGGTTTCATGGGACTGGACCTTTGGAGATGGAAATGGGGATACGCTTCAGAACCCGGTTCATTATTATTCGTTTACCGGATTGTATGATGTCCGCCTACAGGTGAACACGGAAAATTCCTGTTCGCATGATACCCTGATTCCGGGAATTGCAATTGTGAAAACTCTGCCGAGGTCTGATTTTACCTTCGCCAGGGTAGACTACGATTTTGAAACCGTTGACTTTGAATTCTATGATAAGTCTTTACAGGCTATTCAATGGCGCTGGGATTTTGGTCACGGAGGAGTGAGTACGCTTCAACATCCGGACTATATTTTTCAGGATACCCTCCATTATCTGGTTACATTAATTGTTCAAAATACCCTGGGTTGTGAAGATACCAGCGCCCGGGTGGTTTGGGCTGTTCCTGAATTTTTGATCTATGTTCCCAATGCTTTTACACCAAACCAGGATCGGTTGAATGAAGGCTTTGCCCCGCGGGCAACTCCTTATTACCGGAAATATTCCATGACCATAGTAGACAGATGGGGAGAAGTTGTTTTTCAAACTGACAGGCTTGACCAGTCCTGGGATGGCACTTACAAAGGAATCTCCTGCAGTGGAGGCGTTTATTTATACGTGATCGATGTGGTTGACCACTTCGGTGAAAGGCATCATAAAAAAGGAACCTTTACCCTGATCCGTTAAACAACTTCAGCCACCACAAAGGTACTTCCACCTACAAAGATCAAATCCTTCGCCGTGGCGGACTCTTTGGCAGCATTTAAGGCCTCGGCTACTTTCGGATAAGCCTTCCCCTCTAAACCCAGCAAGGATGCCTTATTTTGGAGCTCCTGTGCCGGCATGGCCCTGGGAATTGAAGCTTGTGTAAAATAATAGATGGCACTTTTCGGGAGCATGGCGAGAATTTTCCCCACTTCCTTGTCGCCAACCATGCCGATCACCACATGAAGCCTGTCATACGATTCTTCTTCAAGCATGCGGAGCACCTCACGGATACCGTCTTCATTATGACCGGTATCGCAGATCACCCGCGGGTTAGCCGATACTTGTTGCCAGCGTCCCATTAACCCGGTGCCGGCCTGCACCTGGCTTAATCCCTTTTTAAGGGATGCTTCTTCAAAGTGAAATCCCCTCGCTTCTAACTGATACAAAACTTCCAAAACCCCGGGTAAATTGGCCGCCTGGTATTTGCCCATCAGGTCTAGTTTAAGGTTGAGGTTAAGGCCATCATTCCGTTGAGCAAAAAAAGACTGGAAGTGTTCGTCTTTTCCCAGCAACGTACAGGTCCAAAGGGTATCGGCAAAGAGGAGGGGAGCCTCCATTTCTTTGGCCTTTTTTTCAAAAACCGCTTTGGTTTCGGGCTGCGTTTTCCCGATCACAACAGGGGTATTTTTTTTGATGATCCCTCCTTTTTCTGAGGCTATGGATGCGAGATCATTTCCCAAAAATTCCATATGGTCGTACCCGATATTGGTGATCAGGCAGAGCTCGGGAAGGAGGATATTGGTGGAGTCCAGACGTCCGCCCATTCCGGCCTCGATCACGGCGATATCCACTTTTTCTTCCGCAAAATAAGAAAAAGCCATGGCCATGGTGAGCTCAAAAAAGGAAGGTTCAATACGATGGATCGTTTCCTCCATTTTATGGGTGAAGCGGATCACTTCCTTTTCGGGGATCAATTCTCCATTGATGCGGATACGTTCCCTGAAATCGCGCAAATGCGGAGAGGTATACAAGCCTGTTTTATATCCCTGGGCCTGTAAAACCGAAGCCAGCATATGCGAACTGCTCCCTTTTCCGTTGGTACCGGCTATATGGATGCTTTTGAATTTACGTTCCGGATTTTCCAGCACGGCACATAAAGCGATGGTATTGTTGAGGTCGGCTTTATAAGCGCTGGCACCCACACGGGTAAACATGGGCAGCCTGCTAAAAAGGAATTCCAGTGTTTCGGAATAGGAGCGCAAGTTTATTGGAGTATGATGGTAATGATAGCGTTCACATCACCCGTTCCTGCAGCGGCGGGCTCAAATACCCACTTTTTTGCCAGTTCTTCAGCTTCCCGTACACAGGTTGAGTTGCTCGTAGTGGATCCGGCCAGTACATATTTCGCATAGATAACCTTTCCACGCTGGTCGACGGTAATTTTTACTTTGATCTCTCCTTTTAAGGTACAACTGGCCGTACCCATAGGTTTATAGGTCGCTTTTCTGCTTCCTAATCCGATTCCGTCTGGTCCACCTCCTGTACCGGTTGGGGAACCATCATCCCCACCGTCCGGGTCTCCTTCATTACCGGGTCCGCCTTCGTTGCCCACACCCCCGCTTTGATCTCCTTTTTTAAATCCGGGAAGCCGGGTGGGTTCTGTTTTTGTCGGCGCGTCGCTACTTACAGGATTGGGTTTTGCCGGGTCAGATTGAATCGATGGAGCGTCTTCCAGGTCCTGGGTTAAACTTTCTTCTACTGTCGGATTACTGGGTGAACTCGCTTCACTCGTAGGTAATTCGGCAAATTCGAGCATCATCCCCCCGTCGGGAGTTCCCAAAATTAAATCCACTCCCATTTCTTCCGGTGGGGGAACCTGATAATAAAGTCCAAAGGAAATCAGGATAGCCAGGATCAGTCCAACGGAACCGAAAGCTCCGGCAAGTCCTATCCTCCGGTTCTTTTTTTCTTCGTTTTCGTAACGTTCGTCAATGCTTGTTTTCATTCTTGCCTCCCGGTTCGGATCACCATACGCAGGTTCATTTGTTGGGCCACGGTCATCACTTTCACCACATACTCAAGGGGAACGGATTTATCGGCGCTCAAAGCCAAAGTCATTTCTGCGGGATCTTTGCCTGTTAATTCCTGTTGCATGGCTAAAGGTAAACCCTCATAGGTAACTTCTTTATTATTCACATAAACTTTTGTTGCCGCATCGATCGAAATTTCGATCGGTTTCGGTGCCGGTGTCTGTATTTCTCCTTTTGGTAGTAGCAATTTAATGGCATTGGGATTCACCATGGTGGAGGTGATGATGAAAAAGATAAGCAACAGGAAGATCAGGTCAGTCATGCTCGCCATGCTGAACTCTGTTTTTACCTTACTTCTTTGGCTTAAATTCATCAGGCTGGTTCTTGTAACAGGTCAATAAATTCAACAGCAGCGGCCTCCATGCGGTGTACCACCTTTTCGATCATGGCAGTAAGCGTATTGTGTACGATATAAGCGAAGATACCCACGATGAGTCCGGCAACCGTGGTTACCATGGCCTCATATATACCCCCGGATAATTGCATGATATCAATATTATTCCCGGCATTGGCCATGTTAAAAAAGGCACGGACCATTCCTGTTACGGTACCAAGAAATCCCAGCATCGGCGCGGCTCCGGAGATGGTAGCCAGGGTTGCCATGCCTTTTTCGAGGCGGTAGATCTCCAGTTTTCCAACATTTTCGATGGCTACTTCGATGTTTTTCATGGGTTTACCGATACGTGAAATGCCTTTTTCCAGCATACGCCCGATCGGGGTGCCGTTATTAGCACATAACGATTTCGCCCCGGCAATATTGCCACTGGCCACCATGTCCTTCACATTCTTCATAAAAAACGGGTCTTCTTTGGCCGCTTTTTTTACCGTAGCATACCGTTCTATGGTCAGATAAATACCAATGAGCAACAATATCCCGATCGGGATCATGATGATCCCGCCTTTTAAGGTTAATTCGAGAAGGTTGATCTTTTGTTCTCCTGCTATCACGGCAGTACTGTCGGTTACGATATCTAGTAGCATATAGGTTTATGGAATGGTTTGGGGCACGGCCAGTATCCAGGCATTCGGGTTGGCGGTACCGCGTATAAAGCTCAATCTTTCTTCCGCTTCAAAGCGTTTATCATGTTTTTCAGCACAAACCCGGATCCAGGGAGTATTTTCTCCACTGTAGGTGAGCGCTGAAAAGCCACTGCTTAATAATTCCTGTTCGTAGCGCGCTGCCCGGTATTCGTTTTTAAATGCACCAACGACGATGAAATAAGTAGAATCGCCGGTTGTGGCGGTGTTAGTCAACGGTCGACTGTCAACGGTCGACGGTTGGGTTACAATTTCTTTATCCGGAACAACTGGACTGTCGTCTGTCGGCTGTTGACCGTCGTCTGTTGACTGTTGACTGTTGACCGTCACCTTCTCAACCTCAACCTTATCCTCAACCTTAAACGGATTCAATACCCCCCACTGCGGTCCAAAAGGAGTCTGCACCGATTCATTCACCCACCAGCCGCCAAAAGCGATTATGGCCATGCAGCTTACCAGGGTAAACCAGGTTTTGCTTTTTTTACGAATAGGAGCGAGGGCTTTACGCTGAACCTGTGCGGGTTTCACCAGCGGGCTTATTGTAAGGCTGTCAAGTCCGTAGGTTTCGATCTCCGTATTGGTATGTTTATCGGGGAAAAAGGTGATCTGGCCTTCATGATTGGGTTGAAATTCACCGAGTCCGGGCATACTGTATGAACGTTTATCTTCCAGGCTTTCTTTCACCTGGCCCACAAATCCCTGGATTAATTTTTGGGCTTCGCGGTAGTTTATTCCCTGGCTTTTTGTCAAGGCACCGGCAAGCAGGCCATCGTTGCTTTGCAATTGTTTATTGAAAAAAGGCAGTGCCCGGTTTGGGTAATACCTTTTTTCCTTTTCATCATATACCGCCGGCAAATGGTTGTGAATGAAGCCACCCAGTCCGGGAACGACCACACAATCATTTTGGTGCAATAACAGACGTATATGCTCGCTGATCAATTTCAAGGGTATTTACTTTAGGGCGTAAATTTAAGGTTCAATCAACGGTAATACAAGTTCCAATTCTTAAAGTTCCAAGTTCCAAAACGCTTAGAGCCTATAGCCTATAGCCTGCAGCTAAAACCCGATAGCCACTCCTGCATGCATATTAAAACTATACATCGGATGTGCATACCAGACCTGGAAATTCTGACCCAGGAGATTGTTCAAACGCAGGAAGGCAGAGATCTGTTTTTTCCAGCGGTAATCAACTCCTAAATTAAAATCACCCAGGGCTTTGATGGTATGGAACTCATTTACATTGTCGAAGGCACGGTATGCTTTTCTTTTACCGATAATAAAGGCGTCAAAGCTCAAAAGGATCTTGTCGGCCATGTTATAGGTCATGTTCAGTTTGCTGTCGAAATTAGGCAACTGCCAGGCGGCGGCCTGTATCATCGGATCGTAATAGCTGTAATTAAAGCTAAAGGCCATCCTGAATTTTTCGCTGTATTGATGGCTGAGTTCTGCACTAAGCCGGATGCGTTCTACATCGTCATGGATGATAAGAAATGACCGCAATTCATTTGTATCATTGATAAAAAGCGGCATGCCGTTTATCCTGGCATAATTGGCTTTGGCAACAAAACCGGTATTGCCCGTTATTTTTCCTTTCAGCCCGGCATCCATCACGAACTGATGAACGCTCACGTCTAAAGAAGGACCGTAACTCAGGAAGGGGTTTTCATTGGCAAAGGCGCGGAAGGTATTTTTCTGAACCTTTCCATAAAAGCCTCCAAATACGGCCAGTTGGTCTTTTTCGATGATATAGACCCCTTCCACACGCGGGAAAAATTTAAAGCGTGCATCTTCTCCTTCCTGAAGAATGACCGTAGAGATGAACCCAAGGGTCAATTCCCAGTTTTTATCACGGAGGATATAATAAGGTTGTATATCAACAAAGTTCCGGGTAAAGGAAGTGCTATCCCGACTGAAATTTTGCATCTGGTAGCCCAGGTCGATGGTCAGTTCATTTTTTTCGACCTCAAAACGGTATAACGCACCAATTTTGAGTCTGTTTTCTGTTTGTTTCCAGCGGTCTGAGAAAGAATAAAAATCAACTTCGGCACGGTAATACGGTTTATTTCGCCCGCTCTGTTTGGATTCCCAGGCCAGTTGCCCGCCAATATCCTGATAAAATTGCCGCAAACTGTCCGGAAAATCGTTATCGGGAAGGATCAGTTTAGGGCCGTATCCGTAATAATATAGCCCCCGGCGGTTATAATGGAAACCCGCTTCCAGGTTGCTCTTTTTAAAATATTTAATTCCGCTGATCGCTCCCCGGTGCTGGTTAAAATCCATCAATCCCGGACCGTTCGCACCTAAATAATGGTATGTAAAGGCAAGCATTCCTGCTTTTCCCGGCATGGTAAAATAGATATCGGCCAAAGGAGAAAAATTATTTCCATATCCCAGTTTTACATAGTTGTGGGCGTATTTGGGTGCTTTTTCCTTTTGCATCTTTTGGGCTTCCGGAAGTTGAATGGTAGCCGGAACCTTCGAAGGGGTCAGTGTAATGGAATAAGTCAGTTCAGGAGTGGAAACTTCAGGGATCTCAATTTTAGGTTCGGTAGGAATACGGCGGGCATCCGTTAATTCGATGCGCGTCTGGCCAATGAGAATACCTGTATTATCGCCGCCAAGTCCGTCCCTTGTTTGAGCGCCGGCATTTAAACCCATGCCCAGTACCAGACTGCTTAATAGTAGATATTTCATGTAAAGCGCTCCCTTAGATTAGCAAACGCTCAAAACTAGAGAAAATTACAAAGCCCCGTCGCGGATACTATCAACAACGGAGGGATCGAGGAGGGTGGAGGTGTCGCCTAAATTAGACGTGTCCCTTTCCGCTATCTTCCTGAGTATCCGCCGCATAATTTTGCCGGAGCGGGTCTTAGGCAGCCCTTGTACGAGCTGGATCTTATCCGGCCTTGCTATGGGGCCAATAATGCGTGCCACGGTGGCATTGATATCGGCACGAAGCTGTTCTTCGCTTTCGTGGTGTTTGCCCTGGTAGATCACATAGGCATAGATGCCCTGTCCTTTGATCTCATGTGGATAACCCACCACCGCACTTTCAACCACCCCGGCGTGCATGTTGATGGCATTTTCCACTTCTGCCGTTCCGATCCGGTGCCCGCTTACATTCAATACATCGTCGACCCTTCCGGTGATGCGGTAATTACCCTGTTCATCGCGCAGGGCCCCGTCGCCGGTGAAATATTTACCCGGATAAGCAGTAAAATAAGTTTGGCGGCAGCGTTCATGATCGCCCCAGGTGCTGCGCAACAGGGAAGGCCATGGAAACCGAATGCATAAATTCCCGCTTACCCCGTTTTCCCGGATAACCTGTCCCTTTTCATCCATCAATTCAGGAAAAATACCGGGTAAAGGTAATGTTGCAAAGGAGGCCTTACCGGGAGTGATACCTGCCATATTGGAGATCAGGATGCCTCCTGTTTCGGTTTGCCACCAGGTATCAACGATCGGACACCTGCCTTTGCCCACTTTCTGGTTGAACCAGTTCCAGGCTTCTTCGTTGATGGGTTCACCTACCGAGCCCAATACCCTTAAGCTGGCCATTTCAAATTTATCAACGAATTCATCCCCAAATCCCATCAAACTCCTTATGGCCGTGGGGGCGGTATAGAGTATGTTAACCTGGTGTTTTTCACAGATCTGCCAGAACCGGGAAGCATCCGGCCAGGTTGGAATACCTTCGAACATGAGGCTGCTGGCGCCGGCACAAAGTGGACCGTATAAGATATAACTATGTCCGGTGATCCAGCCGATATCGGCCGTGCAAAAGTGAATTTGTCCGGATTGGTATTGAAAAACATTCACAAAGCTATAGGCAGTATATACCATATACCCCCCACAGGTATGCACCACGCCTTTGGGCTTGCCTGTTGAGCCCGAGGTATAAAGAATGAACAGCGGGTCTTCTGCATCCATTTTTTCCGGCTCACAAAAAGCACCTGCCGGAATTTTTTCCATCTCCTCATCCCACCAGTAATCCCGGTCTTTGAGCATGCTTACCGGAGAATTGGTGCGGTTAAATACCAGCACACTGTTTACGCAGTTACAGGTTTCCAGGGCATCATCAATAACCGATTTTAAGGGTATTTCTTTAGCCCCGCGAAAAGCCCCGTCGCAGGTAATGACCGCACAGGCCTGTGCATCCATAATCCTGTCGGCTATACTTTTCGCGCTGAATCCACCAAAAATAACCGAATGGATGGCCCCGATCCGGGCACAGGCCAGGACGGCTATGGCCAGTTCGGGTACCATGCCCATATAAATGCATACACGATCCCCCTTTTTTATCCCCCGGTTTTTAAGGACCAGGGCAAAGCGATTCACATCATCATGCAGTTGCCGGTAGGTGAGGGTTCGACTTGCTTCGGAAGGGTCATTGGCTTCAAAGATCAGGGCAGGGATATCGCCGCGATCTTTCAGATGCCGGTCGAGGCAGTTTACCGTAATATTCAACTTGCCTCCTATGTACCATTTTACGGAAGGTTCTTCAAAATTCCACTCCAGGGTTTTATCCCAGGGTTTCATCCATTCAAAATACCCTGCGATTTCTCCCCAAAAACCTTCCGGATCTTTTTCGCTTTGGGAGTAGGCGGTGGCGTATTCATCCGCAGATGTGATTTGGTATGGATATTTAGTCATGCTCTGCGAATTTAGGAGTTTTCAGTTTTCAGTGTTCAGTTTTCAGCAGGTTGCATCTGAACACTGAAAACTGAACACTGAAAACTAAACGATACGCGGTCCCAGTTCAATCACCGCCGGATTCAATATCCTCCCGGTATTCACCTCAAACCGGATCATGGTCCTGACCTGATGGAATACGTAAACTCCGGCTGCACCGGGATTAAAATGCATCAAACCCAGTTTCGGGTCGCGCATGATCTTTAAAATATGGGAATGGCCGCAAATGAATAATCCCGGAGGGCTCGCCTTGATCCGGTCTCTTATTTTGGGTTCATACCTGCCCGGATAGCCCCCGATATGGGTGATCCATACATCCAAACCCTCGCAGGTAAAACGCCGGTGGAAAGGATTTACTGCACGAATTTCCTGTCCGTCAATGTTTCCATATACGCCCTTTACCGGAGCGATCTTGCTCAGTTCCTCAAACACGTGCATGGAGCCCCAGTCGCCGGCATGCCAGATCTCTTGTGCCCATGCCGCATGTTTTTTCATGGCATCGTCGATATGAGAATGGGTATCAGAGAGGAGGAGGATTTTCATAGTGTTCTCGAATTTGCGAAAATAGGTAATTCTGGCTGTAAGCTGTAAGCTATAGGCTATAGGCTGTTGGCTTGTGGTATCTTATTACACCGTTGACTGTCGACTGTTGACTGTTGACCGTCGACTCCTCAACCTTAACCTCAACCTTAACCTCAACCTCACCCTCAATAAACATTTTCAAATCTCCTTCACATCTTTATCTTTGCCCCGAACAAGAGAAATCCATGAAATTTAAATCGATCGCAGTACTTAGTCTTGCAATGACTTTTTCAATAGGAGCCTGCCATTACGGACAGGATGCAGCAAAAGAATCTGCTAAAACGAACGAAGATTATAAAGGTATTCGCGCTGAAAGAGAAGCAGCAACTGCTCTTCCGGAAGATGCTGCTGCTAAAATGAATGGTACCGCTCCGGCTGATACGGCAAAAGCTGCCGACACCACGGCCGTTCAATAAGCTATTGCTAAATGGCTGAAAGTATCCATATTCCTTCTTCTTATACAAAAGAGGAGAAATATGAGGCCCTGCTGCCTATGCTCAGCGGACTGATACAGGGAGAATCTTCCCTGGTTGCGAACCTGGCCAATGTATCCGCTGCACTTAAAGAGACTTTTTCCTGGCTTTGGGTAGGGTTTTACCTTGTAGAAAAAAATGAATTGGTACTCGGTCCTTTTCAGGGGCCCGTTGCCTGTACCCGTATTTCTTATGGAAAAGGAGTTTGTGGCACTTCCTGGAAGGAAAAAAGGAGCATCCTGGTTCCGGATGTGGATGCCTTTCCCGGCCATATAGCCTGCAGTTCCTCATCGCGATCAGAAATGGTCGTTCCAATCTTTTTAAACAATGAAGTGGTGGCGGTGTTGGATGCCGACAGCGAATTTCTAAACCATTTTGACGAAACCGACCTGAAATACACCCAACAAATTGCGGCTTTGATCCAAAAGTGCTTTCTTAGCGCCTGATCTGAATGAACCGCAAAACCGTCATGCTCATCGTTGTAGCCGCGCTGGGCTATTTTGTTGATATTTATGATCTGGTGCTCTTCAATGTGGTTAAGCGCGAAAGCCTCACTTACCTTTTCCCCCAGGCCGACCCTGAATTTTTAACGAATACGGGAATTTTCCTTTTTAACATGCAAATGACCGGTATGCTCATTGGGGGCATATTGTGGGGAATACTGGGCGATAAACGCGGAAGGGTGGAGGTTTTGTTTGGTTCCATCCTGCTCTATTCAGCCGCAAATATGGTCAATGCCTTTGTGACCACCGTGCCGGTTTATGCCGTGGTCAGGATCATTGCCGGTATCGGACTGGCCGGAGAACTCGGGGCAGGGATCACGCTCATTTCTGAAACCATGAGCAAAGAAAAACGGGGTATCGGCACCATGATCGTAGTGACGTTTGGCGCGCTCGGGGCCGTATTCGCCGGACTCATTGGTGCAAAAGGTGAGGTGATCGGTATGTTCCTGGAATCGCTCTTCCATTACCCTTTTCCGAACTGGAGAGTAGCCTATATTATGGGTGGGACGCTGGGGTTGGCTTTGCTTATTTTACGCATTGGTGTTTTTGAATCAGGAATGTTCACCCAACTCAAACATAGCAGCGGGGTGAAAAGGGGCGATATTTTTATGCTTTTCCGAACACAGAGGAATTTTTTAAAATACCTGGCCTGCATTTTTGTCGGGGTACCGATCTGGTACATGATCGGTTTACTGGTCTCTCTTTCCCAGGATATTTTTGCCTTGGAACTGGGTATAGTAGGGGAGGTCGTAAATGGTAAGGCCCTCATGTATTGCTACCTGGGTTTGTCGGCAGGAGATCTGCTCAGCGGACTACTCTCCCAATGGTGGAAAAGCCGGAAGAAAGTGGTGATCCTTTACCTCATCGTTTCCAGCATTCTCATTACCTATTTCCTCTATTTCGCCCAGGGAATTTCTGTCGACAGCTATTACTGGCTCTGTTTTGCGATCGGCATGGGCACCGGATACTGGGCCCTATTTGTAACCATCGCATCCGAACAATTCGGAACCAATATCCGTTCAACCGTAACCAATACTGTCCCCAATTTCGTTCGGGGAACCGTGCCCATTATCACCTTAAGCTTCCAGGCCTTGGTTTTTTCTTTTGGAAATGTACATTCCGCGGCAGCAGTTGGTGGGCTTGTTATGCTTTTGGCATTGATCAGTATTCTCTATTTAAAAGAGAGCTTTTCAAAGGATCTGAATTATGTAGAAGTGGCTTAGCCTGAGCAGTACCGTCCTCCAATCCTCCCTACTTCCAATCTTCCCTACTTTAATTAACGCCTTTAAACAACCTCTCCCAACGCACTTTATTGAAGAAGCCATCCGCAAATTTATCCCAGCTCATCCATACAAACCAGGCCTTGCCTACAATATGGTTTTCCGGCACAAATCCCCATGTACGCGAATCCAGTGAATTATGGCGATTATCTCCCATCATCCAGTAGTAGTTGTAGGTAAAGGTATAAGTGTCTGTTGCCACGCCATTCACATAGAACACCTTGTCTTTGTAGGTTAAGGTATTTCCTTCATAGAGGGTTATACAACGGTGGTAGATCGGATAATTGTACTCGGTGAGTTTGATCGTTTCCCCGGCTTTTGGCAAATAAATCGGCCCGAAATTATCCGCCGTCCAGCCAAAAACCTGTTGTTGAAGGTAATGGTCAGGGAAATAATTTCCAGAACTGCCGTCCTGAATCAGACTTATCAGGGTGTCAATGGGTTGTTTGCTTTTAAATGCTTCGACCTGGTGATCCGGAATATCGATCACAAATGAGTCACTGATCTGGTCATAATTGCCGGGATAGATATTTTTTGTGTCTGTGATTGCGTCAGGGTCAATATCAAAATCTGATTTCAACTTCTTCAGGTTAGGAAATGACCCTGTTTTATATACGGCCAGCCATTTATGCTGCGGACGAGCCTGTTCGGGAAATCCCACCGCTTTTCCGTTTACATAAACCTGTCCGCCAACGATCCATAAACTATCCCCGGCTATGGCAATACAGCGTTTGATATAATTTTCACGTTTATCAACCGGCCTTGCCTCATTGTTCATCTGATCCTGTCCCGGATAGTTGAACACAACGATATCATTGTTCTTTATTTTTTGGAATCCCGGGAGGCGGTAATAGGGCATGGTCAGCGATTCGGAGTAGCTGTCGCTTTTACCTCCCGGCATGGTATTGTGAACAAAAGGAAAGGCCACGGGGGTCATCGGTACCCGGGTTCCGTAATTCCATTTGCTGACAAAGAGAAAATCGCCCACCATCATGCTTTTTTCCATGGAAGGAGTAGGGATCGTAAAAGCATCGACCAAAAAGGTTTTGATGATCGTAGCCGTAATGACCGCAAAGGCGATCGCATCGAGCCATTCCCGGCCTTTGGTATCTTTTTCGCCCTTCCTTACCCGGATCAGGTAGTAGGCAAAAAGCACGAGTTCCCAGAAGATAAAATAGAGGAGCGAATTCAGGAATCCGGCTTGGGCGCCTATCAATAAAACAAGAAAAAACAGAAAATTGATGCTGCTCCAAATCGAAATGTAGATCCACTCCTTACGGGTGAAACGTTTGATACGGTCAAGGATGTTTTTCATGTGTTTGGGTCGAGGGTAAGGGTGTTTTTAATGACATTTTCCATGGTGAAAACGCCTGATTTTCCGGAAAGCCACTCTGCTGCCAATACCGCTCCAAAGGCGAAGCCGGCACGGTTATGAGCGGTATGTTTTATTTCTATGGTATCGATGGCCGATTCGTAGCGTACCGTATGGGTTCCGGGAACATCATCGAAGCGTTTTGCTTCGATGCCCAGGGTCGTGCCCGCTATTTCTTCCTCAGGATCTTCCACCAGTTTCCAGGTTTTTTTCCAGGGTATACGTTCTATGGCCTGGGTGGCAAGGCTTATGGCCGTTCCGCTGGGTGCGTCAAGTTTTTTTGTATGATGGATCTCTTCAATATGCACATCATAGGAATCATAAGGTGCTAATAATTCAGCCAGGCGTTTGTTCAGTTCAAAAAAGAGATTCACTCCCAGGCTAAAATTCGTGGCCGTGAGCATACTTTGCTTTTTCTTCTCCGCTTCTTCGCACAGATCCTCATAGTCGTCATACCAGCCTGTAGTTCCCACTACAACCGGAACATTGGCTTTAAAACAGCGGCGTATATTGTCGACCGCCGCATGGGGTGCAGTAAACTCAATAGCGACATCTGCCTGGCTTAATTTTTCCCATTCGGCTTTACCGGCCTCCTGGGAAATTCGGGCAACAATTTCATGGTCCCGGGAGATCGCCGCGTTTTCAATGGCTTGTCCCATTTTTCCGTATCCTATGAGTGCAATTTTCACCTTCGTAATTCTCAGCGGCAAACATAGCGTTTCGGTGCCTATCTGACAAGATGGCGCCATGTCCTATATTTGCCCCGAATGCGCATTTTAAAACGAATTTTGATCTTTCTCCTGCTGCTTGCATGTGTGGGTGGTTTATTTACCTGGGACCTGATTTACCGTGAAAATACAGCAAGGCAAAACAAGCGGCCTTTAAAAATCGCTGAAGGAACGAATTGGGAGGGTGTAATGCAGCTTATGACCGCCGATACCCTGCTTCGCAAACCGGCATCACTGGATCGGCTGGCGAGGTGGTCAGGTTATTCAGAACGGATCAAGCCGGGACTTTACCGCATCGTTCCCGGCATGTCGAACAAAGAAATTCTTCGCCTGCTTGCCAGTGGCCGGCAGGAAGAAGTAAAGTTGGTTTTACGCAGCAGTTGGAGCAAGGAAAGTTTGGTTTCTTATGTATGCAAGGAAATAAATGCCGACAGTATCTATCTGTTGTCTTTACTGAATGATTCCAGTCGTTTGCAAAAGTATGGATGGAGTCCGCATACCATTTTAGCTGCTTTTGTGCCCAATACCTATAATTTTTACTGGACCACCGATGCCGATCAGTTTCTCGCAAGAATGTTCAAAGAGCATAAACGATTCTGGAATGAAAGCCGCCTTCAAAAAGCAAAGGCCATCGGATTAAGCCCCACAGAAGTGAGTATTCTGGCCTCTGTCGTCGAAAAAGAAACCAACCAAAGCGACGAAATGGCTACGGTGGCAGGGGTGTACCTCAACAGGCTCCGCAAAGGAATGAAGCTCGAAGCCGACCCAACCGTTAAATTTGCTACCGGAAATCCCGATATAAAGCGGATAAAAGGTGAAATGCTGAAAATTGAATCACCTTACAATACCTACCTCTATACCGGTTTACCTCCGGGTCCTATTTGTATGCCCAGTATCCAGGCTATCGATGCCGTGTTAAAAAACGAAAAACATAACTATATTTATTTTTGTGCCCGGGAAGATTTTTCCGGTTACCATAATTTTACGGCCGACTACAACCAGCATATGCTAAATGCCCGGAAATATTGGCTGGAACTTAATAAGAAGGGGGTACACTGATGTTTGTTTCAGAAACGAAAGTCCGGGTACGTTATGGGGAGACCGACCAGATGGGTTATATGTACCACGGGAATTATGCCCAATATTATGAGCTTGGAAGGGTAGATGCCCTGAGGCAACTTGGGTTATCCTACAAAAAGTTCGAAGAGCAGGGAGTTATGATGCCCGTTCTGGAAATTCACAGCCACTTTATCAAACCTGCCTTGTATGATGATGAGGTCCTGATCAGGACCATCATGAAGGAACTCCCCGCCGTGCGCATTTGTTTTGAGTTCGAACTGTTCAACGAGGCGAATGAATTGTTGCATACAGCAAAGGTGAATCTGGTATTCGTCCGGAGTCATGATAAACGCCCGATCCGTTGTCCGGCAGCGCTCATGGACAAACTAACACCCTTTTTTAAATGACCAAAGGATTTCAATTATGGAACAAGTTACAGGCAAAGCTGCCCAAATCCTGGCAGGCACGTTTTGTTCCGGGATTGGAACAGATCAGCTGGCATAAGCTGCTCACCTTTTACCTGGTCAGGGCTGACCGGGAAGACATACGCATGCGTGCCTCCTTTATGGCCTTTCACCTCATGCTGGCCATCTTTCCGGCCATCATCTTTTTCTTTACCCTGATCGCTTACCTGCCTTTAGAAAACGCCGATAAGGACCTGTTGGAGCTCATCCACCGCCTCATGCCCGAGAATGCCTACAAGTCGCTGTCGTCCACCATGGAAGACATCCTATCCAAACAACGCGACGGACTCCTTTCCATCGGCTTCCTGGCCGCCATTTATTTCTCTACCAGTGCGATGGACAGCATGATACGAAGTTTTCATAACTCGCTGAAAATAAAGGATAAGAGACCCTATTATAAGAAAAAGCTCTATACGATTTTATTGAATTGTTATTTCTCCCTGCTTTTATTGGCCGCTTTGGTACTCATTACGGCCGGCGATGCCTTTTTGGTATGGATGCGGACCCATGACCTGCTGGGAAGGGGATTTATCAGTTATGTATGGCAGATCCTGAACTGGCTGGTGGTCATTATGCTGATCCAATTGGTTGTCTCTTCCCTATACCGCTTTGGTCCCTATAACCGTTCGACCTGGAAATTTCTCAATCCCGGATCATTCCTCAGCACCATTTTAATCCTGTTGATGAGTATTTTGATCAGTGTTTACGTGAACCAGTTCAATTCCTACAACAGAATATACGGGAGTATCGGTACCCTTTTGGTGATCATGTTATGGATATACTGGAATTCGGTAGTGACTTTGATCGGCTTTGAATTCAATATTTACCTCGATCAGGTTAAACGAAAAAGGCTGTTGGACAAGGAGTTAGAACGCCGCAAGGTTGGAAATACCCTGCACAACTAATTATTTTGTACTCCCACTATGCAGAGATGCTCACTTTTACTACTTTTGCACCCTCAGGAGAGATGGCAGAGCGGTCGAATGCGGCGGTCTTGAAAACCGTTGACTGTTACAGGTCCGGGGGTTCGAATCCCTCTCTCTCCGCCTTCGCCCGCCGTAGCATTAACTACGGCGGGTTTTTTTATTGAAGTTTTTTCTCCCCACCATAATTCTGGAAGCGGGCTTCGGCGGATAAATCCGCACTTCAGGCCGCAGTTGATGCGTAGGCGGGCCGCCCGCCGTAGCATTAACTACGGCGGGTTTTTTTATTGAAGTTTTTTCTCCCCACCATAATTCTGGAAGCGGGCTTTGCCCTCCGAAGCTTTGAGAACGGTGACCTTTAACCCCATTCAAACACCTATCTACAAAACCAGAATCGCTATTGTAGATTCAACGATCACCTCATGCCGTTCTCAAAGCGTAGGAGGGCTTTGTCAATCGTACCTTACTTTTTTACACAACCCAGACTTTAGTTTTACAGTCGCCTGACCATAAAATTAGTCTTCTTAATAGTTAGGACGGAACTTCGGTTTCGTGAGTTATTATGTTTATATACTAAAATTGAAGAATGGCAAGTATTATGTGGGATGCACCGTTAACATTAATGAACGTCTGATGCGCCATGAAAAAGGGCGATGCATATATACCCGTTCAAAACTGCCCATTAAATTGGTATGGTATGGAGTTTTTTCGGATCGATATAAGGCTTATAAATTCGAAAAGTATCTCAAATCCGGGTCAGGTAGGGCATTTGCGTTAAAACGATTCATATGATTATTTCAAAGCCGGTTTTTATTTTGTTTGCAGGCCCCCACTCAGGGATCACGCAAGTAATCCCGAAAGGGGTTGAACGCTACGCTAGTTGAATCGCTACGCTGTTGAGGGTTGAGAGTTGGCATCCATTGTTTTTTGATTCCATTTAGGATTGTTTCGCCCCCCAATCCCAATCCCAATCCCCATACCCAACCCTCCCCCCAATTCCCCCGTATATAGCAGTACAAACCAAAGAAATTATGAAAAGACTTCTTACCAATCTTTTACTGCTTTCTATACTAATAACGGGAATAGAAAGGCTTAACGCACAGACCACGGTTCCCGCGCTGATCACCTCCAACCAGGTATGGGATATCAGCGGCAGTCCTTATCTGGTTAACCAAAATACCTACATCGATTCAGGTGTGAAAGTATTGGTTAAGCCGGGCGTAGAAGTGCTTGGACTCAATGGGAACATTCAATTTATCGTAGACGGTGAGTTACAGGCTAACGGTACTGTCGATTCGAACATTCTATTTCACCAATTGCAAATCCAATTGCAACAAAAAGCGAGATCGTACGACAGTGCAACAGGTACCGGTGCTTACTTCAATCATTGTGTTTTCACGTCCCCAGGAATCGGAAAGATGGTGATCTATGTGATGGGTATCAGCGTAAAGATCGAAAATTCAACCTTCTCAAATACCTACTATAGC
The DNA here is from genome assembly GCA_036676705.1 of Bacteroidota bacterium. Taxonomy (GTDB): domain Bacteria; phylum Bacteroidota; class Bacteroidia; order UBA8524; family UBA8524; genus UBA8524. The sequence goes on from JAKFCJ010000058.1 coordinate 35,216, forward strand.
TTATATATTACCGGAAGTCTATCGACACAAAGGATAGATCTTCTTGCCTGCACATTCAACGACAACACGGGGATGTCCTCTCCGATCTATTCAGGTAGCAGCTACCTGGAAGCATATCTGATCGGGAATACGTTCAATAACTTTGGTGGTGGCGGAGGTGTTTATATTTATGGCAGGAAAACCACCATGTTGAATAATGTCTTCAATGGATTGAACAAAGTAAGCGTGACTTCCCAGGCTTCGCTTATAAGCTGCAACCTGTTTAATAAACTCAGACAGGGAGTTGAAGTTTCTTTTATTGCTGCTGATTCTGTGAATAGTTGTGTATTTACGCATAATACGCTTGACAGCACAGGCTATTCCTTCGGTGGAGATCCAATGTTGAAGCTGACCAGAAATAACTCCGCGGCTAAACTCAATCAATCCCGCTTTAACAATAACAACTTTCTTTATCATATCGGAACGGGTAGAAAAGTGATCATTAATGGCTCGAATCCGGTACCTACCAGTTCCGAACCCGTTAATCTTAAAAACAATTACTGGGTAAGTACCGACTCAACGACTATTGATACCGGGATGATCATGGATT
>JAKFCJ010000059.1:0-17801 GCA_036676705.1 Bacteroidota bacterium
GATCTGTTGGCCACCGGTGGTACTGCTCATGCTTCCGCCCGATTATGCGAGCAGGTAGGGGCGGAGGTCCTGGGTTTTTCTTTCCTCGTTGACCTGAGTTTTTTGAATGGAAAGGCGGTGTTGACAGAAGGGTTTCCTGCTGCCAAGATTATCGGACTAGCGACTTACTAGGAGTTTTCAGTGTTCAGTTTTCAGTGTTCAGTGCTTGTAGCCTGCACCCTGCACCCTGTAGCCTGTACCCTACCCCGCAACCACCGGCTGCTCAGCCATGAAACGCTCTGCATCCAAAGCTGCCATACATCCGGTACCCGCGGCAGTTACTGCCTGGCGATATACCTTGTCCTGTGCGTCGCCACAGGCAAAAACACCGGGAATATTCGTACGGGTGGTGCCGGGAACGGTTTTAATGTATCCCTGCTCATCCAGATGGATATAGTCTTTAAAGATCGCTGTATTCGGGGTATGGCCAATGGCAACAAAAAAGCCCTGTACATCCAGTTTTCGATCCGTATGGGTTTCGGTATTCGTAATTATGGCGCCATCCACCAACTGATCTCCCAAAATTTCTTTCGTCTGGCTGGAATACAGGATCTCAATATTCGGGGTGTTCTCAACCCGATGTTGCATCGCTTTTGAAGCGCGCAACTGGTCCTTGCGCACGATCATATAAACCTTTTTGCAAATTTTAGCCAGGTAGGAAGCCTCCTCACAGGCGGTATCACCTCCTCCAACGATCGCTACTTCCTTTCCCCTGTAAAAAAAGCCATCACAAACGGCACAGGCTGATACACCGCCACCATTGGATTTGAATTTTTCTTCGGAAGGAATGCCCAGCCACTTGGCAGAAGCACCGGTGGCAATGATCACTGTTTCGGCAATTATTTCTTTCTTTTCGTCAACAGTCACGCGAAAGGGACGTTTGGAAAAGTCGACTGCCGTAGCCAATCCGAAACGTACATCTGCACCAAGCCGGGTAGCCTGTTCCTTAAATAAGGTCATCATCTCCGGACCTTCAATGCCATGCGGGAAACCGGGATAATTTTCTACTTCGGTGGTGATGGTAAGTTGTCCTCCGGGTTGTAAACCCTCATACATCACCGGTTTCATATCCGCTCGTGCTGCATAAATAGCCGCTGTATATCCTGCCGGTCCCGATCCGATGATCAGGCATTCTACATGTTCCGCTTGTTCGCTCATGGTTTTATTTTCTTGAAAAGTTTACAAATTTGTCGATTAAAGGGCATAATGCTGACACATTTTATGAACAAAAAAGAGCAGCTATAAACAATGCGGAGAGAATCGTGCCGAAATTGAATAATATTGACGGGAAATAAGGAAGGATGATACTACTTGCCGACAGCGGTTCTACCAAATGCGACTGGCTTCTGCTTGATAAAAACGGAACTCGTCTTGATGCCTACAATACTAAGGGGTTCAATCCCTTTTTTCATTCCGCATCGCACATCGAAGAAGAAATTCGCAAGCATGCTGGTATGCTGGAAATAGCCTTTCAGGTTCAGTCCATCTATTATTTTGGAGCGGGCTGCTCACAGAAAACACAAAAATTCATAGTTGCCCAGGCGCTTTCTTCCGTTTTCCCCAACGCCGCCGTACACGTTGAACACGACATGAAAGCAGCCGCCTTTGCCACCTACCAGGGTGAGCCCTGCATCAGTTGTATACTCGGAACGGGTTCAAATGCGGCGTATTTTGATGGAAAAACCCTGACTTCCAATTACGCCGGACTCGGCTATATCCTTGGCGACGAAGCCAGCGGGTCGTATTTCGGAAAAAAACTCCTGGCGGCTTATCTATATAAACAATTGCCAGAAGCCGTAGCCCTGGACCTTGAAAAGGAATATGGGGTAAACCGCGCGGTCATTTTACACAATGTGTATGAAAAACCGCATGCCAATATTTATCTCTCAGGCTTTACTCCCTTTATAGCCAAATACAAGGAATTACCCGTTTTTGATGCGCTGCTGTATGAAGGCATGAAAAGCTTCCTTGAGATCCATGTTTGTGGTTTTGAGGGCTTTGAAAAACTGAAGGTCCACTTCGTTGGTTCGATCGCCTTTCACTTTAAGGATTCTTTGCAAAAAGCAGCGGCCAACCTTAACATCCAACTGGGACAGATCATCCAGGCACCCATAGAAAATCTTTTGGCCTACCATCTTCGTTACGTTTTTCCGAAAGCGGGTTGAGCAGCCAGACTTTTAATTTTTTATGAGTTTAAAAGTACGGACCTCATTTCCGGAGATGGCCCTGAGGAGATAGATCCCGGGTTCCAGATGCCCAAGGTCAAATAACCCGGGTGAGGATAGCCCTTCCGCGTTTTTGAGGGAAATTTCCTGGCCGGTTAGGTTATAGAGAAGAAAATCAAATTGCAGCTCTTCCTCCCATTCTACACGGAGCATATGGGTAAAAGGATTGGGATAAACAGATACCCGGATATTTTCGTCGGGTGAAGGAATGCCCAGCACATTCCCCGGCATCGAAGCACACATTTCAAAAGAATAGGTATTCCCGCCGATCATTGCGCTGTCATAATCGTTGTGTTTAATCACTTCCTTTATGATGTTTACGGTGATCAATTCATTCACTAAAGAAGTATCTCCCGACACGGTGTAGTTGACCAATCCTACCACGCCCGGCTTATCATCCCCGTCGACCATCCGCATATTTATAAAAAACGGGTCGGCTTCCAGGATATAATTATGGAAAAAGTTGAGGTTATAGGGACTGGTATGGTCAAGGATAATAAAATTCAGGGCCATCATATTGTAAAGGAAATTTACAGGTTCAAGGCTGCTTCCCGGAGCGGGAGCGGATGCAGCTTCCAGTTCAAGCACCTGGATGGCCAGGGTATTTTGGATGAATATGTTCTTTTCTACCCGGAATGGCGCCTTCTGCGAATTATACAGCGAATCGGGTAAGACCATTGCAAAATCGTTTTTCATGAACAGGTTGCAGCTCATTTCTTCGATCATGGCACCGTCTTCCAGAAATAGGGCTTCCTTGTTCGATTCGAAATTATTGGACCTGATAATGGAGTTGCGTAATATTTTATCACGTTGCGGGTATCTTCCGGTATGGATGACTGCTTTGTCATTCAAAAAGAAAATACAGCGTTCTATTTTAAGACCATACCCGCTTATAGCCAGGGCGTTACTTTTGAAACCGGAAGAATCGATTTCAGCGTACATTCCGTCTGCTATCGCTGAAGTATTATTTTCGAAATGACTGGCCTCGATCCGGCAATGGGCCGATTTTATGGCTGTTTCATTGTCCTCAAAAGTGGTAAATGCGATATATAACCGGCGGTATGTTGGAATGGAATCGATCGAGGTATAATTTCCCTGAATGCCAATGACATTGTTCCGGAACTTACAGGCTACAATAGAAAAATGACTTCCCTGATCCCCGGTGTTGAGAGCGATCAGGTTATTGGTAAAGTTCACCATGTTGCAATACAGTTCCGGTGCTATTGGCTGATAGGTAAATCCGGAAAAATTCACTGCTACTTCAGCGTCCTGGATATCAGCATATTCAAGAGAAATGAAGGCATTGGCCGATGTAGCATGAATGCCGCGCCAAAGAATATGTTTCCCATTACCCAGGTCCTGTCCCTCCATCCGGATGGTTTGTATCCACCCCGAAAGGGAGAAGCGACCGGCTACATTGATGCCGTATTTCCCCTCAAAAATGAGCACGCAGCCGCCTTCAACATGCAGGCTGGCTTCCTCCTCTATGGTAATGTTTCCCTGTATCCGATACGGACTCCCACTCAGTGACCACACCCGTTCATCCTGAATGGTGCTTTCTCCGACTACCGTTTCTGCACGGGCCGTACCGGCCAGTATCAGAATGAAGAGGGTAGTGAATAAATGCCAGATTATTCTCCTTTTCATTATCAATTTCCTTTCCATTTAAATTGATACTGCAGTCCGATCCCGAATTGCAATATCTGGTGTTTTTCCCGAAGCATTTCGGATTCATACAGGTAATTTGGTTGCAGACGGTAGCGCACATTTACAAAGGTGCTCCAGGGCCCCTTCCATTGGTAATGCGCACCAAATCCCGCACTTATATTGAACTGCAAACGTTTGATACTTTCGTCAATTCCGCTCAGGTACTTATTTCCACCTGCAATTTTATCATAGCTATAGAGGTAGTTCAATCCACCACCTATCGTCCATTCCCAACCAAATCCATTATTGAAATTTTGACGACGTCCGAGTTCGATCGGAATGCCTATCCATTGATAACGGCTCTCAAAGTCCCAGTAGCGGTCTTTTTGAACAGTCTGGAACCCGGTATTTCTGTCGCGGTCTATCCATTCAACGGTATCGGTATAGCCAAAATAACGGTGATTTCCTGACACCGAATACGAACTCCAGTTGATCCCGGAGCGCATGATCCAGTTTTGTTTGAAGGCATGATTCAGGTAAAGCGAAATGGAAACTCCGGGTCTGAATTCATTTGTTTTTTCGTAATTGACTGTTCCTGTTTTTCCAAAAGATTGAACAGATGGAAGCAGCAATCCCGGATTAAAGGCAAGCGACCAGGGAGACATCTTATTTGTGCTGTCGGCTTTTGGCTTGGGCTTGTAGCCGGATACGAGGAGTGGGTAATCGCGCAGTTGTTCCTGGTAGAGGAACGGAATGCGCAGGGACATGAGGGTATTAGGAGCTGGGTTCTGGGTTATGGGTTTCGGCCCTTCGACACGGCGTGAAGGTTCTTCTTCGCCGGATATCTCGTCTGCCTGCTCAGGGTGACGCTCCTGAGGTTTTGGCCCTTCGACACGGCGTGAAGGTTCTTCATCAACTGAAGTTCCATTCGCCTGCTGCTCCTTCGCAGAAAAGCTACGGCGCACACGATCAGGGTGACTTGCCTGAGGTTTCGATACTTCCCGCTCTCCGCTCCGACCGAAGGTCCGCTCTTCGCTCGCTAGTTGCGTGTCACTTTGAAGCAGCACGGTGGCCACTAACCCAATGGCCACCATGCCGGTTATGCTCCAAAATAACCAAAAGCGTCTCCGCTTTTTCATGGCATCCTGTATTGCAAGCCATACGGCCGCATCAGGTTCAGCCTTCAGATCCCGAAGGCCCTCCCTGAACATACGTTCCAGATCATCAGATTTCTGTTCTTTCATCGCATGATATCCTTTCTTTCCATTTTGCCTATCCATTCGGCCAGGCGTTGTTTTGCTTTCATTAATTGCGTTTTTGATGTACTCACGTTCACATTTAACTGTGCGGCGATCTCATCATGGCTATATCCGTCTACTACGTACATATTAAATACGGTCCGATAACCGGGTGGCAGGCGCTGCACTAAGGCCAGAAGTTCTTTTTCCTGGAGTTTTATGTCGGCCGTAACCTGGTAATCTTCCCAATCTTCGTGCGACTCGGGCAGGTCGTTTCGGCGGTATTCCCATTTACGGTTAAAAGAAATTGCCGTATTGATCACCACCCGTGTCATCCATCCTTCAAAAGAACCACTGCCTTTGTAAGCACTACATTTTCCTAAAATGCTGATGAAAGCTTCCTGCAGGATGTCTTGGGCATGTTCGCGTGAACCCGCGTAACGCAGCGCTATACCCATTAGTTTGGACTTATAGCGCCGGTACAGTTCTTCATGAGCCCCGGCTTTACCCTTTTTGCAGGCATCTATCAGTTCTTTAGGAGTATCCAATCGGTCAGGTTCGTTATTTGCTTGTCGCCTGTTTACCCGGAATGGTTGCCTGAAGCGGCTATTTTATTTCTGGCGTTCTTCATAGACGATGCCGTAATGGTCTAATTTTTCCATGACCGGCATGTAAATTTCGGGATAAATGGGGATTAAAACGCCACTTTTCCTAAATCGTCCGCTCAAAATTTCCTCAGCACAAAGAGCAGCCGGCAAACCCACTGTTTTGGCCATGGCCGTATAGCGGGCATCTTCGCCTTCCAGAGCCAGACTGCTTTCTATCCAATGATGCTTTCCATCCAACCGGTAACCGATGCGGTGGATCATGACAATGAGGTCCCGGTCGTTGGCTTCCAGGCGCCATTTTTCTTCCAGTATTGCCTGGAGGATGGCAGCTGGGCTACCTTGTGTTTTAGGGAGCAGGTAGTCTTTTGAGAAAAGTCCGAGGTAGTCGATACGGGCCATATCGGCCTCGTTGAGATTTAATCCGTTCACTTCCCTGAGTTTTTCTTCCAGCGTTTTAACAGGATGATAGGGGAGGAAGGAGTTGAAAAAAGCCCGGCCGCTGCACGTTGCACCCAGGTCCATCTGGTAGCTGTCGTCGGTCAGTCCCAATTGTACAAACACATTCCAGCTATTGCAATAGCCGGGTTTTCTGAGGGTACCGCGTAAAAGGGTTCTTACTCCGTCCAGTTCATACAGCTTTTGGTAACTCAGTGAATCGCGGTTGGGATAGCCTTCGAAGGTTCCGTATCGGGGGTGTTCAAAGATCTGCCGGCGTTGAAACAGCTGGGGGTAAGAAACAAAACGGAGTTCGTGATTATCCAGATAACGCGCTGATGACCCCGATCCGGCCAGCACCACATTACGCGGGTTCCAACTGAGTTTATAATGCCAGGGGTTGGTATCACACTCCGGGGCGATGAGTCCGCCGGTAAAGGATTCGAAAGAAAAGACCGCGGCTCCCTGGTCTTTAAGGTCATCCAGCAGTTTCATGGCCGACATATGATCGATGCCCGGGTCTAAACCGGCCTCATTCATAAAGCAGAGCCCTTTGGCTTTTACCGCTTCATCCAGGGCATGCATTTTTGCATCGACATAAGAGGCAGTGACCAGATTTTTACCATGTTCCAGGCAAAGCAGCGCTACTTTTTCATGCAGGAAAGCCGGAAGCAGGGAAATGACGATATCTGCTGATTTTATCCGTTCGGCACAGGATGCTGTTTCATCGATCGAAAGCGTATGGCAGATCAATCGCGGACTGGTATGGTAGGATTTAAGCAGATCGGCCGCCGGGTCGCATACATGGAGGAAATAATTCTTTTCCTCTGCACCTTCCAAAAAATAACGGATCAGATAGCTGGCCGACTTGCCGGCCCCGAATAATAAGATCTCAGCCATGGGGCAAAGCTATTGATTTTTGGGTTGAGGGTTGAGGGTTATGGGTTATGGGTTTCAAATTGCGATAACCCATAACCCATTACCCAAAACCTCTTTATACAACTATTAGTAAGTATTTCGTATCTTGTACCTGTAATAAGACCTATACTTACATGTTCCCCGGCAAATATGTCCTGATATTTTTCCTATTCTTTTTCACAATAAATAGCGTCGAGGCCCAGTATATCGACGAGTTTGCAGCCGCCGGGGATGTGGCTGTTTCGGATAATGGCTATGGCGTTGGTCTTTTTTCAAGTCCGTCGTTTCCCCTCGCTCTGGCTTCGCTCGATCAAAATGAATACTTCCATCAGGACCTTATACAGGCCGGACTGATCGAAAAAACCCTCTGGTTTAAATTCACCATCGCCACCCGCAGAAATGTGACTATTTCGCTAAAACAGCGCGATACCCTTATAGCCCAGCAGGATTTGGGCTTTGCCGTATTTTTCAACCCGGCAGGAATGGCGGGCCCCCATAACCTGGCGCATGAATTTCCGGTGATGAATAAACAGGGAAATACGGGTTATGATTGTTTAGAGCCCGGTGAATATTATGTACAGGTTTGTTCGCGGCAAAGGGCAATGGATTCGGTATGGACAGAAGTTCAGGTTGCCATACCCTCAAATCCCCCATCGGAATGGAACAATCCGGCCAGGCTTAACCTCAAATACGATCAGGCGCAAGTTACCTTGACAGGTTTTAAATGTGCCTATATGTTTTCCGATGAGGTCAGGAATCTTTCTTACCTGAAGGGGGCTATTGCGCAAACAAGTGTGCAATTTGACGTAGACAGTGGGTTTGGGGCCTACACTTTGAAACTAAACTATTATGATACCCGAAGAATTCCAGTTCACATGCTCCTTCTTAAAGAAGATTCTACCCTGCCACCGGCACAATGGCAGATCGTGGACTCTGCAACGGTTTTGGCGAGTTCGTGGAGTTACGAACACGAATATCATTACAGCTGTGCCAATCAAAACAACCTTGATCCGGGAAAATACCGTTTGGCTCTCTTTTTTGGACAGAATGGTATTTCGGGAATTTATATCCAAATAAGGCGAATGAAAGATAATGGTGTAGCCCATGCCACACCCATGAACCTGCCGCCCGCCTTTCAACGGGTCAACTGGTACTATATTCCGGAGCCTGAATTTACATGCAACAGCTTTATACCCAAGCAGATATGCCCAAATTTAAATACTGATTTATTCCGGGTTGAAAACAATGGCGATACCACCTACTTCGATCGGCAGGGTTGGTATACACTGATAATTAAAAACAACACCCCCATTAATTTTTATGCGACGACTTCTACGAGTTTTGACCAAATAGTGAACCCAACACTCTGGTTGTATAAAGGAGATATTCAAGAGAACTGCCAACTAACCCGAATAGAAAAAGGGGCGGGCGGCAAGTTTTGTGTAGATTCAGGGGTTTATACCCTACGCATCTTGTATCCTGAAGGCAATAATTACCTTGCCGCTTCGCATCGAATCCAAACTCAGACTTTTCCATATAAAAAAGTAGATTATAAATTTAATGACAGCCTGGCGCCCAACAATTTGGGTTCATTAACGGATGTACTTCCGAATCAACTGGCGAGCAACAGTGATTATTTCGACAATCAGGAACAACATCTATTGGCTGGCAATAATCTCGTGAAAGGATCGATGATGTACCACGAATTTTATGTGGGAACGGTTACTCCGTTTTCCATTTTGATCGAATTGCCAAATATGTATATGTCCCCTTCTGTGCGTGGATACCTTTTCAGAGGTCAAAAAAGCAAGGGTAAGGGTGGAGATTTTGTACAGGAATTCACGTTTACAAAGAATTTTTACTGTGGTTTACAGGATACAGGTTGGTACACCCTGGTAGTTTGTAACGGTACGTACATCTCGGACTGTGGATACATAAATAACAAAGCACATAGTGTGTTATTTAACCCCACGCAGGCTTGTCCGAATCAGACCGTCACAGGCACCCAACAAAACCCGCATCAATTAAATGGCGGGAATCCGCTGACTACGGGTAATGTTACTGTTCAGGGGACAAATTTGGCGGCACCAAAAAGCTACAGTCTGCCAGCATACTGTTTTCAATGCGCAAATCAGGATCCTGCTTATGCGCAATGGGTTTCGGCAAGCTGTTCAACTAAACTCCCGGATGATATCGCCTTTTATTTTACTGAGTTTGAGTTGCCCGTGGCATCCCAGTTTTTTGTTCCTTCCATAGCTTACAAGAGCTTTTTGATACGGGGAAGCGTACAGCAGAATCCATCCTTGTTAATGGACAATTCCGGTTATTTGGATCCCTGCGACCCGGTTGGCATGTATTGCAACCTCACACCCGGCAGGTACACGCTTATTTTTGCAAGTCCGCTCGCGAAAGTTTTGAATCTCGCTATTACGGTTGGTCCATTGGTTGCATATCCCAATGATTTTATGGAGAATTATATTGACCTGGGCATGATTCAGGGAAATATGAAAATTCCTCCTTTTACGATCAACTGTGCCATTACAGGTGATTCTTCAGATTATTTGGCTACCCAAAATTTACCGCCCTCTCACGTTCATCTCGGCCCCTTGCCGCCTGATAGTAAATTACCTTCATACAGCAGATCGAGCCTTTGGTACTATTTGGAGTTGGAGGGATTGGGCAAATTAAATTTGAGTTATGATGGTAACGCATCGTTGTATGAAATCCCCGACTCATTGGATCCTTCGCTACTGAAGCAGGATCCAACACTTAGAAACAAGTATGCGTCCGGTTTATTATCCCGGCAAAGCTTCTCTTCTTCTTCAACGAATGACACCTTTCGACAAGGTGCTTGTATAAAGTCCCGGTATTTTTTAGTTCTGGAAGGAAATGGAGGAATGCAAATCGCCCAGCCTGTTCTTTCATGGCTCAAAATAAACCCGCCAACCCAAAAATCCGATTTTTGCAGCACAGCCAAACTTCTTGATGTAACGCAACTCGGAGTAAGTTCAGGCAAGCTGGATGTTCGTTGTTTGACCATTGGAGAGGGGTTTGGAGAAGATGGAAACAATATGGCCTGCCTTCCTCTTGACTATTATCTCAGGCCCTATGTCAGTGCCTGGTATAAAATCCATATTGATCCCGGAACCCGCTATGATGTGGATTTTAGCGTAAAATCCATTCCCGGGGCAAGTATTGGTTATAAAAATGTTAAATACAGGATATTATATGGCTCCTGTTCTGCACTAACACCGGGTCCCTGTGTGGAAAACCTGAGTGCTAAATTTGGATTTGAATGTATGGAGGCTGGAGATTTTTACCTGCAGATCATCATACCGGAAAACAGTGCTGGTTATGCCCACCTGCAGGAACAACTGGAAATCAGTGTCAATGTAAAAGCCACCTCCAACCCGGTATGCAAGCCCTTTGACCCCGATCGCCCCCTGGCCAGTTTCAATTTTGACGGACATTGCGAGATGGATTCGGTTCGTTTTCGTAACTATTCTTCGCAAGGCAGTGATATCGCCTATTTGTGGGATTTTGGCGATGGAAGAACCAGCACGTTGAAAGACCCGGTTATCTGGTTCCAAACCACCAAAACCTACGAAGATTTCCGAGTGAAATTGATGGTGACAAACTCCGTCAAACAAAAATCGGATTCCATTGAAAGGGTAGTCAGGATAAGGAATGCTCCTTTACGTATCGATGTTCCTTTTACCGATAGCCTGATACGTTGCGGTAGTTTTATATCCATCGTTGCCGCTCCCAATTTTTCGGATGGTACCTTGTTTAACTTTAACCCGGTCCTCGTTGATACAGTACTCGGTGACAGGGTAGAAGAATATTACAATTCTTCTGATCCCTATGTCCGCTTTATCGCTTATGCCTCCAATTGTGTGGTCGATACATTTGTGAAGGTTCGAATCCATCAGAAGCTGGGAATATTGCCAAACGACAGCCTTTTATGTACGGATCAACCCATTGCCTTAGACCTCTCGCCTTACCAGCAAGTAACCTGGTCGCCGATGAATCTGAAAAGCCCGAAAATTGTACTTTCTGATACCGGTAAATTTTGGGTAACAGTACAAGACTCGGGCTGTTATTTGCGCGATACCATGAGGCTGCATGACCGTCGCCCGGTGTTTAACCATGCTCTGGATACTTTCCTGTGTTCGGCCGACAGCGCACAAATTATGACCCTGCCCCAGTACACGAATTGGCTGTGGGACAACGGACAAACTACCCGCTCACGCTGGGTATATGAAAGTGGGAACTATTGGGTAGAAGGGCAGTGGGAGACCTGTTTAAACCGCGATACGGTGCGGGTCAATTTTGTTGAGTTGGATGATCCACTGAAACAGGATGCAGATTCGTTTTGCCAGGAAGGTAGTGTGGAGTTAAGAAGCGACATCGAAGCCCAAAGCTATATCTGGAACACCAGGCAGAGTACCCGATCAATAAACGTAAACACGACAGGAACCTATTATTTAAATGTCTATACCGCCCATTGTCATGCCAGCGACAGCATCCGGGTGCTCCATTTTCCTGCTGATATCCATTTGGGTGAAGATACTGGCTTTTGCAATGAAATAAGCCTGCGTTTGGATGCGGGATTGGGTTCCGCTTATGCCTGGTGGCCTGTCTCTTCAACAAATCGTTACATCACAATAAACGACTCAGGCACCTATGGAGTGGAAAAGATCAATCAATATGGCTGCATCGATGCCGATACGATCCATGTATTTGAAAATTGTGGTCCCTACCTGCTGTTGCCCAACGCCTTTACCCCGAATGGCGACGGGGTCAATGATATCCTGAGCTGGTCAAATGTGGATGTTACCGAATTTGAGATCCATGTTTATAACCGCTGGGGTGAGGAGGTTTTTGCCAGCACAGATGTTACACAGTTCTGGGATGGGACCTACAAAGGAGAGCTCGCCGGAGAGGGTTTGTATATCTACCGGATCGTTTACGGTGGCGAAGACTTCACCGGCCGCTACCATAGACGGAATCTGAAAGGGACGGTTGTGTTGATACGGTAGCGAGTTTTCAGTTTTCAGTGTTCAGTTTTCAGTCTGTCCTCCATCTATCCTCCCTACTTCCCGTCCTCCCTACCTCCTTACCCCAATAAAATATTTCCCCAAGCCTTTGTATGATTGCAAAATCATATTATCTTTGCAGTCCTTTTAACAGAAATAGTCATGTCAAGAGTGTGTGATTTAACCGGCAAGAAGGCCATGGTAGGGCATCACGTAAGTTTTTCCAACAGAAAGACCTTACGGAGGTTCAACCCCAACTTGCAAGTAAAGAAGTTTTATATTCCAGAAGAAGATCGTTGGATCGTGTTGAAGGTTTCTACTTCAGCCATGAGAACCATTAATAAGAAAGGCATTTTTGCCTGCCTGAGAGAATGGGAAAAAACCGGTCACATTTAATAAGAAAGAGAAATGGCCAAAAAAGGTAACCGCGTACAGGTAATTATGGAGTGCACCGAGCATAAAGCTACGGGCATGCCGGGTATGTCCCGCTATATCACCACCAAGAACAAGAAAAACACCACCGAGCGTTTGGAATTGAAAAAATACAATCCGGTGTTGAAGAAATATACTGTCCACAAAGAAATTAAATAACGATGGCTAAGAAGGTAGTTGCAACGCTGAAAAAAGAAGGAGCAGGTAAAGAATGGACCCGCATCATCAGAGCCGTAAAATCGCCAAAATCCGGTGCCTATACTTTTAAAGAAGAGATGGTTCCCGCTGAGGCTGCCAAAGCTGCTTTTAAAGCTTGATCGAGCGCTCAATAAAGTATAGAGCTTCCTGTATTTTCAGGGAGCTTTTTTTGTTTTTAACCACGTGATTATGGGATTTTTTGATAAAATATTCACCCGCGATAAGAAAGATAAGCTTGACCAGGGACTCGAAAAAACCAAAAGCAGCCTGCTGGGTAAGATCGGTAAGGCCCTGGCGGGGAAGTCAACGATAGGGGAAGGCTTTTTGGATGAGCTGGAAGAAATTCTGGTTACCGCCGATGTGGGCATAGAAACAACCCTCAAGATCATCGACCGCATCGAAAAACGGGTCCAAAAAGATAAATACCTGGGTGAAGACGAGCTGAATACCATGCTCAAGGAAGAAATTGCCGACCTGCTTCCCGAACAGGATGAAACCCTCAGCCGCGAATTTCATGTACCTGCAGGTCCTAAGCCCTATGTAATCATGGTCGTAGGCGTTAACGGAGTAGGAAAAACAACCACCATCGGCAAAATGGCCCACCAGTTCAAAGCCAAAGGATATAAAGTAGTACTCGGTGCCGCGGATACCTTCCGTGCCGCGGCTGTGGAGCAGTTAAAAATATGGGGACAACGTACCGGCGTGGAAGTGATCGAAAAAGGCATGAATGCCGATCCCGCAGCTGTTGCCTTTGAGGCGGTCAAAGCTGCGCAGGACCAGGGTGCCGATGTGTGTATCATCGATACAGCAGGACGCCTCCATAACAAAATAAACCTCATGAACGAGCTCAGCAAGATCAAACGGGTGATGCAAAAGGTCGTGCCCGATGCTCCCCAGGAAATTTTGCTCGTGCTCGATGCCTCGACCGGACAAAACGCCTTTGAACAGGCCCGGCAGTTTACCGCTGCTACCGAAGTAAATGCCCTGGCACTGACCAAATTAGACGGAACCGCCAAAGGGGGCGTGGTAATCGGTGTTTCCGAACAATTTAAAACCCCGGTACGTTATATTGGGGTGGGTGAGGGAGTGGAAGACCTTCAGGTATTTAATAAATACGAGTTTATCGATTCCCTCTTTTCCAAATAATCAACACCGCTTTGAAAGTAAGAAATTTAAAAAACGATAAGATCAATATCATCACCCTGGGTTGTTCGAAAAACCTGGTGGATTCGGAGGTGATGCTTTCCCAGCTCAGGGCCAATGATGTGGACGTAACCCACGAGGCAGAGAAAGAGGAGGCGAACGTGATCATTATCAATACCTGCGGCTTTATCGATAACGCCAAAAAAGAATCCATCGATACCATTCTCGATTATGTAGGCCGTAAAGAACAGGGTAAGGTTGACCGGGTCTATGTAACCGGATGTTTATCGCATCGTTACAAAGAAGAGCTCGAAGCAGAGATACCTGAGGTAGATGCCTGGTTCGGTACCCTCGAACTTCCCCGTTTGCTCAATACCCTCGGTGCCGACTATAAACACGAGCTTATCGGAGAACGCCTCACCACCACACCGACCCATTATGCCTACATGAAAATTTCAGAAGGCTGTGATCGTCCCTGTTCCTTCTGTGCCATTCCCCTCATGCGCGGAAAACATGTTTCGAAACCCATTGAACAACTGGTAAAAGAAGCGGAACACCTGGTAAAACATGGCACCAAAGAAATTTTGCTCATCGCCCAGGATTCGACTTTTTACGGACTGGATCTTTACGGAGAACGCAAACTGGCGGATCTTTTAAGGGCCCTTTCGGATGTCGAGGGATTGGAATGGATACGCCTGCATTATGCGTACCCGAGTCAGTTTCCGATGGATGCCCTGCAGGTGATGGCCGAACGGAATAACATCTGCAAGTACCTGGATATTCCTCTTCAACATATCAGCGACCCGATGTTAAAAAGCATGCGCCGGGGCATTACACGCCGGCGTACAGAAGAACTGATCCGTGCTATTCGCGAACAGGTTCCGGGAATAGCTTTACGCACAACCATGTTGGTTGGTCATCCCGGTGAAACGGACCAGGATTTTGAAGAATTAAAAGCCTTTATCAAAGAGGCCCGCTTCGAACGTTTGGGCGTGTTCACCTATTCGCATGAAGAAAATACCCATGCCGGATCGCTTGAAAACGATGTGCCTGAAGAAGTAAAAGAAGCCCGGGCTGCTGAGTTGATGGAGATACAGGAAGGGATCTCCCAGGAATTGAATGAGGCCAAAGTGGGAAATACCTACCGTGTCTTATTCGACAGGGTAGAAGGCGGCTATTTTGTTGGCCGAAGCGAATTTGACTCTCCGGAAGTAGATAATGAGGTGCTCGTAGATAAAAAAGACCATTTTATCCGCCTTGGAGATTTTGCGCATATTAAAATTAAGTCGGCTACAGCATTCGATCTCTACGGTGATGTTGTAATTTAGCGCCCATGCGTTTCCAGCCCCTTGATGCAGAAAAGAGCGGTTTGTATTCCAAACTGGTGCTCGATTACCTTACGAAAAAAAAGGAATTAGAACCCTTTATCTCCAATTGGCCAACACAAGAGGGCTTCCATAAACAAATAAAGGGAAGGGCTAATTACCCCGTTGACCGGAAAAATCTGGTACAAACCCTTCGCCGGCAATACATCGGACTGGAGATCGGAACGGCCCTGGAAACGAACCTGGAAAGGCTGGAAGATCAAAAAACATATACGATCACCACCGGACAACAGATCCACGCGTTTTTGGGTCCCATGTATGTTTACTGGAAGATCGTAAGCGCCATTGCGCTGGCGCGAAAACTCAAACAAGAATTCCCTGAAAACCATTTTGTACCGGTTTTCTGGATGGCCACGGAAGACCATGATTTTGCCGAGATCGATCATCTGGAACTGTTTAACCGGTCCTTTAAATGGCAGCGCGACAGGACAGTGCCTGGTCCGGTTGGACGCCTGAGCACCGAAGGATTATCGGAATTAACTCCAGCGATCATGGCCCTTTTTAGCCGGGAGGAAAACCTGGAGGAGTACGAATCCCTTTTTTCGGAGGCCTATACCCGCTTTGAGAACTTTGCCGACGCCACACGCTTTTTGGTGCATAGCCTGTTTGGCGAATACGGACTTGTGGTCCTTGATCCGGATGACGAAGCCCTGAAAAGAGACCTGTTGCCGATAATCAGGGATGAACTTCTGTTTGAAAAAAGCAAAGAGAAGGTAGAAGAAACGAGTAAGGCACTGGCAAAAACGTATACCCTGCAGATCCATCCCCGCGAGATCAATCTGTTTTATACCGGTAAGTCCGGAAGGGAGAGGCTGGTCAAAAAGGATGGGCGTATTGAAGCCCTGAGTGGCGAAGCGCTCGGTGATCTGGCAACATTGGACACCTGGCTTCCGGAAAAAATTAAAGATATCTCTACGAATGTAGTTTTACGTCCTGTTTATCAGGAATGTATACTCCCGAATCTGGCCTATATCGGCGGACCTGGAGAAACGGCCTACTGGTTACAATTAAAAGGGGTTTTTGACCAGTATTCGTTGCTTTTTCCCATATTGGAGAACAGAAAATCGGTATTTATTATCGGAGAAAAAATGAAGGCCGGAATTGAAAAATTCAGGCTGCAGGTTGAAGACCTCTTCATGGACGAGGACGCCTTGCGTAAAAAAGCCATGGAACACAGTGATAACGGGCTTGTTAGCCTGAAAGAGGAGTTGGAGGAATGGGAGCAACTGAAGGATAAAATGATCAAAAAAGCAGCCGCTATAAACCCTGCACAAGCAAGGCCAATAGCGGAAATATTTAATCAAAACGAAAAAATTATTAGAAAAATTGAAAAGGAAATTTTTACCTTGCAGGAAGCAGGCCTTGAGAAAGGCTTGGAAAAGGTGTTCAAAATCAAGGCGTTGATCAAAGAAAAGGGCTTTACCCAGGAACGTGATCAATACCTGATCCAGTACCTTTTTCAATTGGATACAAAAAGCGTAATTGATTTATTAACAATGAATTATGATGAAAGTGGTCCGGTTGCGCTACTCATAGAATAACATATTGACCTAAATAAAAACCAATTAAATACTAAATCAATAATTCCCACATGAAAAAACTGCTAATCTTCAGTTTAACCGCCTTGCTCGCTTTGCCTGCAATGGCTCAGAAAAAAAAGAGTGTATTCCCTAATGGGGATACGAAAAGGTGGATGCTCGGTGTACAGGGTGGTACCACCTTCCTCACTGGCGACGCCAGAGAACTCGGCTTCAGTTATGCGGCCGGTCTGAACCTGCAATATTCCTTTTCCCATTCCATGGGCGTGCGTGTTATCGGAAACTTCGGACAGGTGAAAGGGGCTGAAAAGCCTGAAGGCCGTCCCTATAGTTCATATGAATTTACCAACAACTTCTGGGAAGCACAAGGGCAATTTGTGGTGACTTTCGGTAATATCTCTTTCCTGAGAAAAATGAAAAAGACCACCTTTTATATGGCTGGTGGTTTAGGGGTCATGAACAACGATGCTACCAGCACCTATACCCTGAAATCAGATACCACCAATACAGAACAGACCGGAACCTTCAGTGATATGATCACGAGTTTCTCCTATTCGGCCGGTTTACGTTACAGCCTCGGGAAAAGCGCCGCTATCGGCCTGGAATATAATTTCCGCTATTGCGGATCGGATTTGGTCGATCTGATCCTCTATGATGCACCGGCTAATAAATCAAAAGACGTTGTGCACATGGCCCAGCTTACCCTGAGTTTCAAACTTGGTAAAAAAGGAAAAGAACATGTTGAGTGGATCAACCCGGTTGAAGCCATTTACGAAGACATTGCCAAAACAGGCAAACGCGTGGATGAGTTGAGCGGTGACCAGGACGGCGACGGTGTTTCCGATTATTTTGATAAAGATAATACAACTCCGGCAGGAGCCATGGTTTATGGAAACGGACAATCTGTTGATACAGATGGTGACGGGGTTGCCGATATTAAAGATCTGGAGCCAAAT
>JAKFCJ010000060.1:0-10744 GCA_036676705.1 Bacteroidota bacterium
TTTATGATTGTGTAGGGCGCTATTTTGATGCCACCACCGAATCTGAGTTTGAAACTATCCTGGGGGTGGTTGTGTCCCAGGCCATCAACGAAACGACCTGCCAGGTTAATTTATTGGATATCAACGGTCGCGCACTGGAAAGCAATGTGAACATGACCTTTTATGATGCCCGGAGCAAACGGCCCATCCATAACTTTATCCATACCATGAACGACCGCGGTGTACCCGATACCCTGACGGTCGACCCGAGTTTTGTTTATAATATCCAGGTGCATACTGTCCCGCCGGTATATAAAGAAGGCGTGACGCTCATCCCGGGCCGCCACAATATCATCCCTATCGATGCCCCGCAAGGCGTGTTGAGTCTTAAAGTTGATGGGGTTACTGCATACCCGGACCTGCAGGCTATCGTGAGGAAAAAGGGAGAAACCCAGACCCTGATCGTGCACGACTTCAATAAAGAGCAAAAACTCATCGTAGGTAAATACGACCTCGAAATTTTGACACTGCCTCGCATCTATATCACGGCAGCCATCGATCAGACCAAAACAACGCTCATAACCATACCGCAGCCCGGTAAGCTCAACCTGATCGGGAACCAGGAATATTTTGGGGCGATCTACCAGATGAAGGGAAATTTGCTGGAATGGGTCTGTGATATTGACAATACCCAGAAACGCCAAATTCTCACCCTCCAACCCGGAAAGTATAAGTTGATCTACCGCTCGAAGCGGGTGACAAAAACCTATATGACCGTAGAAAAACTTTTTGAAATTCAATCGGGGGGCAGCACCCACCTGAGCTTGTTCTAAAACACGAATGAAAACGTATACCATCCAAAACGAAAAAGACACCCGCTCCGGATTTGGGGCCGGACTCGATGAATTGGGACGCAGCAATCCCAACGTGGTTGCCCTTTGCGCCGATCTGACCGGATCCCTGAAAATGGACAACTTCGCCAAAGAACAACCTGACCGGTTTTACCAGGCAGGCATTTCCGAGGCCAATATGATCGGCATGGCAGCCGGCCTTGCAATAGGAGGGAAGATCCCGTATACGGGCACCTTTGCCAACTTTTCTACAGGTCGGGTATATGACCAGATCCGCCAGGCGGTGGCCTACTCGGGAAAAAACGTGAAGATCTGTGCTTCCCATGCCGGACTCACCCTCGGAGAAGATGGCGCTACCCACCAGATACTGGAAGATATTGGTTTGATGAAAATGTTACCGGGTATGGTGGTGATAAATCCCTGCGATTATAACCAGACCAAAGCGGCAACCATTGCCATTGCTGAACATGAAGGTCCGGTTTATCTGCGTTTTGGAAGGCCGAAAGTTCCCAACTTTACCGACCCGGATCAAAAATTCAAGATCGGAAAAGCGCTGATGTTGAATGAAGGAACCGACGTGAGCATCTTTGCTACCGGCCATTTGGTATGGAAAGCGATCGAGGCTGGAATGGCGCTGGCTGAAAAAGGAATAAGCGCGGAAATAATAAATATCCATACGATTAAACCTTTGGACGAAAGGGCTATCTTAGAATCAGTTTCCAAAACCCGTTGTGCAGTTACAGCTGAAGAACATCAAATGAATGGAGGACTGGGAGACAGCATTTGTCAGCTTTTGGCAAGAAAACTTCCGCTTCCGGTTGAAATGGTAGCCGTAAATGATTCTTTTGGAGAATCGGGCAAACCTGCTGACCTGATGAAAAAATACGGTATTGATACTGTAAATATTTTAGACGCTGTAGAACGGGTGATGAAACGCAAATAGCGCTTCACTTGATCCGTACTGAACTCTATACAACAGAAGAAGAACTTATAGCCGGTTTACGGGACGAAAAAACCCGTGAACTGGCTTTTTCTTTGTTGGTAGACCGCTATCAGCAGCGTGTATACTGGCATTTACGGAAGATGCTCATCGACCCCGATGAAACAGCCGATGCCACGCAGAATACTTTTATTCTCGTTTGGCAGCACCTGGACACTTTCAGGGAAGAAAGTAAATTATTTACCTGGATCTATCGCATAGCCACGAATGAGGGACTGGCAACCTTGCGCAAAATAAAAAAACGGAACCTGGTCCGTTTTGACCAGGCCGGAGATCTGTTGAATGACCGGCTGGAACAACCCGGATCGTTTAATGGCAATGAAATTGAAAAGAAACTGTTTAAAGCCCTGGTACGTTTGCCGGAAAAACAAAAACTGATGTTCCAGATGAAATATTTTGAGGAAATGAAATACGAAGATATATCCGAGGTATTGGGCACTTCGGTAGGTGCGCTGAAGGCCAGTTACCATCATGCCGTGAAAAAATTGGAGAAATACGTGTTGTTGCCTTAAACCATTGAAAGCCGTTCGCATCATAGAAACAAATGAAAACGAATAAAAACACCTGGGAAGATAAACTGAGCAAACATCTGGGAGATGATGCCAGCCGATTTCCCCTTTCTGAGGGTGAGTTCGGATCATTAAAAGACCGGATCATGGCACAGAAAGACGCCATTCCGCCAAAGCAGGATAAAACCTACAAAATGCGTTCACTCTGGCTGCTCACTTTACCCGCCGCCGCCGCTTTGGCCTTTTTCCTTTTAAACAGGGCCGGGGTGCCGGTGGATACGACGATCGATCCGGTTAGCCTGAATGAAGCAGCCGAAGGGTTGTATGAGCAGATGAGCGAACAGGAACCCGTATTGGAGCTTGACCAGGAAGTTGTAAAGGCCGTGATTGAAAATGGTAGTTTGGATGAGCTGCAAAGCGAAGTAGTACTTGAAGACTACCTCAACAATGAATTGGACGAAGAAACGGGGATAGTTGATCCCCTGGCCGGCCTCGAAGCGGCTGAAATAGAAGAATATTTAGTTGACCACGTAACATTAATCTACGAATTATGAGAACATTACTGATCGTTTTAGGACTCTTTCTTGGCCTGCAGGCTACGGCCCAACCCAGGGAAAAACATGCCGATAAGATCAAAGCCGCCAGGATCGAGTTTATGAAAAAGAAACTTGCCCTGACCCCGGAAGAAGAAAAGGCATTCATTCCCCTCTATACTGCCATGCTTGACGAATTGGATTCGCTCCGCAAAAATTACAAGGACGATATCGATCTGAAGGATGTAGACCTCACCTTTATGACCGATAAAGAATGCGAAAAGCTGATCGAAAGCATTCAGGAATTCCGAAGCAAAGAGCTGGAGATCACCAAACGGTATACCGAAGAATTTAAAAAAGTGCTTCCTGTCAAAAAGGTTGCCATGATCTATAAGGCTGAATTTGAGTTTCGGAGAGAACTTGTTGAACGGCTTCGTGAAGAGAGGAGAAAATAAATGACTGAAAATGAGTCATTTGTAATTAATTAAAATATTCATAAGAAAGCTCTCAAAACCCTTCATCCTATTGATTTTTTATTAGATTTGCGCCTGTTTACTAACGAGACTTTCGGGTTCATTGTTTAACACTGGATGACAAATCTAATCAAACTAAAAAAAGGCTACGATATCAAACTCGTAGGGGAAGCAGCAAAGGAATTTGCACAAAAAGAGGCTTCCAGAACGTATGTGGTTAAGCCCACTGAATTTTTCGGGATCACTCCAAAACTTCTTGTTGAAGTCGGCGCAGAAGTCAAATGCGGCACTCCTTTATTTTTCGCGAAAAATCAACCTGACCTGATGTTTACTTCCCCCGTTAGCGGCGAGGTTGTGGAGATCAACCGGGGCGAAAAACGGGTGATTTTGGAGATCAAAATTTTAGCTGACGGAAAGATGCAGCATGAAACATTTTCCGCAGCTGATCCTGCATCACTCGGGCGCGACGGAGTAAAGGCCATGATGCTGAAAAGCGGATGCTGGACCCTGCTTCGACAGCGACCGTTTAACCGCCTGGCAGAGGCGCTCATCGTTCCGAAGAATATTTTTATCTCCGGTTTTGATTCCTCTCCTTTAGCACCCGACCTGAATTTTGCATTGAAGGGACGTGAAAGTCACCTTCAAACCGGGATCAATGCCCTGGCTAGCCTAACCGACGGAAAAGTTTTCCTTGGACTGAAACACGGAGCCGATAACAGCACCTTCCAGGGACTAAAAAATGTGACCATCAATCATTTTGACGGTCCGCATCCTGCAGGAAATGTGGGTATACAGATCCATCATACAGCACCTATTAATAAAGGCGAACATGTATGGACCATCAATGCCCAGGATGTAGCCACCCTGGGTAAATTGTTCAGCGAAGGCATTTATGATCCGGAACGGGTGATCACTGTTACGGGGTCTGAAGTGAAACACCCATCTTATGCAAAGGCCCGACTCGGTGTGAGTATCGATTACCTTTTGAAAGACAACCTCACGGAAGGCAAAAACCGTGTGATATCCGGCAATGTGCTTTTCGGTACTAAAATAGAAGTAAACGGTTACCTGGGCTATTACGACCAGCAGATCACCGTGATCCCTGAAGGCGATGAGCCTGAAATGTTCGGCTGGCTCGTTCCAAGCTACCCGAGACCCAGCATTTCAAAAACCTTCCTGTCCTACCTCACCCCGAATAAAAAGTACAAGGTCAATACCGGAATGCACGGTGAAGAGCGGGCATTTGTGGTAACCAACGAATACGAAAAAGTACTTCCAATGGATATTTTACCGGTTCAACTGATCAAGGCCTGTCTGGCTAACGATCTGGAGGCCATGGAAGCACTGGGTATTTTTGAGGTGGTGGAAGAAGATTTGGCCCTCTGTGAGTTTGTTTGCACCTCAAAAGCTCCGGTTCAGGAGATTTTAGCAGATGGTTTGGCTTTGATTGAAAAAGAAGGATAATGAAATTTTTAAGAGATACACTCGATAAAGTTAGACCGAACTTTCAAAAGGGAGGAAAACTTTCTTTCCTGCATTCGACCTTCGATGCATTTGAAACGTTTCTGTTTGTTCCCGGACATACTACTTCCGGAAAAGTCCATATCCGTGATGGCATCGATCTGAAAAGAACGATGATCATGGTGGTGGTTGCCATGCTTCCTGTACTTTTATTTGGTATATGGAATGTGGGCTATCAGCATTATTTGTCTATCGGACAAGCCAGCACGATGATGGAAAACGTACTGTTCGGATTAATCCAGGTACTTCCCATTATTGTTGTTTCTTACGCCGTCGGACTCGGGATCGAATTTGCATTTTGTCAGATCAAAGGACATCCGGTAAATGAGGGCTTCCTTGTTAGCGGAATGCTGATCCCCCTGGTTTTACCCCCTACTATTCCTTTATGGATGGTTGCCGTTGCCACTGCCTTTGCGGTTATTATAGGTAAAGAAGTATTTGGCGGAACCGGAATGAATTTATTAAACCCGGCACTTACCGCCAGGGTCTTTTTATTCTTTGCTTATCCCGGATATATGTCGGGCGAGTTTTTGGCCAGCGGCGATGCTGTTTGGTTTGAAGGAACACGCCAGCTTATGGTCGACGGGTATAGTGGCGCAACGTCACTTTCCATAATGGCTGCAGGAGGAACCCTGGAACATTCCGTCATGGACATGTTCCTTGGCTTCGAAAAAGGCTCCATTGGGGAGACCTCGGTCCTGGCCTGTTTGATCGGAGCGGCTATCCTGATCATAAGCGGGGTAGGAAGCTGGAAAATTATGGCTTCCGTTTTTGCTGGAGGTTTGATCATGGGAGGTATCTTTAACCTTGTTGGTGGAACGCCATTCCTTGATATGCCTGCCTATTACCATCTGTTAATGGGTGGTTTTGCTTTCGGTGCCGTTTATATGGCTACCGACCCGGTTTCGGCCGCACAAACAGAAAGAGGGAAGATCATATATGGATTACTCATCGGTATCATTACCGTATTGATCCGGGTAAGTAACCCGGCCTATCCGGAAGGCATGATGATGGCAATTCTTTTAATGAATGTTTTCGCCCCATTGGTAGATTATTTCGTAGTTGACGCTAACAAAAAAAGGAGATTAAAACGTGCAACGGTCTAATACTTATATCCTCATTTATACCATTATACTCACTGTATTCTGTGGTATATCGCTCTCCCTGGCCAAGCAGGTTTTGAAACCCGCCCAGGATGAGCAAATTGAATTGCAGAGAAAAAGGAATATTCTCTCCACCTTCATGGCATTGGAAAAAACCGATGACGTGAATGCCATCTATGCCAAACGGGTAAAAGAATATGTGATCAACCCGGAAGGAAAGGTGTTGGAAGGGGTCACCGCCGCATCCATCAATATTGAAAAAGAGTCAAAAAAACCGGTGGCTGAGCGCCAACTGCCCGTTTATGAGATCATCAAAGAAGGAACGACCGACGAAACTGAATTTTTTGTTGTGGCTACCTTTGGAAAAGGACTTTGGGATGTCATCTCATCCTATGTGTCCATCCGTGCCGATGGAACAACTATCAACGGGGTGGTTTTTAATCATAAAGCAGAAACCCCGGGACTCGGTGCGCGGATCAAAGACGATGAGGCCGTGTACAGCCGCTATTCAGGTAAGGAATTGTTCGACAATGGCAAACCTGTTGGCGTGATCATGATGAAAGGCGAAGGTAACAATTACGATGGCGAAAAACATAAAGTTGACGGCATGTCGGGTGCAACCCTTACCGCCAATGGTGTAAATAAAATGATAATTGAATACACCGAAGCCTACGCGAATTTTTTGAAGAGTAAATCAGCGGGAAAAGAAACTGATCCTGCAGCTAAAACGAATTAAGACATGAGTACAGAAACGATTCAAGCCCCTGTTAAAAGAGAGAGCCTGTTTTCAAAAAAGAACAGAAAACTTCTCTCGGATCCGCTCGACAGCAATAACCCGGTATCGGTTCAGGTTTTGGGAATTTGTTCGGCGTTGGCCGTAACGGTTCAAATGGAGCCGGCCTTTTTTATGTGCTTAGGCTTAACCTTTGTGACCAGCTTTTCAAACCTGTTTATATCGATATTGAGAAATGGAATACCCAGCCGTATTCGTATTATCGTGCAGTTGGCGGTAGTTTCTCTCTTTGTAATTCTGGTTGACGAATTGCTCAAGGCATATGCCTTCGATATTTCTCAGAAACTGTCTGTTTTTGTTGGTTTGATCATCACCAACTGTATCGTTATGGGTCGACTGGAAGCCTTTGCCATGGCGAACAAACCCTGGCCTTCATTTCTGGATGGTATTGGTAACGGAATAGGTTATTCGGCTATTTTGATGACCATGGCATTTATCCGGGAACTTTTGGGTTCCGGTTCGATCTGGGGATTCAAGGTGATGGAGGCAGTTAATATTTCTTATCTGGGTAATGGTGTTATGATGATGCCTGCCGGTGCGTGTATCCTGATCGGAATTTTGATCTGGGCACAAAGAGCCAGGAACGGATACAGAGAAGAAGCATAATTTAGAAATTCAGTCATAAACAAATCAGACGATGGAATTAGTTAACCTTGGTATTCGGTCGATTTTTGTCGACAACATGATATTCGCCTACTTTTTGGGGATGTGCTCTTATTTGGCCGTTTCGAAAAAGGTTTCTACCGCTTTCGGTTTGGGTGTAGCCGTTATTTTTGTGCTTGGCTTTACCGTGCCTTTGAACTGGCTTATCCAAACCTATTTTTTGAACGAAGGTGCCATGGCATGGATCTCAGCAGATCTTGCTACGGTTGACCTCAGCTTTTTGAGTTTTATCATCTTTATTTCGGTTATCGCAGCATTTGTTCAGCTTACAGAAATGGCCGTGGAGAAATTTTCTCCATCCCTTTACAATGCGCTGGGAATATTTCTGCCCCTGATCGCCGTGAATTGTTCCATCCTGGGTGGAGCGCTGTTTATGCTTCAAAGGCCTTACAATTTTGCAGAAGCTACCGTGTTCGGGTTCAGCTCCGGGATCGGTTGGTTGTTGGCGATCGTTGCCCTTGCTGCTATCCGGGAAAAGCTTAAATATTCACAGGTACCAGGCCCACTGAGAGGTTTGGGAATTACCTTTATTCTTGTTGGTTTAATGTCATTTGGTTTCCTCAGTTTCATGGGATTCAGCATTTAATTGGTGTATATGATCGCAGCTATTTCAACCGCAATTGTTATAAGTAGTGCCCTGGTTTTTACAGGACTCATTATTTTTCTTGTATTGGTTCTTCAGGTGGCCGCCAAAAAATTAATGCAACAAGGCGACGTCAAAATTCTGATCAACGGCGAAAGAACCATAACTGTTCCCGCAGGAGGTACCTTACTAACCGCCCTGGCCAACGAAAAATTGTTCCTTCCTTCTGCCTGTGGAGGCGGAGGTACCTGTGCCATGTGCAAATGCCAGATACCTGAAGGTGGTGGAGAGATCCTCCCTACCGAAACGGGACATATCAACCGCCGCCAGCAGAAAGAACACGTGCGTTTGGCCTGCCAGGTGAAGGTGAAAAACGACATGAAAGTAGAGATCCCTGAAGAAGTTTTCGGGATCAAAAAATGGGAATGCGAAGTGGTTTCCAACTACAACGTGGCCTCCTTTATCAAGGAATTTGTGGTTCGCCTTCCTGAGGGAGAACACCTGGATTTCGAAGCTGGGGGTTATATCCAGGTGGATGTTCCCGCCTGTGAAGTGGACTTTAAAAATATTGATATCACTTCCCACCCAAAAATGGGTAAGGCTCCTGATGAATTCCAGGCCGAGTGGGATAAATTCAAACTCTGGGACCTGAAAATGAAAAATCCTGAGCCGATATTCCGCGCCTATTCCATGGCCAACCACCCGGCAGAAGGAAATATCATCATGCTCAATATCCGTATTGCCACTCCGCCATGGGACCGGTCCAAAAATGGCTGGATGGACGTGAATCCGGGTATTTGTTCGTCTTATGTATTTAACGCCAAGCCGGGTGATAAAGTAACCATTTCCGGTCCTTATGGAGAGTTCTTCATCAAAGAAACCGGATCGGAAATGATCTATGTGGGTGGAGGTGCCGGTATGGCTCCGTTGCGCTCGCATTTGTTCCATCTTTTCCATACCGAAAAGGAAAGAAACAGAAAGGTAAGTTTCTGGTATGGAGGCCGCTCCAAACGTGAGTTATTCTATATTGAAGACTTCCGGGCCATTGAAAAGGAATTTCCGAATTTCACATTCCATATTGTCCTGTCAGAGCCTTTGCCCGAAGATAACTGGAAGGCAAAAACATCGCTCGAAGACAGTGGCGATGGATTTACCGGTTTTGTGCACCAGGCCTTGATCGACAACTACCTGAGCAAACACCCTGCCCCGGAAGATATTGAATTCTATTTCTGCGGACCACCGATGATGAACCAGGCTGTGCTTAAAATGTGCGACGACTGGGGTGTGCCTCCCGAAAATGTAGCCTTCGACGATTTCGGAGGATAGTATTTCGATAAACGACCTAATGAAAACCCCGCTTAGCGGGGTTTTTTAGTTAAATTGATTAGGTATTGAAATCTGCTTTCCATGTATTAGCGTATTTGAAAAGGTAAAGACCCTACGATGAGAAGTATTATTGGAATCCTTTTATTGACCTTTCTGTTCAGTTCCTGTCAAAAAGAAACGGAACCTGTCGTGCCTCCAATTGAGATCAGGCCGGAAGTAAAGTTGATCTCACCTACCCTTTATCTGCATTACCATCCTGGTAGTGAGATCATCATTAGTGGAGAAGCGATTGCCGGAGCCATGTTGCATGGGTATGATGTGATGGTTTTCGATAGAAAAACCAGAGACACTTTGTTCCATGATAACGGCCATGCGCATGCAAACCGCTTCAATTTTAGCGATACCATGGTTCATGATCATTCAATAGCTTATGAAGCCCAGGCTTATGTAAAGGTATATGTTAACCATGACCACGATTTTATAGCTGATTCGGTCGATTTTTATTTGTTGGCTCAGTAGACATTACGTCCCGGCTTTTCTATTTTTGCGGCATGAAGGTCAACCCACTCTTTCTCTTTCTCTTTCTCTTTCTGTTTCTCTTGCTTCCAGGCTGTACGGGTAAGTCCGATAAAGTCAAATTAAATAAATATGCCATGGAAGCTTTTGGCTCGACCATCGAGCTAAGCTATACCGGTGAAGAGATCGACGGACTGAAATTCTCCATGGAAAAGTTGATAGCTGATTTTAATAAGTCATTGTCAACCTATGATTCCACTTCCCTGATAAGCCGGATCAACCGGAATGAAGAGACAAAAATTGATTCCCTGAATTTAAAATTATTAGCGCAGGGCATGTGGTGGACCCGGGCCACTGGTGGAGCTTTTGATATTTGTGTGGCTCCATTGGTCGACCTGTGGGGATTTGGCCAGACAAGCCCGCAACGTGTTGATTCTGCCCGTGTCGATTCTGCCCGCTCTTTGGTCGGGTATAATTCCATCATGGTGAGTCAAATGGAACTCACCAAAAAAGACCCAAGGGTACGCATCAACTACAATGCAATAGCTCCCGGCTTTGCCGCCGACTTGATCTCAGAAATGCTTGTAAAACGAGGCCGCAGCAACTATTATATTAATGTTGGGGGAGAGGTGCGTTGTTCAGGGGTCAACCAGGATTCGGCCTATTGGCTCATCGGAATTGAAAAGCCTGTTGAAAACAAAAAAGGCGAAAATGAGGCCATGCGTTATATCCACGTGATCAACCAGGCCCTCGCTACTTCCGGAAATTACCGCCAGTTTTATGAGATCGATGGCAAAAAATATGCCCATACCATCGATCCCCGCAGCGGCTACCCCGTTCAACACGACCTGCTCAGCGCTACCGTTTTAGCCCCCGACGCCTCCACAGCCGACG
>JAKFCJ010000061.1:0-4533 GCA_036676705.1 Bacteroidota bacterium
GTATCAACATGGGCGTCGACCTCCTTTATAAAAAGCTCGATCCCCGAATTCAACTGCAATGAAGGCACTTTTTCTTGTCGGGTTTATGGGCGCCGGTAAAAGCACCCTGGGAAAAGAGCTTGCCGTGGGGCTTTCCTGGGATTTTTTTGATCTGGATGAAGAGATTGAAAAGAAGTATCAATGCTCTATTCCTGAATTATTCGATGAACTGGGAGAAAAAAGGTTTCGGCAGATCGAAATGGAAATGCTGCGAACTTTTGAAAAAAAACAAACACCCTTTATCCTGGCAACGGGTGGCGGTACTCCCTGCTTTTTTGACAATATGGAATGGATGAAAAAAAAGGGGAAAGTCCTTTTTATCGATATCGCTCCGGAAGAATTGCTCAAACGTTTAAAAGGTACGGAAACCGGGAGACCGGTTTTAAAATTATTTGATCCGGAGAAATTCGAAGAAGAGATGCTGATTTTACTGGAAAAAAGGAGGCCATATTACCTTCAGGCCCCATGGATTCTGGGAAAAAACGTGCAAAAAATCGACGAAGTTATTCACATGCTCAATAGTTAAAATAACGCTGAAAGCCTTGCTATCACTATGTTCTATAGGGTAAATAATGTGAATTATTGCGGAAATTTGGGTTTTCCACAAGAAAAAATCGCTGAATCCCTTGCAAATAAGGGGTTTATTGCTAAGTTTGATTAAACATTCATTATACATTAACTAATACAGTAGTACTATGAACAAATCAGACCTCATCAACAAAATTGCAGAAGATGCAAAGCTTACTAAAGTTCAAGCTCAGGCTGCATTGAATTCCTTTTTGGATGCTTCTGCGTCTACTTTGAAAAAAGGTGACAAAGTGATCCTTGTAGGATTCGGTACTTTTTCCGTAGCTAAAAGAGCTGCAAGAACCGGTAGAAACCCACAAACTGGCAAAGAGATCAAAATCGCTGCTAAAAAAGTGGTAAAATTCAAACCAGGTTCTGAGCTATCTTCAAGCATTAAGTAATCTGCTCTCAAAGGTTTAAAGATCCCGGGGCCTGAACAGGCTGCCGGGATTTTTTTTTGAATACATTTGAAGCGATGTTATCCAACCGTCAATTATTCCTGCGTCATATGGCGCAGACTTCGGATGCTCCCCTTCTTTTGGAAATAACGCATGCCGAAGGGGTTTACCTGTTCGGGGCAGATGGAAAAACGTACCTGGATCTCATTTCCGGAATCAGTGTAAGCAGCCTGGGTCATGGAAACCCTGCTGTAAAAGCTGCCATACGCGAACAAAGCGAAAAATACCTGCACCTGATGGTATATGGGGAGTTGGTTCAAAGTCCCCAGGTGAAGCTTGCAAGCGCACTCAGTTCATTATTACCAGCCTCGCTCCATTCTGTTTTTTTTGTTAACTCGGGCAGCGAGGCTGTCGAAGGTGCTTTAAAACTGGCCAAGCGGGTAAGCGGAAGGAAAAAGATCATGGCCGTTCGTAATGCCTACCATGGAAGCAGTCACGGGGCGCTTAGTTTAATGAGTGACGAAACATACAAACAGGCCTTTGCTCCTCTCCTTCCTGAAATTTACCATATCGATCTGAATGTCATGGAAGATCTGGAGCAGATCACTCATGAATTTGCCGCCCTGATCATCGAACCCATACAGGGAGAAGCCGGTTATTTGCCTGCCGACCTGGAATACCTGCATGCCCTGCGCCAGAAATGCGATGAAACCGGAACCCTGCTCATTTTTGATGAGATACAAAGTGGAATGGGCAGGACCGGCAAACTCTTTGCCTTTGAACATTACGGGATCGTACCGGATATCCTGGTGATCGCAAAAGCGTTTGGAGCCGGATTGCCCCTGGGTGCCTTCATCAGTTCAGGAGAAAACATGCGCAACCTGACGCACGACCCCGTATTGGGACATATTACCACTTTTGGCGGGCATCCCTTATGTTGTGCAGCTGCCCTGGCCGGGCTCAATTTTTTGACAGAAAATAAAATACAGGCTGAAATCCCGCATAAAGAATGGCTCTTTAAGAACCTGCTTAAGCATAAAAAGATCCGATCCATCAGTGGGAAAGGGCTGATGCTTGCTTTGGAATTCACTGATTTTGGAGAGAATAAGCGCTATATAGATGCCTGTATCGAAAAAGGTCTTCTGACCGATTGGTTTTTATTTGCCGCGAACAAAATGCGCATAGCCCCTCCGCTGACGATCAGCGAACAGGAGATCGAAAAGGCCTGCGAAATTATCCTGGAGGTTTTGGATCAATAGGGGTACCCCCTTCTTCCCCTCCATTCTGTGAACAAGGTAGCCCATATCGGCATCGATAACATGTAAAGGGGTAAGATCCACAGGTTGCCAAAGATCCATGCCAATACGCCCCCCTGAATGAGTGCAAACAGGGGTTGAGCCAGGAGGGCCAATCCAAATTTAACCGAACTGTGAAATGTGATGTCTTTAACGCCTTTCAGAATCTTTCTATTCAGGGCGTAAACAGGTAAAAAATGGATGAAAGCCAGCCAGTAAAAAGGGTATTTGATCCATACAGCCAGTTTTGACGACCAGGAGGGTGGTGGGATCTTCGTTTTCAGTTCTTTCCACCAGTCCCTAAGCTCATGCCGGTATAAGGCATCATCCAGTGTAAGCGGCCAGTCGGGCATATTCCTTTGAAAATCGGGATGACTCACTGCCTTTAGAAATTGTTGTTGGTAGTGATAACTGTCAATTATTGGCAGGCTGACCAGTCGCTCAGCCAGCTCCTGCCGCCACAGTTCGGCCTGTTCATAGGCATCACCGTCCAGACCAATATGAATGACCTGGTCTTTCATGGCTTCCCGCATAAATTCGTTAAAGCGGTAATAGGTTTTTTGGATGGTGTCTTCTTTTGGGAAATTTTTGACAGAAATCGGACTTCCGAAATTGACAAGAACATCCTGATTGAGTCGGGTCATTTCGTTGTAATACAGTCCGACCGGAATGATAACCAGCTCGCTTTCCGGGTCTTTTTCCAAAACACTATAGGCCATACGTACCAGACCTTTGCGCAAGGGGTGAACCTGACGTTTCCAAAAATGGCTTCCTTCCGGAAAAATGATCACACTTTCCCCTTCCACGAGTTTTTGGGTTACGAAGTCCATGATGGCGTCGTTGTTCGAGAGCGTTTCTTTCCCGTCTTTCATCCTGAAAATAGGGAGCATGCGCCAGGAGCGGAAAAGGGCGCCGATTATTTTTACGCTGAATACGTCGCCCCGGGTCATAAAGTAGTGTTGCCTGCCCGAAAAATAGGAAATGACCAATGGATCCATCAGGGCATTGGTATGGTTGGAGGCAAAGATCACCGGCTTATCTTTTGGGATATGGTGTTTCCCCGTAACTTCCAACCTACGGTAAAATAGTTCCAGACAGCGGCATAAAAACCATTGCCAAAGTGAATACCACAGCGATCTCCTCTCCTTAGTCATGCCCGCAAAATAAGGCAGAAAGCGTATTCAATACACGTCTTATGTAAATTTTGACAGAAATATGACAATTCAGGCGAGTTCCATGGCCATCATTGGCAGGCTGATAAACTCCAACCAACGACCATCTTCATGTTTGTAGATCACCAACCGTTCAATGGAAAACGTTTCACTCAGTTTTTTACCGGAAATATGACTCCATACCGTAGGGAAACGAAGATTGTCAAGGTCGCGATGAGCAAGAGTAATATGAGGCAGGTACTGGTTATTACGTTGGGCAGGAGCCAGACAACCGGTAGATTCCAACTTGTCTACAATCTCGCGCTGCATTCTGATCAGGGCAGGAGAAGACTGTAATCCAACATAGATCACCGATTCGATGAAGGAACCAAAACCGGATGTCGTGAGTGTTATCGGATTGATCTCTTTTTTAATCCCTTCAATACACATGTTTAATTTAAGCTGGTCGCTTTCCCTGCATTCAAATGGTGCCTGTAAGGTTATGTGGGGAGGAATGCGCATGGCGTAGTTCAGGCCGAATTTTTCTTTCAGTTCTTCCTGCAATACACGAATTTTATCTGAAAATGATTTCTCAGGAATCAGGGCGATAAAATAGAGATGCGGATTCATAGTACGAATATGAAGCGAAATAGGTGCCAGTGGCTGCTCCGTTACTGATATTCCTAAATCATTTCTTCAAAAGTTACAAACCGATTAACTTTCGGTAGTGATTTTAAAATTTATTGGGACAATTGCGAACAATTTGTATGTTTGCAGCCCCTTAAGCCCGGGTGGCGGAATTGGTAGACGCGCTGGTCTCAAACACCAGTTGGTTAACCCCAGTACCGGTTCGACCCCGGTCCCGGGCACAGTGAAGCAGAAAAAGCCGCTTTGAGTATTCTGATAATTCAGAAGATTCAGGCGGCTTTTTCGCTTCACTGCTGCCGCAGAGACTTAACTATATCGTACATGGTGAAGCGAACGACGCAGGAGTTCTGCTTCACCGTTTCGCTTCACTGCTGCCGCAGTTACCTAGCTATTTCGCACACGGTGAAGCGAACGACGCAGGAGTTCTGCTTCACC
>JAKFCJ010000062.1:0-3646 GCA_036676705.1 Bacteroidota bacterium
AACTCATTAAATAAATAAAAATAAATGATGGTATCCCTAATGACATGCCCTTTTGCTACTCACTCTTGACCACCAAAATCTAAGTTTTGGGCAATTAAGTTTGTAGTATCTCCAAGCACTTGGTCACACATATGGCCAACTGCTACCATAATAAAAATAAGGATTCTTACGGTTGTAGGCATTGTAAACACTGAACTCCCAGGTTCCCTCCCAGTATTTTCGTTTGGTATGGTATTGAATACCCAGGTCCAGCCGGTGGTAAGGGCTCATCCTGTACTGGTTTTTCAGTCCGTATTCGGATACAATCAGGCCATTGATACCGGAGTTAAATCCGCTCGAATTCGGGTCATGGGTTACCGCATAAAACCGGGATTCGGGGAGGGTGATGGCATTTCCGGTTCCATAAACCCAGGTTCCGGAAAGGGTAAGGCGATCAGAAATATGGTAAGTAGCTACCAGCGAAAGGTCGTGACGCCGGTCGTACCGTGCGTAGAATTTTTCCCCCCGGTTAAGTTCATCAAACTGGAGCCAGGTCCAAGACAGGGTATACCCGATCCAACCCGTAAGTTTCCCGACTTTTTTCTGGAGCAGTACTTCAAGTCCGTAACTCCAGCTCTGCCCCTGGGTAATGTTCTGTTCCCAGTTTACCTTAACGGGCTCGTTATTGACGCTTACTTCCACAAAAGTGGCCCCTTCTTTATAGCCGATAACCCCCTCCGACTTTTTGTAATAGGCCTCAACTGTGAGAAAGGATTTTATCTTTTTTAAGGAACGTCCGTATCCCCCGGCGAACTGGTGACCCTGTTGGGGAGCTACATTCCTTGTACTGGGCACCCAAAGGTCGGTTGGCAATCCTACACCGGTGGTCGACAGCAGATGAACGAATTGGTTCATAAGCGTATAACTCACTTTGAAGGCATTCTTTTTGTTCGGCTCATAACGCAGTAAAATCCGTGGTTCTGCCCGAAAATACGACTTCCCGCTTGCCATAAAATGGGTGACACGTAATCCCGAACCTGAACTGAATTTGGAGGTGAACTGGTATTCATCTTCAATATAAACCGCGCTTTCCTGGGATGCATAATGTTCTTCGCCCTGCAATTCCCGGCCATTTACCTCATTGAGTTCGTAATAGCCCTGAGGCACAAAATAGTGGAAAGTTGAAATAGCCCCGAAGCGCATTTTTCTTTTGGCTGAGTGGTTGTAGTCGAAATCGCTTTTCAGGCTCAGATCGGTGATGCCCGAATAAAGTTTAAGCAGGTATTCTTTGTAATCATAGAATCCGCCGGCCTCCACACGCAGTTTGTAGTTACTTAGAACCAGCGATGTATTGGAAAATAGCCTGGAATTGATAACATGGTTCCAACGGAGGGTAGAGGTTAAATTTTCCCAATTGGTACCTCCGTTAACGCCGTATTGTTTGCTTCCTTCACCCAACATATAGCGGTCGCGGCCATGGTAAAAGCTCAAAAAAAGTTTGTCCTTATCGCTGAATACCCAATCGGCCTTGGCAGTAATATCATAAAAATAGAAGGTGGCCGTTGTTTCATCGCTGAAAAAGGGTCGGATGACCATATCGAGGTAAGTACGGCGGCCTGAGATCAAAAATGAGCTCACATTTTTTTTGATGGGGCCTTCCAGGGTGATGCGGGATGAGATGATCCCGATCCCGCCTGACCCGTGAAATTCTTCCTTGTTCCCATCTTTCATATGCACGTCGAGAACCGATGACAGACGGCCTCCGTAACGTGCCGGAAAACCGCCCTTTGTCAGTTCAACCGAACGCAGGGCATCGCCGTTGAAAAGGGAAAAAAATCCAAAAAGGTGGAAGGCGTTATACACGGTGGCATCATCCAAAATGATGAGGTTCTGGTCCGGTCCGCCGCCACGGACATAAAATCCGGATTGTCCTTCATTTCCCGACTGTACTCCGGGCAACAGTTTGATGGCTTTAAAGACATCCTTTTCGCCAAAGAGGGCCGGAATATCCTCAATTTGGGGAATGGGGATCTCGATCTTACTGATCGCGGTTATTTCTTCCGGAGTGGAGGTTTTTGATGCCCCGATGACAACTTCTCCCAGGCTCGAATTGTCTTCCATCAACACATTCAACTCTATATTTTGGTCGAGCAGGATAAATTGTTCGATGGTTTTGAATCCGATATAGGAGATCTGCAGGTGAAAGGTGTCGGAATGCGAAGAGAGGGAATAATACCCGTAGGCGTTGGTGCTGGTTCCTTCCCAGGTACCCTTCCGGGCGATATTCACCCCCATGAGCGGCTCCCCGCTTTGGGCTTCCCGGATAAACCCGCTGATGGTATAGGTTATCTCCTTATTTAAGTTCAGTTTTTTGCGAAAGAGGAGGATCTGATCCTGGTTCTCGCGGAAATCGATGAAGGTATTGGCGAAGATCTGATTCAACGCCTGTTTGAGCGGAACATTTTTCAGGTTGAGGTTGATGCGTTTTTCAACCGGGACGACATCATCCGAATAGGAGAAACGAACGGATGTGGAGGCTTCGATCTGTTGTAGGATTTCCTTAATAGTAAGATTCTTCGCGATGACATTCACCCGTGTTTCAAGAGCCTGACCGAAAATTTCTTCTGACCCGAAGAGGGCCAAACAACATAGCGTTGTTAACAGATATTTTAGCATGAAACCTTTCTGCGTTAGCAGCCTTTGCCGCTGATCACGATACGATCGCCTTCGCGCTCGTAAGTGAAATCAACGATCAAAGATAAGGTCTCCAGCACTTCTTCAATACTGTTTCGATTAAATGTCGCAGAAATACGGCAAGACGCAAGATTGGCATCGGCCAGTTCAATGTCGACACCGAAGCTGCGTT
Source organism: Bacteroidota bacterium (assembly GCA_036676705.1). Taxonomy (GTDB): domain Bacteria; phylum Bacteroidota; class Bacteroidia; order UBA8524; family UBA8524; genus UBA8524. The sequence continues at coordinate 2,846 of JAKFCJ010000062.1, forward strand.
CGAGTTCTTCAACGACCTCACTCAGAGGACTTTCATTGAATTGCATTTTGCCGTCAAGCCAGTCGAAATCCATTTCGGTAGCCGGTTCAACCTGCCACACCCCCGCTGATTTAAAACTCACTCCTTTTTTCCCGGCGGGTACCATGAGTACGTCGGTTCCACTTCCGCTGTGGCTTACCATATTGATTTTTCCGCTGCGAACTGCCACTTCCATCCCTTTGCCCGGGTAGGCATGAACATTGAAAGCAGTTCCGAGGACCCGGATATTGGCTTCGGTTCCATGGATGATAAGCGGACGTTTTTTGTCGGCCACCACTTCGAAATAAGCTTCTCCTTCGAGGTAAACTTCACGCTGATTCGGCGCGAATTCTGCGGGGAAACGCAGGTTGCTGGATGAATTGAGCCGCACCCTGGAACCATCGGGCAATACCACTTCCTTTTGCTGTCCGATCAGGGTTTTAGTTTCTGAAAGCACGGCATAAGTTTCAACTTCATTTTCACGGATAAGGAAGAATGAGATCATAGCAATAAGGGTTAAGGAAGCGGCCAAACCCACCCATCTGTATACGGGGAGTTTTGCTGATTTCGGGCGCAAATAAACCGGTAAGGGGTTTAAGGAGGATTCTCCTTCTACGAACCATTCCGATTTGGCGGCGAACCAGCTGTTTTCTGCCTTTAACCATTCCTCCGGATTTTCATCCATCCAGGAATCCAGCAAAGGTTTACCCTCTGCCAGATCCTCACCGGAAAGCTTTTTGGCAATTAAAACATCGATATCTGAGTGCTGTTTGAGCATGCTTC
>JAKFCJ010000063.1:0-1997 GCA_036676705.1 Bacteroidota bacterium
TCACGTGCCCGCTTCAGTCCCGTAGCAATTGCAATGCCTTCATCTACACCTTCCTTTAACATTTCATTCGCTATCTCAACCGCTTTCTCTCTAAGCTTTGCGGGTTGGTTTTTATATGATGGCGGGTAATCTCCATTGTACCAGGGCATAATTGAAAAAGTGCTAAAACCCGACGGAGCATCTGTGCCGTCGAATCTAAATTAACATTCCGATTTATTTAGGAACAATTAAACAGTATCCGGAGTTTGGCAGGGACTGAATTTGTTTTGGGACTGAAGCAGATTTCATTAAAAAAAATGTAGCTATTAATCATCGCTCTTAAGGCCTGCGAACCGGCAACAATAATTTGTAGCAAAAACCAACTGGCCTTGCTCTTGTTATTCAGGAAATTTCCAAAAAATTATATAGCTATGTCAGACAATAAAGAAAAGAAAGGCGGCCAGGACCGTGGAAAAGTAAGCGGAAGCGAGAATTACGAAATTCAGTATTTCAAAGACAAAATGGGTGTCAGTAGTCAGGCGGTTACGGGCGCAATACGCGCCACCGGCTCCAACGACCGAAAAGTGCTCGAAAAATATTTAAAGGATAAACAGAAGTAAGGCCCGAAGGGGCTTTTTCGGCAAATGGCAAAATTGGAGGAATCTAAAGCCCGGATTCTGGCATCAAAATATTTCTTAAGCGCCTTTAATGAAGATCGCTACCTACAATATAAATGGTATTAATGGCCGCCTGGAAATTTTGTTGCGGTGGCTAAAAGAAGCAGATCCCGACATCGTGTGCCTCCAGGAACTGAAAGCTGAAACAAAGAATTTCCCGGTACAAGCTCTTAATGACGCAGGCTATAATGCTATCTGGCACGGGCAAAAGAGTTGGAACGGCGTTGCCATTCTCGCCAAAACCGAGATCAGGGAGTTGCGAACAGACCTGCCGGGCGAGGATACCGAATACACCCACAGCCGCTATATGGAAGCGTTTGTAGCGGGGATTGTCATCGCTTGTATCTATCTTCCGAATGGCAATCCCTGGCCCGGACCAAAGTTTGATTATAAGCTTCGCTGGTTCGAGCGCCTGGCTATACATGCCAAAAATCTCGTGGACCGGGATCTGCCGGTGATACTCATTGGCGATTATAATGTCATGCCAACGGAGATCGACACCTACAAACCGGAAAAATATGTTAATAATGCCCTGTTCCGGCCTGAAATCCGCAGGGCCTATAAAGATCTCGTCGACCAGGGCTGGACGGATGCTATCCGTATCCTTTATCCCAATGAACGCATTTATACCTTTTGGGATTATCTGCGCGACGCGTACGGCAGAAATGCAGGGTTGAGGCTCGACCATTTCCTGTTAAATAAAAAGATCGCCAACAGGCTGGCAGCTGCCGGTGTTGACAAGCATGTCCGGGGCTGGAAGGGTGCCAGTGACCACGCTCCGGTGTGGATAGAACTTGCAGATAAGAATGTGCCGGAAGCTAAGCGGCGGGCAATGAAGGTGGAAACATCCGGAAAACAGGTTGAAAATGCGGAAAGCGCGAAGGCAGAAATGGCTGTTCCTGCTGCCAGCCTGGAAAGCCTGCTAGATGATGCTCCGGTTTTAAAGATCCCTGCCGGTATCAAACCCATGAAGGCTACGCTGGTAGATGAGCCCTTTGACGATCCCGGATGGATCTACGAGATCAAATGGGATGGCTACCGTGCCGTAGCAAGTATGGAAAATGGCAAGGCCGGTTTAATGTCGAGAAATAACCTGCCTTTCGACCAGTTTCAGCCAATTAATCAGTTACTCGGGAGCTGGAATATCAATGCCGTGCTGGACGGCGAGATCGTCGCCTTGAACAAAGAGGGGACGGCCGACTTCGGGGCTTTGCAGAACTGGCGTAATACCAAAAGCGCTACCCTCACTTATGTGGTGTTTGATATCCTGTGGTATGAGGGCAGGCTGCTGACCGGTCTGCCTCTTTACCGGCGCCGGCAAATTTTACAATCAATCCTGCC
>JAKFCJ010000064.1:0-46208 GCA_036676705.1 Bacteroidota bacterium
CGGCGGCCGGGTGGAGGTGAAGATCCTGAAACTCCAGATGGACCGTGAAGGAGGAGAAGTGGTGACCGACGACGACAAAAAGAAGAAGAAAGAACCAAAAGAAGAAGTGGTTCCGGTTGAAGTGGCTGAAAAAGGAAATATGCTTGACCTCCTGCAAAAAGCCGCGAAAAACGGGGGCTTGCCTTCGGGATCTGATTGCAACAAAGAGGTGCAATATGGCTCTAACCCGAACTACAAACCTACTCCGGCACCGAATAAGAAAAAATACAATTATGGAGGGAATGGAGGATTTTCATGGAACTATGGTGAAGTGGAAAAGGGCAATTTTATTCTTAAGTCCTTTAACGTCAGTGTGATCAATTGGGGATACAAACCCCTGGACCAGAAATCGCTGGGTGGTGAAATATCCTTTGTAAGCAAAAAACTAAAAGAGCACCACCTTCAGTACTACTTTGCAAATCCCGATTCTGTGTCCCTGGGCATTGGTTATGATTATTTGAGAAACTGGCAGATCAAATCCACACCGATCCTGTTCTGTTATGGATTTGAAAGCAAACTGTTTCTGGGAAAAGTCCTGACGATGACGGAAGAGAAGCTATTCGGACATGTTGCCGTTCCATTTGGTATTCGTTATATGATGCAGCCAAAAGGTGTGGTCGTTGCACCTGAACTATTTTACAATTTGTCGCTTTGGACTTCTAAACGGTCGAAGGATAATGGTGCTTTTGAGGAAGGGGCTTCTTATCTTCGACTTGGAGTAAATGCACGATGGAAACTTGTACATGCGGGCGTTCATATTAATGCAGGTCAAACAACAAGTTTCTTAGGCTTCAGGGCGGGTGTTTCTTTCTAAAAGTTACAAAGATGAAAGGAGAGATTTTTATGAAACCAACACTCACCCGCAGGGAAGAAGAGATCTTAAGACTGATCTCCCAGGAGTATACTTCAAACGAAATTGCGCGCTTATTGGAGATCAGTGTGCGTACCGTAGAAACACACCGCAAAAACCTGCTGATCAAAACAAACTCGAATTCCGTAGTTGGCTTGCTCAAGTATGCGATCCAACAAGGATGGGTTCCCGGATTTTACAGGAATACAAAACTGTAAAAAGTAGCAACCGATATACGCTCAAAAACCGGCCTTGTGCCGGTTTTTTTGTTTAGTGCCTGTCAAAGGCTAATTTGCACACGAATTAACCTTTAATCATGCAAATGCAGATCCCCACAATGGCCGAAATGGCCGCCAATGGCGAACAACCCGAAGTACTTTTTTGGGTAGGATGCGCCGGAAGTTTTGATGAACGGGCTCAAAAAATTACCCGCGCATTCGTAAAGCTTCTGAATGCAGCGGAGGTGAAATTTGCGATATTGGGAACCGAAGAATCCTGCACCGGCGACCCGGCAAAAAGAGCGGGGAATGAGTTCCTTTTTCAAATGCAGGCCATGGCCAATATTGCCACCCTCAATGCCTATCAGGTCAGTAAGATTGTAACGGCTTGTCCGCATTGTTTCAATACCCTGAAAAACGAATACCCGGAATTAGGTGGAACTTATGAAGTTGTCCATCATACCCAATTTTTAAATGATCTTCTGGATGCGGGACGACTTTCTATCGAAGGGGGTGCCTTTAAAGGAAAAAAGATCACCTACCATGATTCCTGCTACCTCGGTCGCGCCAATGGTGTATATGAAGCGCCACGTGAACTCATTGAAAAACTGGATGCCGAACTGGTGGAAATGAAACGGTGCAAAACCAACGGCCTCTGTTGTGGTGCCGGGGGAGCACAAATGTTCAAAGAGGCGGAAAAAGGGAATAAAGAGATCAACGTGGAACGTACGGAAGAGGCACTGGAAACAGGTGCAAAAATCGTTGCTTCTGCTTGTCCCTTCTGCATGACCATGATGAGCGACGGCGTTAAACACCAGGAGAGAGAAGGCGATGTCCAGGTATTTGATATAGCCGAACTTATCGCACAGGCTAAAGACCTTTAAGGTAATACGGTGACCGTGCCGGAATACCTGTAAACTTTGTCGTAGATACTCACTACCTCTACAAGGTACAAATAAACGTCCTGCTGAACCGGCACTCCTTTGTATTTTCCATCCCAGCTGAGATTGGCATCTTCCGAATAAAAAACTTCCTGCCCCCAGCGGTTGAAAACGCGAATACGAATGCTTTTGTAATTGCCGGCAACCACAACGAACTGTTCATTAATTGGGATGTCCTGTCCGTTCGGGGTAAAGGCATTGGGAATAAACACACTCAATTCTGGAATGATCAAAAGCACCCTGCTGGCAGTATCCCAACAGTCATCCATGGTCCGAACAAGGAGATGGACCCGGTAAGAAATGGAGTCGTTATCGGATAAAATGGGGTATTCATAATAGGGATCAACGGCGTTTGAACTTCCATTATTCGGGTCACCAAACTGCCATTCCCAAAAATTGATAACGCCATCGCCTTCAACAGTAGAACGGTCTCTAAACTGAACACCGGGAAAATTGACCGTGGTCACCCATTTATCAGCATCAGGTATAGCCACCGGCTTGGGAAATACTTCGATCGTTACAGTTTCCGCTTCGGCGTAACAGGCTCCTTCGCTGATATCGGTGAGTATACGCAGACTTACCGGATAGGAGCCATGTTGCTCATAGGTATGATTTAATCCCATAAGCAGGTCGATCCCTGTAGTATCCTGGCCTTCGCCATAATTCCAGGTGTAACGGCTGTTGGCAGGAATGGTGCCTTGCGCCCGGAAAATCACATCCAGGGGCTCACAACCAGCCGACAAGGGTTCTGCAATAATTATAGGTAGCGGCAGGGTGATCACCCTGACTTGTTTGGTGATCTGTTTTTCCGGACAAACAGATCCCTGGCGCGTGATAACATGTATCGTTACATTTCCCGTGCTCAGATCAGACGCTCCCGGGGCATAAGAACTAACAGCCAGGTCGCTAAAAGAAGCTCCTCCATCAAAAACCCCGTCACCTGAACTTGTCCAGCGAACACCGGCGGCTTCATTAAATGTCGAATGGAGGGCAAGCTTTTCGCCTTCGCAAACATCATCCGGTATGGTAGTGCTGAGCTCAGGTGGGATTTCTAAATAGATCTGCCCCTGTATCGAATTTTTACATCCATTGCTTGCCTGAAAATCATAAACGATACCATGCCAGCCTTTTCCGGCCACCGCCATATCCATAAAGGAACCATTGATACCCGTGCCTGTCCAACTGCTACCGGTACCAACGGGGCTTACCAGGTTACTCAGATCCAGCATTCCTGCATCCATACAAAAAGAATCGACAGGGAAACTGAGTTGCGGAATTGGCTGAACCGTGAGTAGAGCCGAGTCGGTGCTGCTGCAGGTATTTAAGGAACGGGTATAATAAAACCAGACCTCGGAGCCTGTATATTCCTTATCCTGACCAACAGAAGCCGGTAAAAAGCTTGCAGGGGGCTGGATGATACCGGAAGAAGTCCAGGTTCCACCACCCGGGCTGGCCCCGCTGGCCGTGTTCAGGTCAATAATGGGGTCATTAAAACAAACAGGGGAGAACGCGCCCGCATCGGCTAATGGAACAGGCTTTACAATAAGGGTTGCAGTATCGAAATTCGCGCAGGCATTTGAATTGAACTCCAGGCGTAAAACCAGCTTATACGTACCTGCAGGCACATTTGTATTCAGACGCAGTTTTGTATTGAGCGGATCGGTCTTATCTAAATTTGCCGTAATGGCAGGCTGTCCGTTGGCTTCATACCAGTCTACCTTCAGGCCGGCATAAGTGGAAGGGGCTAATTTGTAAGTATTCAGCAGGAGCTCCTTTTCATTTGCACACACAATCTGGGTATCAAGCAATTGAAGGGTGGGCGCCTGTTTCACCTGGATGATTATGTTTTTTCGCGCCTTGCAACCTAAAGCATCGCTCACCTCATAAGTTAAAACATGATTTCCCGTGCCTGCAAGTGCCGGATAGAACATGCCATTATTCACAGCAGCCGGAACAGGAGAACTGGTCCATACACCATTAAAGGCCGTAGGGAATTGAACCGCCATGATCAGCGATACCGCTGCATCATTGGGGCAATACGGGCCTAAGGGTGACAACTGATTATAGGGAGCCGGATCCATAGCCACTAAAACAGTATCGAGGTAGGCACATTGCAGGGTGTCGAATGCCTTCAGGCCCCTAAGAATGAAACCCTTGTTTTGGGTGACGATATAGGTCAGGCTGTCGGCACTTCCGATCGAAGTGGGCAAAGGATTCAGCGTAAAACCGCTCTCGTTATACCAGCGATAGGAATCGGCTCCGGATGCGCTAAGTTTGATGGTGTCTCCTTCGCACGCACGTCGGTCAGGTCCTGCTGTGAGGGGCATGCTGGCCAGCTGATGGAAAAGGGTATCGTAATTTTTACAGCCCAGGGAATCCGTAACGCGCACCCAATAGGTGAAGTTTTTATCAACGAGCAAGGTTCTGCCGGTATCTCCGGTGACCCAATAATAGCTTAAATTCATCGAGTCGTTTCCGGCATCGAGCAGGGAATTGTCGCCTTTACAAACCCGCAGGTCTTCTCCCAAAGAAACCGGAGGCGGCTGCGCATAATTGACCCGTATCGTATCCCAGTTTTTGCATCCGGAGGCATCTGCAACCTGGATAACATAGGTGGTGCTTGTATCAGGAACTACCAATACGTCTTCATCGTAACCGATCGGCCCGTATGGTGTTGTGTCGGTTAACTGGTTCCATAAATAGGAATAGGGAGAGCTGCCATTCCAGGTCCTGCCCTCAATAAGCAAAGAACCACCGGCACAAACAAAGGTATCCGAAGGGATGTCCACCCGGACAAAATCGCCTACCGTAAAGGTATCCGATGCGACCTCAAAACAGGGGGTTCCGGTTCGAAACAACAAGGTAACGGTATGTTTTCCGGGCTGTAAAAAGGCGGTATCGTATTCCATGTTGTTCGCACTTCCGAATACGAGTTTATTGTTTGCATCCCGGATCGACCACGTCGCCACAAAGCCGGGATAGGTTTTATAGGGAACGTAGTGCAAGGCCACCTTTCCGCAATTCAATACTTTAGTGGAGATGGTCGCTTTTGGGGTTTCGCGGACAAAAATGCTGAATGAGCGAATACTCTGTCCGATAACCGGGCAGGCATTATCCTTTGCCGCTATGGTGAAGGTATAAGGGATATTGCTGATATCCGATTCTTTCGGGGTCCAGCATACTTCTCCTTTCGCGTGTTTTACAGCCCCGTTATTGTTGGTAAAGGTTGCTCCCTTTATGCCCTTATTCCAGCTGATACGCACTGTATCGTTGGTATTTGGATCATCCGTTATGACATCGACACAAATTTTTTGTCCGACACAGGCATTCCGGGTATAGGGTGGATCAATTTCGGGGACAGCATTATTCGGACAATTGATCACGATAAACTGCATGTCGCGCCGCATTTCCCCGACCTTGACCAAGGCCCCGCCTACCTTTCTCCACTCGGTTACCTTGATAACAATTACAGCGATCTGGTTCGCCTGGGTGGGGCGGAAAGTAAGGTCGCCGCTGATCGGATCGACATGAAACCCGGACGGATGGGTTCCATTGGCATTCGGAAAGCCTAAAAAGGTGAGGGGTTTGGTATAACTGAAATTTCCGTAATAGGTAGCCTGATTCGTTTTTGAACGCATGGCAGGAGCCAGTTCAAAGGAAAGGCTGTCGCCATCTAAACTATCTAAGGCACCATTATTAAAGGCAAAATCCTGTCCGGCACAGATGATCCCTACCGGGTCGTTGGTAAAGATCGGACTGGAATTGCAGGGGGTAACACAGCGATCGAGCTCCACATAGGTATAAAAAAGATCGGTATTGCAGCAGGTTGTGGTGGCGGTATTGCGGGTAGAGTTACCGATATAACCGATATGGAAATTGCAACAGCTCGTATTCCCTAAATAAACGATGGCCTTAAAGGTTAACTTTTCAATTCCATAAGGAAATGAACAGGAACTATTTGAGGTATTTGAATTACAGGAGGAATTGCATTTCGTACAATATCCGTCGCATACCGGGGTAATGTCCACACAAGTTACCAACTGAGGGGAAATGGTTTGTTGGGTATAAGAACAGCCAATGGCAGACACAAAGAGGTTATAGGTATTGGCCGGTATCGTCCAGTTCGCGTTGCAATCTTTATAAACGATGGTCGTAAACTCGAAGCTGTCATTTCCCAAACAACGGTAAGTCATGTCGGCACCCATAATATCGCTGGCAACCGCTTGATTGGCGGGAGCTAACGCGATCAGGAGCGTTAAGATCATCCATGACTTCCATATTTTCAACATAAGTTGGGTAGTATCTATCAAAGTTAGTAAACATTCCACGAATGGGGTGAATACTTTAGATGAAACCTTATCTTTGAATTCATGGAGGAACACACTTTTCATCCCCGATCACGGGTTTGGGTTTATACCGTTTCCCGAAAGCTTATGCCTGACGAGGTGGACCTTTTAAAAGGAAAACTGGATCAGTTCTGTCGTTCCTGGACTGCCCATGATCAGAAGCTGTTGGCGGGCGGACAAATTTTCCATGACCGGCTACTTGTCCTTTATGTTGACGAGACCCAGGCGGGAGCAAGCGGCTGTTCGATTGATGCTTCCTCCCGTTTTCTTCGTGAAATGGGAAAAGAACTGAACTGCGACTTTTTTGTGCGCAACCTGGTGGCTATAGATCTTAATGGAGTTTGGGAATGGGTGGATTTTAAAACCATTCCGGGCCTCCTTGACTCCGGGACGATACATGCAAATACTTCCATCATCGATACCTCAATAAGCGAACTTCAGGAATTGAGAACCTGGGAAAAACCGCTGAACGAAACCTGGCTCAGGCGTTACCTAAAAGTGCCGGCGCATTGAATGTAAAGCGACTACTTTTATGGATGCCCTGGGGGATCGCCCTGTTTTATTTCCTCCTTTCCATGTCCCTGCCTTTCTGGGGCGACAGCATTGCCAGTGTTTCCAAGGCAGCAGTGCGGATCTATGAAGAAGGACTCCACCGCCCCTGGAATTACCCGGATGCCGATCCCGGTCATCCAACTTTATTCCCCTGGATCATCGCCTTTTGCTGGACCCTATTTGGAAAATCCTTATGGGTAGCTCATGCGTTAATAGCCTTGGGAGTTGCCGCCCTGCTTAGTCTGATGCGTCAATATGTTTTGTTGTATGATGAAAAATGGCAGCTCGGTGCTTTTGCCCTTTTTCTGGTATCCCCGCTTTTGGTGTCGCAGGCTATGGAAATTTCCCTGGCCCTGCCTTTGACTTTGGCTTTTTTTGCTTCCGTCAGGTTCCTCAAAAAGGGCAACACCCTTTTATGGGTTTTGAGCATGATCGCGCTTTCCCTCCTGCATTTGCAAGGGATGCTTCTCCTGGCGGCACTTGGTCTCTACGATATTTTCCGCTCCTGGCCATTGAAACAAGCCTGGTGGCGGAGGTTCCCTCTGTATTTGATCCCTTTAACTTCCTTCGCACTGTGGGCCTGGTTTCACTATCAGGAATTTGGCTGGGCGCTGATCACCCCTAACTTCGGGCAACGTGCCGTACCGGGCTTTAGCACGGTTTTATATAATTACGGTATAGGCACCTGGCGATTATTGGATCTGGGTTATTTTATATTGTTCATCCCAGTGTTCTTCGCCTTTTTGAGGATCCTTTTAAAGGGTCGTCTTAGTGATCTTGACCGTCTTTTTTTGGCTGTCTTCCTTATTCTTTGTCTGGTTATACCCGTCATTTTTCCTTACCCGCCCAATCACCGGTACATCTTTCCCGTTTATTTACTTCTGGTTCCCCTTTTTATTCGCTGGCTACAGAATAAGTCGCGGGTTAAGCAGTCTGCCTGGCTGTCGATGGCCTTTTTGTTTCTGCTCAGCGGTAATCTTTGGTACTATCCGGGTAAATGTATGGGCGACCAAAATCTTGTTTTTCTTTCGTACAGAGATATAGAAAAAGACATGATCGAAGTACTTCCCGAAGGAACTGTCGTCCATTCTTTTGCCCCTTTAAACAACCCATCAGGATTTACCTATTTGGCAGAAACGAGGAATATCCGTTATGAAGATCTTTATGAGCGTGAATTTGTTGATTTAGAATGGATTATAGAGAGCAACCTCAACTGTGAGTTCACCCCCGAAATGCGTGAAAAACTGCGTAAAGATTTCGTTCCCCGGGTTTTTGAATCCTACGGGGTTTATGCCAATATATGGATGAATAAACGCCTGCTTGAACGCTACCCCGATTTTAGCACCCGGGAACATGAGCCGGGAGTAGCGGAGAAGTTTATTCGATCCATGAAGGAAAAACTGCGCCGTTAAAGGCTGTATTTTTGGTAGAACCGCCACCAGCGGTCGGGCAATTCTTCGCTGGCCGCCATCAGGTAATCTTCATAATCACAGGGTATAATATAGGGCCGGGTGTTCATCTTGCCGCTTTTTGGATGCGGGATCTCCATCCACCACCTGTCGCTGGCCTGGCTTTTATAGAAGATAAGTTCATGGCTGTTTTTTAAAGCCATGCGGTATTTTAAAAACTGGTCCGGCTTTTCCTGCGGGTCTTCATTGCGCCGGAGCGGAAATCCTTCCAGAAAATGCCAGAGCATCTGGGCCACTTGTCGGGCACTAACCCCTTGTTTATCGAAGGAAGGACTATAATTATAAAAACCCACACTTGAACAATGGTCAGACATGCCTGCGTAACGGGCCAGCTGACAGGCTTCTTCATTCAACAATCCGTTTGGCGAGGCATCGAAGGTAGCGGGGAATTCACTTGCCCGAATAGCTCCGCAATCAAAAACAGCCAGGTGTGCACTGCGAAGACAGGGTTCAGCGAGCCCTATCCTGTTGCGTAAGGTGCCAAGACGAACGGGGTCAAAAAACAGGCGTTCCATGGCATCAAGCGATTCTTGTTCGGTAAGGTAGGTTTGGTAGGCAAGGGTGGTGAGGTTAAAGAGGAAACTGCTTTCGTCCAAAACGATCTTATTCATCCAGCTTCCTTCGCGCAGGTTGATCTGCCGGCCGCAATAAACCAATTCAATTGAGGCACTGCGGTTTTTTAGCGCATGGTATTGCAGGCTGGCAAGTTTTTCATCTCCTCCCAAAACAACAGCACAAATATTGAGCGCACTCAGTTCGTGTAAAACTGTTTGTACGGCAAAAAGTGTATCCTCCAGGGTGTCGCCTGCATCCACATTACCAAGGTCGACTACGTTCAGCCAGGTTTTGGGTTTCATCAGCCGGTAAAACTCCCTGCGGCAGGCATCTGCTCCCTGGGAAGCGCCAATATTAAGTCCGTCGAGACGCTGGTCATTGACCCCGAAGAGGGCCACCTTCATTCCGCTGAGATCCGGAAATTGTTTGGTATGGATGGAAATATGATTCGCCAAACTTCCGGGAAGCTGGTCGGATGAAAACAGGGTGTCGGGGTTGAGAGGGTGTAAGAAGGACTCAAGCATGGCCAAAATTATCGTTTTTCGCTTACTATTGAATTGCCTAATTTGCCGACCCATGATACTTCTGACCGGTGCAACTGGATTTTTAGGCGCGCATACCTGTGCAAGCCTGCTTCAAAAAGGCTATGTTGTGCGGGCTTGCAGAAGGGAAAACAGCACCCTAGGCGAGTTTGAATCGATCTTCAAATACCGCTTCGGAGAGGAATGGAAAAAATATGCCGATAGGGTCGAATGGATAGAGGCTGAAATTCACGACTACGACAAATTATTGGATGCCATGGAAGGCATGGAGGCCGTATTCCACCTTGCTGCCGTGGTGAGTTTTTGGCCGAAACGCCGGAATGAGCTCTATTATACCAATGTAGAAGGTACGGCCAATGTCGTGAATGTGGCCCTTGCGGCCGGGGTTCCCTGGTTTATCCATGCGAGTTCTATAGCGGCAATAGGTCGCGATGAAAAACATCCGGTGATCACCGAAGAGAACGAATGGATCGAATCTGACCTCAATTCGCAATACGCCATCAGCAAAAATCTGGCGGAACGGGAAGTATGGAGAGGAAGGGAAGAAGGATTAAAGGCCTCTATGGTCAATCCGGGAGTGATCCTGGGAGAAGGCGACTGGAACAAGGGAAGCTGCCGGCTTTTGAAAAAGGTCATGAACGGAATGCCCTATTATACTGACGGGCAAAACGGTTATGTGGATGTGCTGGATGTGGCAGAGGCCATGATCCGACTTTATGATAAAAAAATTGATGGAGAGCGTATCCTCCTGGTAGGAGAAAACCTTTCTCCGAAAGATTTTATTTCCCAGGCGGCGGAATATTTCGGACAGAAACCACCCTTCATAAGGGTTAAGCCCTGGATGGGAGAACTGGCCTGGCGTTTGGTGGCGGTTGTTAGTTTTATTACGGGCAAAGAGCCGTTACTGACCAAAGAAACGGCGAAAACCGGAACCCATCATTTTACTTATTCTTCAAACAAGGCTCAGGAAATGCTGGGATTGCAGTTTACTCCGCTTAAAGAAACCTTGCGCCGGGTGAAGGCCTTTTTAGAATAAAAAAGCCCGACTACAGAGGCCGGGCTTTCCTACGTATTGCGTTTTTTCTATTTTACGGTATAGCTTTGTTTGATATTACCGGGAAGAACGATGACAATGTCGTTATCACAGGTTCCATCTCCGAATTCCAGTTTAAGAGAAGTGCTTGAACCTTCATTTTTTAATTCTAATTTTCCCTTGATAAAGGTTTTGGAGCAAGCAGGATCGACTTTTCTCACCAGGTCTTCTGTTATGGTTACCGTATAATTGGTTCCATTGTGATTGGTTCCAGATGAGGTCCCCTGAATGGTATATTCGTCATCTGCAGTTCCGGGAACATCTGTTCCGGCAGTTTGGGTCGCCGTAAAAGATCCGCTTGGAAATGAAGATGCTGTGACCTCCCCTCCTTGCCCATCAGGGTAGGATGCTTCCAGCTTGAAAATATAGTCGACTTTAATAGCATTTACGCCAGTCCTGGTTACGGTGATATGATCGGTACTCATCATGGTGAAACTGAACGTTTCACCTTCTTTGGTCATGGTAAGCATGCCTGATGGAATTTGGAGGACGATATTTGCTCCGGTCTCTGAATACCGTTTTTCATTTGTCCGGATAGACACTTTCCCCTGCCTGGTCCAGCCATCATTACAGAGAACACCTGGTGAGGGAAAATCCACTTCTACCTCGATGCCATCCCCGTCAGTATAAATGGTGTCGATATAATTGATCGGAACAGATGCGGGAATAATGCTGTTCCCGTTTTTCATCATGAATCCCTGAGTTTCGCCGACATCCTGGACCATATCCACGAGGGCAGAAATGGCAGTCTGGTCATGGGCATAGTCCTCGCCGGATTCACCGGTTTCAGAGGCGTCGTCAATAAGTTTTTCGCACGAAGCGAAAGCAAAAAGTGACAATACCATTACGGGTATAGTCAATAATTTTACGATTTTTTTCATGATTGCAGGTTAATAGGGTTAACTACAAATATGGGCAGATTTTAATAAATATAAAATAACGAGGAATACGGATTCGAACCCCTTTATGACTTTCCCCACAACCTGCGCCACCAGCCCTTAAAGCCTCCGCTGCCCATATTGTCTTTGTGCATGGTGCGGTAGATGGGTTTGTTTTTTAGTTCTTCCAGGTTCTTTTTTTCGCGTGCAGCAAGCTCCTGGTCCATATACCGGCACCGCTCCTTATCCTTGCATACGTACAGATTTAATTCTTTGTCCAACACGAATTCCATTCCCGAAATGGTCAACAGGGTATCGGCTCTCCCGTTGCTAAAATCCCAATCACCAACTCCGGTATGAAAGGAACCTCCGGTAAGGTAGGCCAGGTTGATATATTGGGGATTCACGGTCCAGTCAGCATCAGCGAGGATCACCCGAACCGGATGTTTGATCTGGTCCCAGAGGTCAAAATCACGGATCACCGAATTATCGGCTACCAAAATAAGGTCCTTGAAATCAGTATAATATTCCATGGATTTGGTGATGGCTTCCACATCATTTTCGGGCATTTCACCACCAAGTCCCTTGCGCATGGCCATATTAAAAACCCGCACCACCTTGCTCATGTTATCGGAGCTTCCAAAATAGATCCCTCCGGTTTCACCAAGTTTTTTTTCATATTCCCACTTGGCATCTCCATCATTAAAAAAGGCAAAATAGCGAAGTCCGGAGCTATCAACATAATCAAGATGCCAGGCCATACATTGGGCAGAATACTGGTACATGCTGCTCGTCCAGTCGATCACCACCAGGGCATTGTCCCAGTGTTTGTTCCGGTTAAACGCCTTGTAAACACTGGAGTCGAGCATTCCTCCGGCGTTTTTCATGTAACGGTTCACCCTGCTTTTTACCCCACTGTAATCAACCGGGGCACCTGCAGCTATTTCGGCCTTGATCTTTAATTCCCTTTCTTTCTTCTCCTTTTCAGTGAGCTTCCTGTGTTTGATGAGAAAGCCGTGGAACAGTTTTTTTGCTTCATCTTCCGTTTTGCATTCCGTTTCCAGTACCAGGTTGTAAATGATCGCCATGTCATTTAGCTCCGGGTCGATATCAAAAAGCGTTTTTAAGCGGTTGGCCAGGAGTTCATAATAGTTCGTTTGCCAGAAATTGAAATCAGCCGGATATTTACTAAAAACAAGGGATACTTCGAGTGCTTTTACCCCTTCTTTGGCCTGGTACCAGGGTTCGGCATTGGCAATATCGAATTTTGCATAGCCGTTCTCCAGGGCGACTACATTTTTCAATCCGCCGGGAACCACCTTTTTGGTGATCTGGATCTTAAAAAGTTTCTCAAGCGCAGCAGCGTTGGCTTTGGGATTGTCGAGCATCTCCCTGCTAAAACGCGGCGTGGCCTGGCCATGCACGAACAGGCCGGAAAACAGCAGCAGGGACAGGATTAGCTTGCGGAACATGCTACAAATATCTACTTATTGATTGGCTCGGGCAAATTGCGCGATCTCCTCAAACAACGAAATGCCTGCCGCAATATTTCGAACACCCTGAAAAGTAACCGTTAAACTTTTTGGCGTTTGTTTCATGCGGCATAATGAAGGGTTTCCGGTGATGTATTTTAACAGGTTTCCGAAAAACGGACTGCTGTAATAGGCACTTTCCTGGTCGGATGGAAACCAGGCCTTGATCGCGTCTTTTTCGAGGCTCACTTTTTCAAATCCCAGTTCTCTTGCACTCCATTTCAAACGAACCGCATCCAGCAGTTCCAGGACAGGTTGGGGTAATGGACCGAACCGGTCTTTGAGCATAAAACCAAACTGATTCAGCTCCTCGGTATTTTTGATCTTGGCCAGATCGCTGTACAGACTCAGTCTTTCCGGTATGCTTCGTACATAACTGTCGGGTATCAGCAGTTCCCGGTGACTTTCCACCTGACAATCCTGGGTGGTAAAATCGGGTTCTTCGTCTTTAAACAGCTCGCTAAACTCGTCGCGTTTTAATTCACGCAGGGCTTCGTCCAGGATTTTTTGGTACATGTCAAAACCGATCTCAGCGATAAAACCACTCTGTTCCCCGCCCAGCAGGTTTCCGGCTCCGCGTATGTCCAGGTCGCGCATGGCCACGTTAAAGCCACTGCCCAGTTCGGAGAATTGTTCAATGGCGTTCAGACGTTTTCGCGCTTCTCCCGTGAGGGTGCTTAAAGGAGGAGAGAGTAAATAACAATAGGCCTTTTTATTGGAGCGTCCCACCCGTCCCCGCATCTGGTGCAGGTCGCTTAAGCCGAACATATGGGCATTGTTGATGATGATGGTATTGGCGTTGGGAATATCCAGTCCGGATTCAATAATAGTCGTGGCTACCAGTACATCATATTCTCCCTCTACGAACTTGATCATTACATCCTCCAGCTTATCGCCTTCCATTTGTCCATGGGCCACCGCCACCCGGGCGTAGGGCACCGTTTCCCGGATCATGTGGGCAATATCATTGATGTCTTTTACCCTATGGTGGATCATAAATACCTGTCCGCCGCGGTCCAGTTCATGTTCCACGGCCTCTTTGATCAGTTCACGGTTAAAAATATGGATCTCTGTTTTAACTGCCTGCCGGTTGGGTGGTGGCGTATTGATCACCGAAAGGTCCCTTGCGCCCATCAAACTGAAATGCAGGGTCCTCGGAATCGGTGTGGCGGTTAGGGTAAGGGTATCCACATTAATTTTAAACTGCTTGAGTTTTTCTTTGGTGGCCACTCCGAACTTCTGCTCCTCATCAATAATGAGCAAGCCAAGGTCTTTAAATTTGGTTTGTTTGCTCACCAGTTTATGGGTGCCGATCAGGATATCAATTTTCCCGCCAGCCAGTTTTTGCATGATCTCTTTTTGCTCTTTGGCCGAGCGGAAGCGGTTCACATAGTCGATGGTGCAGGGGAAATCCTTTAAACGACTGCTAAAGGTTTTATAATGTTGTTGAGCGAGGATGGTTGTAGGAACCAGAACCGCTACCTGCTTGCTGTCGCATACCGCTTTAAAGGCAGCGCGGATAGCCACCTCGGTTTTCCCAAAACCCACATCGCCACAAACCAGGCGATCCATCGGATGGGGTTGTTCCATGTCCTTTTTAACATCCTCGGTAGCCTTGAACTGGTCGGGGGTGTCTTCATAAATAAAAGAAGCCTCCAGTTCCGTTTGCAGGTAATTATCGGGCGAAAAGGCAAATCCCGGTTGCGATTTTCGAATGGCATAAAGCCGGATAAGATCACGGGCAATGTCTTTGACCTTCTTTTTGGTGCTCTTTTTAAGTTTCTCCCAGCTGTCGGAACCAAGTCGGTGCAGCGTTGGTTCTGTTCCTTCCTTACCCACATATTTGGAAATTTTGTGGAGGGAATTGATATGGACGTACAGCAGGTCATTGTTTTTATAGACCAAACGCACCGCCTCCTGTTTTACCCCGTTCACCTCAAGCTTTTCGAGTCCGCCGAAACGCCCGATACCGTGATCGATATGCACCACGTAGTCGCCGGGTTTTAGTTCACTCAGTTCTTTTAAGGTCAGTGCATTGGAAGCCTTGTTACGCGTGCCGCTCCGGTATTTGAAATAACGGTCGAAGAGCTGGTGGTCGGTATAACAGGCCACGCCAAATTCTTCATCAATAAACCCTTCACTCAGTCCCTTGTAAACCGGCTGGAATTCAACGGTCTTATCAATATCCTGGAAGATGGAATAGAGGCGCTCGATCTGTTTGCTCGTTTCGGAGAAAATGAGGGTTTGGATATTCCTTTCGCTATGGGCTTTTATATCGCCTATGATACGCTCGAAATTTTTATTGAAATAAGGCTGGGGTTTGATGCGGAAAGCACATTCTGTATCGGGCTTGAGTCCGGCGCGGGTGCCGAATTCGACCACACCAAAGTTTTTAAGGTGTTTTTTTATGGATTTCCCGTCTTCAAAAAGAACGTCCGGATCGGAAAGTCCTGCTTTGTCCGTCAGGTTGGAGTGGAATGCCAGTGCTTTTTCTATGCCCAGGTCTATACTTTCCAGGGTATTGATGCTGTCGCGGATCCAGAGCCGCGTGGTTTTGGGGAGGTAGTCGAAAAAGGAGACCCGTTCTTCGGCGATCCCCTCATTTTGGATATTGGGAATAATGCTGGCGCTTTTAATTCGTTTAACAGAAAGCTGGTCTTCAGGGTCAAATTCCCGGATACTTTCTACCCGGTCGCCATCCAGTTCGATGCGGTAGGGCAGGTCGTTGCCGAAAGAGAATACGTCAATGATCCCTCCGCGTATGGAGAACTGTCCCGCCTGGAACACAAAATCCACCCGTTCGAAATGGTGTTCGGCAAGGAGTTCCATGATAAAGTCGAGGTCAAAATTTTCCCCTTCACGTATACGGAAGCTGTTTTTCTCGAGGGATTTTTGTCCGATCACCCGTTCGCTGATAGCCTGCGGGTAGCTGACGATAACGGGAAGTTCGTTGGGATCGCTCAACCGGGCAAGCACTTCAGCACGCATGAGCACATTGCCGGTATCCAGGCTATCCTGGCGGAAGGCTTTTTTGTAAGATGATGGAAAAAGCAACACCTGGCTGTTGCTCACGTTTTCAAAGTCGGTGCGGAAATAGGAAGCTTCTTCTTCGTCGTTAAGCAGAACGAGCATGGGTTCGTTCAATGATTCATAAAGGATGGCTGCTAGAATGGCCGCGGCCGATCCGTTGAGCCCGCTCAGGTGCACGCGGGCTTTGGAGTTGGCGTCAAGGGCGGCATGCAGTTCCTGTATGCGCGGGTGTTCTTTGTAGTTGTCGAGGAACTGACGAATATTCATTGGGCTGCGAAATTAATTTATTTTTTTCCCCCTATTTGCAGAAATAAAAAAGAGCCGTACATTTGCACCCTCGAAAGGGAAAAATGGCCCGTTCGTCTATCGGTTAGGACGCCAGGTTTTCATCCTGGTAAGAGGGGTTCGATTCCCCTACGGGCTACAGTGAAGCAGAGAAGGCTTGGGATTCATACTCTCAGGTCTTTTTTGTTTTTACGGTACTTGGTGGAATTGCTTCCTTTTACTCGCCTTCTCGCTTCACTGTAGACTGATAAGGGGATGGGGAGATAAGGAGCAATATTGTGGTCCGTCATGTTGAGCGGAGCCGAAACAAGACGGACGGAGCAGAGACATTAGTTGTCCCGATCAATCAAAACCACATAGGAATGAAAAGATTGTAGATTGAGGCCATTCCATGCAAACTGCGGCCTTATGAGGACCCTTTAAGCAGTGCAGGTTGCCGTGAATTTCATTTATTCAGTGAAAATTGATAGCTTCGGTTTGGAAGTTGAATTCTTGTCTGTTTTGGTCGAATTGACAAACCACCCACCACAACTACAAAAAAAGGATAAATGAAGCCCAAATATTTTATCCTCAGTTTGCACCTTTTTCTTCTGTATCCCCTGAACGGCTATAGTCAAAAACCCAATAAATGGATACCGGATATGGTAATGATAAATCCCGTCGGATTTCCCAGCATTCAATTATATCGCAATTCACCTGTTCAATATGTCGCTGAACCAAGGTTTAAAGGATTAACTACTGGTGGAATTATTGGATGGAACACAGATAAAGAACATAGAAAGGGAATTGGGTTTACGTATACGGGTTTCCAACATGAGGTAGACCAAAAAACACTGGAAACAGCGATTTTGAGAGGTGGTCCAAATGAATATGGCCAGATGTGGTTCCATGATTGGTCTGAAATGGCGATCGGTATAGTTTTATGGAAGACTTGGCCAAGGAATCCCTATTCCATGTTTAAGGGGGTCATTTCAAGCGGTATGAGTTGGTCCAGTAGGGGAAACATCGGGGTATATGTTTATGAACAGGATAAGTTTCTTTACCCTGCATGGAAACCAGGATTTGGAAAGTATATGAATATGGGAATGTTCTATGAGTTTACTCCATTCCGAGAATCGCGTGAAATCAGAGTTAATCTTGGTCTTGAATATATTTTAGGTAACGTAATGGCTGATTACGAAATCTGCTACGGTGTTGGCCAGGATTATATGCAATACGAATCAATCCACTTTTTCAAAAATTACATCATAAGCCGCCTGCAATTCTCTATTGGTATTACGATAGATGTTTGGAATGCGAAATTCGGACCTTCTGAAAAACCTGGGGGATGAATTTGTCAACCCTTAACCAAACCCCACTACTATTAGTTGTTATTTTCCTGAAAAAGTAGCGTACTTACAACCAGAAGTAGTGGGTAATTTTCGGATTCCCGAAAAGTGCCCCAATACCTTTGTAGGGTCAAAAACAAAATAAAAAAACACCCTTATGTTAAGTACAAAAATGATCGGTAACCGCATTATTGAAGCGAGAAAGAAAAAAGGCATTTCCCAGGCACAGCTTGCCCAACAGCTGTTTATCAGTTCCCAGGCGGTGGGAAAATGGGAGCGGGGAGAATCCATGCCCGATATCCTTACCTTAAACCGCCTCGCCGAAATCCTGGGCGTTGACCTGAACTATTTTTCAGATGGATCCCGGCCTTCGATGGACCAAACGACCAGCCAGGCAAGCGATGGAAACGGCGCTTCGTCTGAAAGGGAGTTGCTGAACAACTTCAGCGGGAGCAATTTGCCCGGGAGTGATTTTGCCGGAGTTGTGGCACATAAAAGGAAATTTAACGGAAGTGCCCTCCAGGGAACCGACTTTTCCGGTGCAGACCTCACGGGCAGCTCCTTTATTGGAAGTGATGTGAGTGGAGCCGATTTTAATGGAACCAACCTCACCGATTGCAGCCTGAAGGCCAGTGACTTTAAAGACGGTTATTTCCACAGGACCGTTCTTGTGCGGACCGTCTTCAGCGCTTCAGACCTGACCGGGGCGAAATTTATCGAGTCCAACCTGATCGATGTGCGGGTATCTGCTACCGACCTCACTAAAGTGATTTTTGAAGACTGCAGTTTCACCGGAGTGGAATTTAAGTCCTCTGACCTGAGTGGAATAAATTTCGACGGACAAACCTTTACGAATGTGAGGTTTGGCAAAGTAGCACTCAAAGGCACGACCTTCAGGAACGCAACCCTTAAAAATGTCTCTTTCCTTCCTTCCCTTGCACTCACCAATAAATATTTCCGTGCCATTAAAACCATCAATTTTGAAGGGGCGAAGATGGATAAACTGACCTATGCGGTGCTCAAAAGTTATGAGGCGGACCTGACCGGGGTTACGCTAATTTAATACCGGGGAGAAAAGAATACCTGGGTACTTTTGGATTAATTTTGCGTCTGTATTATGCAAAATAATTCTGCAATAAAGGTTGCCGTTGATGCTGTCGTCTTTGGCTATTCGAAAGACGACGGTGTATCCGTTCTGCTCATTCAGAGGAAATATGAGCCCTATAAAAACCAGTGGGCGATTCCTGGTGGCTTTGTGCTTGAAAAAGAGAGTCTGATAAAGGCGGTGAAACGTGAACTCCTGGAAGAGACCGGAATTGAAGTAAACTACCTTGAGCAACTTTATACGTTCGGTGATCCTGATCGAGACCCCAGAAACCGCGTTATTTCCGTTGCTTATTTTGGCCTGGTAAAAACCGAAGCATATAAAAAACTGAAAGCAAGTACCGATGCGGAAAATGCCCGATGGTTCAATATTCGTAATTTACCAAATCTCGCTTTTGACCATCACGAAATCTTATCCCTGGCCATTGATCGTTTGAGGGCAAAGGTGCGCTATGAACCTATTGGCTTTGAACTTCTCAATAAAAAATTTCCCTTCTCAGATCTGGAGAAACTCTATACTGCTTTACTCGGAAGAGACATTAACCGACGAAATTTCAGCAAAAAGATCCTGTCCCTCGGAATCTTAGAAGAGACCGGTGAACTCACCAAACAGGACGGCAAAGGACGTCCCGGAAAAATGTTCAGGTTCAATCAAAAGCGGTATGACGAACTTTTGAAAGCTGGTTTTCATTTCGAAGTGTAGGTTTTTGAACTATGTATTCTGTTAATAATTAGGATTTTAGTTAATGCATAAAATTTATTTTGCTTATTTAATAAGCAAAATTTGGAATTCCCGAATACCCGACAGATATTTGCTTATTAAATAAGCAAAATGAAGACGATTGACATTAACAACGGCCTGAATATCAAAAAGCTCATATTCCCGGATGGTCAGCCCCATGTAACTATAGAGAATATCGAAGAAGGAGAAGATGTGAAGGTGATTTGTTCAATTACCGACACCAACATTTTAATCCAACTGCTGGAATGTGCAAATGCAATCGACAATGCTTTTGCCCGAAAGAAAGTACTTATCCTTCCTTATCTGATGGGAGCCAGATATGATCGTCTGATGCAGAAAGGCGACAGTATCGATATTCAAGTTGTAGCGCGATTGATAAACAGTATGGAATTTAGTAAGGTGTACCTGTTCGATATCCATTCGGATGCCTCAACCCTCCTGATTAAAAATTCACTTAACATCGGGAACAGGGAACTGGTAAACGCTTACATACATGAAGATTCGGTCTTAATTTGTCCCGATGCCGGAGCCTCAAAAAAGGTTGGCAACTATCTCGCAACGAATAAAAACCTGAAAGAAGTTGTGTACTGTTCAAAGAGCCGGGATTTAAGTAATGGCCACATCACCCTGCTTGTAAATGATCCTGAGAAATGCACAAACCGCAACTGTGTCATTATTGATGATCTATGCGACGGAGGTGCTACGTTTTTGGCTATTGCAAGACAAATAAAACCTGCCCACCTGAGTTTAATTGTGACCCATGGGATTTTCTCAAAAGGATTTGAAATGCTCGAGGAGGAATTTGATGAAATAATTGTATCAGATAGTTACCGAAAAGAATATTCCTCGCCCATCGTGAAAATAATTCCGGCAACCATGCCGGTTTAAGCCTCTAACTCCAAATAGAACCCACTAATGAAAACAAATCCATTCCTGCTAACCGACTATTACAAAATAGGACACGTCTTTCAGTATCCTGCCAATACTACATTGGTATATAGTAATCTGACACCACGCAAGAGCCGTTTTGTGAATATTGACGAAATGGTATTCTTTGGCTTGCAGTATTTTATTAAGGAATACCTTATTGAATATTTTAATGAAAATTTCTTCAACCAACCCAAAGAAACGGTGCTGGCTGATTACAAACGCAGGATTGTGACTTCAATGGGTGGGGACCTTGCTAACTATGAACACATAGATAAATTGCATGATCTTGGTTATTTACCCATTGAAATAAAAGCTTTGACAGAAGGGAGCAGAGTGCCGATGAGGGTACCGTGCCTGACTATTGTAAATACGCTGCCCGAGTTTTACTGGCTAACCAATTTTCTGGAAACAATACTGTCGGCAATTATATGGCAACCCTGCACCAGTGCTACGATAGCTTATGAATACCGCAAATTGCTGAATGGTTATGCCGACCAAACGGGCATGCCTCTGGATTTCATCCAATGGCAGGGACACGATTTCAGTTTTCGTGGAATGAGCTCATTTGAGAGCGCGATCCTGAGCAGCATGGGGCATTTGCTTTCTTTCACAGGTACCGACACCATTCCGGCTATACATGCCCTGGAACAGTATTATGGCGCCAATGCCGAAACCGAGCTTATCGGAGGAAGTGTTCCGGCAACGGAGCATAGCGTCATGTGCAGCGGATCAGAAGAGGGGGAACTGGAAACATTTGAAAGACTGATCACAGAAGTTTATCCTTCAGGAATTGTATCGATCGTTTCCGATACCTGGGATCTATGGAAGGTATGTACGACGTATTTAACCACCCTGAAAGAAATAGTAGTAAATCGCGATGGAAAAGTGGTCATAAGACCAGATAGTGGCGATCCGGTTAAGATCATTTGTGGTAATCCCGAAGGAAGTAGCGAAGCGGAAATAAAGGGTGTTGTGGAATTATTATGGGACATCTTTGGTGGAACTGTCACCGGAAAAGGATACAAATTGCTTGATTCGCATATTGGCGTTATTTATGGCGACAGTATTACGTTGGAAAGAGCAGCCGCTATATGTGAAGGGTTAAAGGCAAAGGGTTTTGCCAGCCAGGCTGTTTTTGGAATTGGCAGCTACACTTACCAGTACAATACCCGCGACACGTTCGGAATTGCAATGAAAGCCACCTACGTGGAGCTGGCAGGGGAAAGCAGGGAAATATTCAAAAATCCCGTTACCGATGATGGCACAAAAAGATCTGCAACAGGCCTGCTTTGTGTAAAGCAGGAGAATAACAAATTCGTTCTCTACGATAAAGTCAGCTGGGAGGAGGAAAGAAACAGTGAACTCCAGACAGTATTTAAAAATGGCAAACTGGTCAAAGAATATACGTTGACCGAAATAAGAGCAAAGCTCGCACATTTTTGAGCAATGGATCAACGGAGTTATGCTTTTCCATATATTTGATCAAGCCCCTAAACTATGTTCCGCAAAAAATTATTCGGCGAAGTGAAACAGCAGCCTGACCCCATTCGTCGCCGGGGAGAACATGTCTCCCGACTCGAGGCCTTTAGCGATGCCGTTTTCGCCTTTTCCATCACCTTGCTTATCGTTGCCCTCGAGGTGCCTGATACCTATGAGAAACTGATGGAAAGCATGAGCCATTTTTTCTCCTTTGCGATTTGTTTTGCCATTCTCCTTATGATCTGGAATAGCCAGAATATCTATTTCAGACGATACGGATTGAATGATGGAACTTCCGTTGCACTTAACGGATGTCTCCTCTTTACCTGCCTCTTTTTTGTATATCCGCTTAAATTTCTGTTTTCCGTCTTCCCGTCTGTTTACACCCCCGGAGCAGATCTCGACCAGGCGCAAAACCTCTATTATATCTATAACGCAGGATTTATGGGCATCTATCTGTTGTTCGGGCTTATGTACCGCCATGCCCTGCGCAGGCGCGATGAACTCGGCCTCACCGATGAGGAATCCTTCCATACGGAATCACAGATGATAACCAATTTCCTTATTGCGGCTACAGGACTGGCACCGATCACTTTGGCCATGCTGGGAGAAGGGTTTATTGTATTGGCCCCTGTATCCTATGTGTTGATCTGGCCGGTTACCGCTATGAGTGACCGAAGGAGGAACAGGTTGTTTAAAAAGCAGTTCCAAACTGTGGCTGAAGAGGATGAGGTTGGGATGGTCTGATCAAAGGAGAACTGGTACATGAAATGTTACCCTTTTCTAAAACCAGACTATGAAATCATTATCCTTTATCCTGTTCTTCCTGATCGGTTTCACATCTTCAGCCCAGGTGCCTTCTAAGCAACATCCCGCTCTTCCTTCTGCTCCTTCTTTCGGTATTGCTTTGAACCTGGGTATAATTCCCGGGGTTGACGCTGGTATACAGGTAAATCGTTTTGTGGGGGCACGCCTTAAAGTGGGGTATTTTCGCTACAATGACTACCCGTATGATGTGTATGTACAATCTGTAAAGTTAGAAACGCGTTCTTCCTTGCAATTAGGGGCCGTAGAATTTTTGGGAGATGTGTTCCCCTTTGGTTCCGGTTTGTTCAGAGTAACGGGTGGTTTCACCGTTTTTACAGGAAATAAGCTTGCCATAAGGGGTTATCTCGGCGAAACCATCTATTATGAAGGCCAGGAGATCCGACCCGAGGATGTCGGGTTTATTGATGCCGATATTCGTTGGCAACGTGCCGGTGCTTATCTCGGGGTCGGGATGGGAAGTACCGTTCCCAGGAAAAGGGTAGGAGCCGGCTTTGACCTGGGGGTTTATTATATGGGCAAGCCAAAGGTCGTCGTGAATTTTACCGAAGAACCCATACCGGAAATACAGCCGGCCCTGCAGGAATACGTGGATCCTTATAAGTTTCTGCCTTATATTAATGTTCGGGTTTCTCTTAGGTTGATACCCTAAGATCCTGTCAATAAATACTCAGCTTCTCTATGCTAATCTTTTCACCCGATACTGCCTTGATCTGATAAATACCCGGAGCCAAATAACTTAGGTCCAGGGACTCACGTATAGACTCCGTCCCATGCAAATTTCCAACGAAAACAGCCTTCCCATTCAGATCCGTTACGGTGATCTCCAGCTCTTTTTCAGAAGATTCCAAAATGAAAATGCCCCCGTTAGGATTCGGAAATAGCGTGAATTGCAGACGATTTATTTCTGTAATACCCACACAGGCATCTACCCGGGTAATTTGCGAATCCTCATTCTGACAACTGTTCGCGTCGGTAAAGGAATAAATGAGGGTATGGATCCCGATTCCGGCGGCAGGCGGTGTGAAGGTATTACCCGACAAACCCGGTCCGGAGAAGACTCCTCCCGTCGGCAAACCGGTTAACGTAACCGCGGCCTGATGCGTACAGTAAAATGTATCCAGTCCGGTAAAACTAACGCTTGGCAGGGGGTTTACGATCAGATCGACCACCAGAATACTGTCACATCCATAAGAAGTCTTCAGACTATCCGAATATAAAGCCGCTGTCTTGCGGTATGTTCCGAATATCACCACGCTGTCGCCTGCACAGATCTCCTCCTGGCTTTGCAGGTAATAGGATGGATCTACATCGAGACGGAAGAATACCGTACTGTCGCAACCCTTTACCGTTTTCAGGTTACCCACGTAAACACCTGCCTGTTTCAGCCAGCTGCCAAAAACGAGCAAACTGTCGCCCTGACAGATAGTCGCCATGCTGATAACCTGCTGAGGCTGGTTCACCAGCAGTGAAGTGTGAATAAGGCTGTCGCAACCCGAAACGGAGATCAGGCTGTCGGTATAGGTGCCCGCCACAGATCTGTATTGTCCGCCAAGGAAAACACTATCGCCGGAACATATTTCGAGAGATGAATTCTGGATAAATGAATTTACCACGCTCAGTGCTGTAATGTATATACTGTCACACCCCTGAAAAGTATGCAGGCTGTCATAATATGTTCCGTTGCTGTTTCTGTATTTCCCTCCCAGAAAAACAGAATCCCCTGAACAGATCTGCCGGTTTACGTTAAACGTATATTCGGGATTAACAGTAAGGACATAGACACGAACACTATCACAGCCACGCGGTGTCGTCAGGCTGTCATAATACGTTCCTGCCGAATTCCTGTACGTATTGCCAAGCAGCAAACTATCACCCTGACAAAGGACATAATTGAAGGGCAGCGTGTATACGGGATCAACCTGTATAATTGCCGTTACCGAATCACTGCACTGGCCTGTTGAAGCCAGGAGTTTTACGGTATAACTGCCGGATCCGGAAAAAATAAAAGAAGGGTGCTGCGCCTGGCTGAACAGGCTGTCGTTAAGTTTCCATTGATAGAAAATGGCGCCGGTACTGGTATTGGTGAAGGTGACCGTGCCACCTGAACAAACCGTATCGGCACTTGTGAAGCCCGCTTCCGCTCCACAAAGTACCGAAGGATCGAATTTGACAATGTGGCCGTCATAATTTCCCCTGCTTACCAGAACATGCGTGCCGTAAGTCGATGAGTCGTTTACCGCCGGGCCGAAATAGCCGACGATGTACGCTGAACCGCTGTTGTCCACGCTGAGGTAATCGATCCCGTTGTCCATTACCTTACTGCCCCCTGTTGCTGCCATATGGGTTTGCCCGTTCGCCCCAACTTTCACGATAAAGTTCGCATACCCGGAAGATGATCCCTGAACCTGAAAGGTGTCGAACATCATCAGGCCGCTAATAAAGCCGGCAAGGTAAACATTGCTATTGCTGTCGCAGGCCATGCCGTCTATTCTTCCAAGGTAAGAGGTAGGATAATGACGGGTCCATTGGCTGGCGCCTGAGGAACTTACTTTTTGTAGGTACAGGCGACTCCCGGAAGTGCTAAATACACTGTCGTTCAGGGTATGGGTGCCGCTGCCATGCCATCCGGTAATATAGATCTCACTGTTTTTTGTTATGACGATCCCATCGCCAATATGGTCGCCCTGTCCATAATAGGCGCTTAACCATTTTACGTTGCCAAGGGAATCGTGTTTGCTGAGAAAGGTTCGGTAATTGCCCCCGTTTACTCCGTTAATAAGGCTGTCTGTGGTGCTAAAGACAATTGTTCCATTGTAAAGTCCTGTGGTGTACACATTCCCCGTATCGTCGACGGCCACATTGTATCCGTATTGCAGGTAACGGCCATTTCCTGCTTTGGCCCATTTAAGTGCACCATTTGTGGAAGAAAACATCGTTATAAAAACTTCCTCGCTTCCTACATACTTGAGCACGGTGCTATCAACGGTCATGTCAAGGAAAGAATACGACCCGGATACAACAAGATGACCATTACGGCTCACTGCGATACCTACAGGATAGGCGTTGGATGTTCCTGCTGTGACCGCCCGGCCCCAGACAAGGTTTCCGTTGGGGGCAATTTTGAGGATAAAGGTCTTATCATTTCCGGTACCTGTATAGCTGAAGTTATCGTAGGTAATGGCTGTTGTGCTTCGTGTATAACAGGCCAGGTATACATAACCGGCTGTATCGCAGGTAATGTTGTAGCCGGCATCATCCCGGTTGCCGCCAAAACGCCGGGCCCAGATCAGGGTACCCTGGTCGTTGTATTTGGCTACGAATGCATCAAAATATCCGGTGGAAGTGGTCGGGGCCACGAGGGAATCGTTGGCCGTGAGGTGCATGGTATCCCGGAAACGCCCGGTAACATAAATGTTCCCTTTATTGTCGGCTTCGACGCCCATCACATGATTCGGCGTCCGGCCCCAAAGCGACTTGGCCCAGTCCCAGGTTTGGGAATAACTCAGGCCACTAAAAAGCAACAGACAACTAATGAAAAAAGCACGCATAAACGGTATTCCTTTTTCAAAGATGGAGTAAGAAACAGAAAGATGCAGGTCAGTTGGTCGAATAAACGAAACTAGGAATCTTTGAATTCTGATGTACCGTCAGCATATTTAGCAAAACGTTTGGTTTCACGCGGGTGAACCTGGTCGGGTTTGGGCCAGGGCCAACCACCGAACTGGGTTTTGTGGTAGTCGGCAAAGGCCTGGTTGATCTCCTCCTTGGTGTTCATCACGAACGGACCGTATTGAATAACCGGTTCTCCAATTGGTTTGCCCTGCAGGACCAGTACTTCAGCAGGTTTAGATCCGGCCTTGAGCGTCACCTCAACATCAGCTTGCAGTTCTACGGCATGGTAGCGTTGAATCGGGGTATCTGCAACACGGAGTTCATCTCCTTCATAAAAATAGATGGTCCGGTTGATGCCGGCCGATGCCTTGGGAAGGGTGAATTCTCCTCCGGCTTCTATGTTCATGTTCCAAATGGCTACTTCGTTTAAGGGATCGGAAGCCCAGGAACCCGGTGGCGGTGTTGGCGATTTTACCTTTTGCAATTCTCCGGCAATAACTTCCACCAACGTTTTTTTCTTGTTGCCATCCTCAAATTCCAGATTGCCAATATTCTCTTTCCATAACATCTTATAATGAGGCTCTACCATTTTGTCTTTTTTTGGAAGGTTCAGCCAGATCTGGAAGAGTTCCATGGGGTTTTCCTTGTCCTGATGGATAAGCGGAAACATCTCCGCATGCTGGACGCCTTGTCCCGCCGTCATCCATTGTACATCTCCATTTCCATAACGCCCTGATGCACCCATGGAATCCGAATGATCGACAATGCCTTTTTTCACCACCGTAATGGTCTCAAAACCCCGGTGTGGATGGCCCGGAAAACCGGGAACCGTCTTCCCGTGGTACATTCGGAATCCATCCTTTATGATAAAGTCGTCGCCGATATGCCTGTTTTGCAGGTGGGATTCATCAGGTCCCTGGGAATCGTTCCCTTTTGGAAAAGCATCCTCATGATGCACACAGAATAAAAATGGGTCTTTCGTATCCCAGGTAAAGCCCAGGGCACTAATCTTTAGTATTGGACTCGTGTCTTCTTCTGTTTTTTTGTTTCGGGTAAGGTGCCGTGTGGCAGAGATAACGGGCAGGGCAACAAAGGTGGCTGCCGCGAGCAATGATTGAGCTAAGAAATTCCTTCTCTGGACCATGGTGTTCGATCAATTAACAGGGTAAATATACGATCTCTTTTTTTTTGACAGAACCGTGACCAATACTTTTAAAGCCTGTTCTTAAATTTGGATATCACAATTTGTGATATCCAATTATTGAAGATCAATTAAAAATAGATGAGCAGAGCCATAGCCATTGCAGATGAAGATGTAATCAACAGAATTTACCTGTTGAGAGGCAAAAAAGTAATGCTCGACCGCGACCTCGCCGAAATGTATGGAGTCGAAACACGCGTATTAAATCAGGCTGTTAAACGTAATCTCAAACGTTTCCCCTCAGACTTTATGTTTCAGATGACAGAAACAGAGTTCCTAAATTGGAAATCACAATTTGTGATATCCAATAATCAAAAAATGGGTTTGAGAAAACGCCCATTCGTGTTTACTGAACAAGGGGTCGCTATGTTATCCAGTGTGCTTTCCAGTGAAATTGCCATTGAAGTGAACATCCAGATCATCCGTATTTTCAGCCGGATGAGGGAAATTCTCCTCTCTCATCAGGATCTTCTTCTAAAACTCGAATTTTTGGAAAAGAGAATTCTGATTAACGATAAAAAGTCCGGGAAAAATGAAGAGGATATCCAGCTCATATTTAGCGCCCTAAAGGAACTTTTAAATCCCCCACCATTACCGAGAACACAAATTGGCTTCAAAGTAGAGGAAGGATAGATCTAAAACCATTGGTAAATTCCATCATCTAACCGGCACCAGCCTGAAGATCGTTCCCGGCGATTCCGTGCTGACATACAAATACCCATCCGGCCCCTCGGCCACTTCACGTACCCGGAAAAGTTCGTCGAGCAGTTTTTCCTGATGGATGACTTTGTTGCTGTTATCTACTCTGAGGCGGAAGAGGCTTTGGGATACCAGTCCGCCGATAAAAAAGTCATTCTGCCATTCCGGGTATTTATTTCCCTTGATCCTGTCCAGTCCGCAGGGGGCTATTGAGGGCACCCAATAACAGACCGGCTGTTCCATACCCGCTCTGGCTGTGTCTTCTGAAATAACGCTTCCATCATAGTCCAAACCAAAGGTGATCTCCGGCCAGCCGTAGTTTTTACCTTTTTGTATGATGTTCAGTTCATCCCCTCCTTTTGGGCCATGCTCATGTTCCCAAAGGAGCTGGGTCGCAGCATCATAATACAGTCCTTGAGGGTTTCGGTGACCGTAGCTCCATATTTCGGGTTTGGCACCGGCCGTTCCGACAAAGGGATTATCGGTGGGAATTGTGCCATCGTCTTTAATACGGATCAGTTTACCCAAATGATTGCTAAGGTTTTGCGCCTCTTCCCTGGCAATATACCTTTCGCCCAAACCAAAATAGAGGTCGGAACCGACAATTTGCATGCGGCACCCAAAATGGCCGCCACCCGACATTCCCGGGTCGGTCTGGAAAAGTAACTGAAGGTCGGTCAGGACGGTGCCGTTTACCTTTGCCCGTGAAATAGCCGTACCCACTCCGCCGTTGCCCTGTGCGGAATAGGCGAAGTAGATCCATCCATTGGATTTGTAGTCGGGATGCACCAGTATGTCGAGTAAGCCACCCTGGCCACCAAAGTCTATGACGGGCAAACCGGTGATTTCCTTATGCGTACCATCTTCCAGGCTGATCACATAGAGTTTCCCGCTTTTGTCCGTGACGATCATTTCCTTTTCATTCAGGAAATCGATGCCCCAGACTATGTTAAACCCACTGGCCACAGTGTCCAGGTAAAATTTCAGGTTTTCAGAGGTCTCGATATAGGCACCGGGAGGTATCTCCGTTCCCGGATCGTGCACTTCTACCTTTTTGCAGCGGCTGAGGGAGCAGATCAGCGGTAAGGCTACAAGAAGGAACAACACAAAATACAAGCCCCGGATTTTCATAGGTTAAAGTTCTGTAAAAGAATTGGCTTGAGCAACAATTCCCGGCCATCCAAGTCCATTTGTCCTCCCATCCTCAAATCCTCCTTACCTCCCACCTTTTTTCTCCTTCCAAAAACCTATTTTTGCATCTTCTACGGTCCCGTAGTTCAACGGATAGAATAAGCGTTTCCTAAACACTAGATATGGGTTCGATTCCCGTCGGGACTACAGTGAAGCAGAGAAGGCTTGAGGGTTTTTGCCCTTAAGCCTTCTCGATTTTACCAGGTTATTGTGGAATTGCGTTTTCTCACTTCGCCTTCTCGCTTCACTGTAGACCGACGAAGGAGGAAGACAAAGGGGTCAGGCAAGATGGGTCTTCAACCTGCAAAAAAAGCAGCGAAGGAATATAGTTCTATGGAAGATTAGCATAACCATGTCTCATTTTCCAAAGGAAATACTTCTCGAGCAGCACCTTTCCAAAATCATTAAAGACATTTGGAAGCATGATAGCGAATGCTCTTGGCTTGAATAAGTGATTGGAAAAAATGAGCACTTCTTTTCTGCCCGCATCCATGATACACAGTCCGGGTATTTGCCCCCAGGTCTTTTCGACCAGCTTTGTTTTACCCATGATGCTGCGCACCACATTTTCTGCTACTATTTTTCCTGTTTCATCACTTGGATAACCTGTTTTAGGCACTCCAAAAGTCACGTCTCCCTGCTTAAAGGGTGCAGATACATTTACGGCCAGTCCTGCTACCCAGACATTGTCGAACTGCTGATGCCTGTACGATGGCAATACATCGATAAAACCATTGGGTGCGGCAGCCAGACCCGGAGAATTTGTTATTAAATCTACTCCTAAAAAGGAAGGCATGAGCATCGTGAATTTGGAAGGCAGCCGTTCCCCTGTGGTAAGTATAACCTCGTCTTTTTTCACTTCCGAAACACCCACATTTGTTCGGTAATGGATGTTGAACATGTTCATAAAGCCTTTCAGCATGGTTTCTCCCAATGGCATGCCGTCAATCCCAAAATGACCCAGGTAGGGTTCAGGGGTAACCCAGAATAAATCTACTTTCTTCCGGATGTTTTGCTCCCTCAGCCACTTCTCAATATTGAATAGAAATTCGTAAGCAGCTCCCATGCAACCCGCCGACTGGGTGGCGCCGATCACGATGGGGCCCGGGTCTTTTTTAAATGTTTCCAGCTTTTCCCTTGTTTTCATAGCCCCGTCGGGAGTGCCGATATAATAACCATGTTCTCTTACGCCGGGAGCAATATCGTAATTCACTTTGGGACCTGTTGCGATAATCAGGTGGTCGTATTCGTAAGTTCCGTTCTGGGTCTGTACAACGCGGGCGACCGGGTCAATTTTTTCTGCCACGGTTTTTACGAATTTCACACCACGTTTTTCGAGCACCGGGCCCCGTGGAATGGTAATGTCTTTTATTTCCCTTCGTTTGGTCGGAACCCATATAAGCGAAGGAACGAAAAGAAAATTATCGCTCCTGTCGATCAACAGCACTTCCGCTTTGTCTTTCAACTTGCGTTTAATCTGGATGGCTGCAGTAAATCCCGCAAAATTTCCACCAATGACAACTACTTTCATACGATTATGGGTTTTAAAGTTTGACCTGTGAACTCAGAAGCAAAGCTACCTCGCTACCAGGTGGCGGAGACTGATCATGGTCATCTGATAAGGTGATTCTTATCAGTTAGCTTTTGACTGGTAATACGCTGAAACTACTCAGGAGCGGGTCGAATCCGTGACAATCGGGAAGTAGGAATATTCTCAAAATTATAGTATATATTCGTTAGTAACTTATTGAAAACCACCAAAACCGGCTGTTATGAAAACGATGTTCTTTGCTTCTTCACGGCTATACTTATTGGCTGTGATCATACTTATCTTTCAAACAAGTTCCGCACAACTTAGCGGGAGTTATACCATCAATCCTACCCAGTCGGCCAGCAATTCCAATTATACCAACTGGGCTTCAGCGGTCAGTGACCTGGTATCGGGATCACGCAGCGACGGAGGTACGGCCCAGGGCCCGGGTGTTGGCGGGGCGGTTACGATTACGGTCTTTGACACGGTCTACAATACCCAGGTAGAGATCGGCGCGATCAATGGCACCTCCTCCTCCAACACCGTTACCTTTAAATCTAACGGGGGCGACAGCAGCCTTTGTGTGTTGCGTTACGCCTCTACCGGTGCAAGCAATACAGATTTTGCGCTTTTTTTAAATGGCTGCGACTATGTAACCTTCCAGGAAATAGGCTTTGAACGTACCGGAACGAATACCTATTCATCAGCGGTCCAATTAAGTGGCGACGCCGATTATAACCGCCTGGTCCGTTGCCGCATGATCGCCAGGAAAATGCCCAGCAGCTCGAGTTTAGGCTTTCAATATGGAATAGGTTCCTGTATCTTTTTCACCGGGAATGCCGATTATACCGAAATTACAAATTGCCGGCTCATTTACGGATACAATGGGATTTACAGTGTTCAAAGTTGTACCGGGAATAAAATTTATGGCAACCAAATCGATACCAGCGGATCGGCCGGTATTTATATGACTTCGCAATCTGCCCTTGAAATTGTAGGAAATACAATGAACATGGGCGACTTTGGTCCTAACCAGGGACATTATACCTCGTATGGATTCCGGATCGAAACTTCACCGTCGGTTTACATTGCCAGAAACAGAGTAGTCATGACAGCAAAAAATGCCCAAGTATGCCGGGCAGCGGTTATAGCCAGCATTACGAGTACCGTATCGGCCCCGACATTGGTTGTCAATAATTGGATCGTTAACGATGGAGGTACCGGCGACTGCACGGGACTAGCCGTTTATGGATGTAGTTATCTTGATTTTTACTCCAACAACGTATTGATCACCAACTCCCTAACTGCAGGAGCGGCTTACTACCATTATGCCAATTACACCAATTCCTATATCAACCTGATGAACAATAACCTGGTGAACAAAGGAGGGGGATTTACGATCAGCGTTCCAGGAACAAATACAGGTGATCTGGACAAAGTCGATCACAATAATCTTTTCACCACCGGCACTTATATCGGAAAATGGTCGGGCACGGATTATTCCAGTTTTTCAAGCTGGAAAACGGCTTCAGGGAAGGATTCCAATTCGGTCAATAGCGATCCGGGTTATGTGAGCAACCTGGACCTGCATGTTTCGAATATAGGGATCAATGGCAAGGCCTTACCTTATTCAGCGGTTACAATTGATATTGACGGGGATACGCGCGATTCCATCACTCCGGATATTGGGGCTGATGAGTTTTTTCCTGCAACACTTGATGCAGGCATCTCGAATATCGACAGTCCTATGGTCTTTTGTGCCGGTACCCATCCCGTTAAAGCCTCGTTTACCAATTATGGTACAGATACGATCAAAAGTTTGCTGATCGACTGGCGGATCAACGGCGGTACCGTGAGCACTTATAGCTGGTCGGGGTCGGTAGCCCCGGGCACAACCTCCTCTTCCATAACCCTTGGCAGCGCTACTTTTGCTTCAAATACCGCTTATACGTTTAAGGCATGGAGCAGGAATCCGAATGGGGGTGGCGACGGAAAGACGCTGAATGATACCATTACCAAAGTGCGCTATGCCGGCCTTAGCGGTACATACACCATTGGCGACACCAGCGTGGCTGATTATAAATCGTTTAACGATGCCATAACGGATATGACAGCGAGAGGTATCTGTGGAGCGGTGACCATGAATGTTTATCCGGGTGTTTACAATGAGCAGATCACCCTGGTTCAGCTACCGGGTATGGGACAATCACGGCCACTGGTTTTCCAGAACATGAGCTCCGACAGCACCCTGGTTCGGATCACACTTCCATCAACCACAGCTACCGGAAACAACAATGCGGCAATTCAGCTCCGGGGAGCTGATTATGTTAGCTTCAGGCGGATAACCTTTGAACGCACCGGAAACAACCCCAATGGCCATGTGGTGCATATTCTCAACGGCTCGTCGAATAATACCTTCCAGGGCTGTCAGATGCGCGGTATATACTATGGAGCCGCCAATGCGAATGCCAACAATATCTGGTCGGACCAGGGTGTGGATCATAACAATGTATTTATCGGCAACTATGTGTGTCAGGGAAACGTGAGCATACTCTATACCGGTACAAGTACAGAAAGCGAAACCGGCACGATCATCGAAGGGAATGTATTCGACAGCGCCTACGTCACTAGCGTGCAGATCAGCTATAACAAAGGCGTGGTCATTCGCCGCAATACTTTTGGCAATATTAATTTTACCTCTACAACAAGTTTTGATGTCCAGCTCAATTTCTGCGACAGCAGTATACGTGTTACGGAAAACCGTTTCAGTGGCACGAATACGAATACGGCCCTGCATTTGGTCGGTTGTAATGCGGGCTCTTCCTACCCGGGCATAATAGCCAATAACTTTATTACCAAAGGTAACGGAAGGGGTATCATGCTGGAAGGGGTGCAGCACCAAAAGGTCTATTATAACAGCATTAACCTTACGACAACCAATACCGGCAATACGGGGATCGAAGTAACCAATGCCGGTTCTTCGGGTATTGAATTTAAAAACAACATCATCGCCATGGCGGGAGGCAATATCTTTAATATTGACAACCCTTCGCAGATAGCAGCCAGCGATTATAATAACCTATACAATACCGGTAGCTCTTTTGCTATATGGGGAACAAACAGTTACAGCACCTTCGCTGCCTACCAGGCCAACGCAGTTGATTCCCACTCCCTGGCCATTAATCCGATTTATTACTCCTCAGTCAACCTCCATGTAAAAAGCCCGGACCTGAAAGGAAAAGGTGTTCCTCTAAGCACCGTTACAACGGATATAGATGAACAACAACGCCACAGCACTACTCCGGATATCGGGGCCGATGAATTTGAATTGCTTCCTAACGATGCAGGAGTTACGGCCATTGTCAACCCTGTTGCAGGGGCTTGTTCCGGCAATCATGCCGTAAAAGCAATTGTGAAAAACTTTGGCAGGGATACCCTGAAAAATGCGAGTATAGAATGGTCAGTTGGCGGGGTATCGCAAACGACCTATAGTTGGAGCGGAAACCTGGTTACAAATGCAACGGATACAGTAACACTTTCAACAGCATACACATTCACCGGAGGAAGCACGTCAGTTTTTGCTAAAACTGTTTCCCCCAATGGCCAGACTGATGAGATAGGCAGCAATGATAGTTCCCGCCTGAGCCTGCAAATATTCAATGCGCCTCCCCAGAATGCCGGACCCGATAAGATCCTTTGTCTGGGAGATTCTATCCTTATAGGCGGAAATCCAAGCACGGGGTATACCTACAGTTGGACGGATGCAGCAAATAACATTGTTGGAACGACTGCCCAGATCTATGTCATGACTTCAGCTTCAGCTTCTTATTTCGTCAAAATGACGAATAACTCCACGGGCTGTAATTCTCTTGATACCATGGTGGTTACCGTAATGCCCAAACCTACCCTGAATGCAGGGGTTGACCGCATACTTTGCGCTGGTTTTGGAGCCAGTATCGGGGAAGCAACTCCGCAGGCAGGCCATAGTTACCAATGGTCGAGCCAGCCGACGGGCTTCAGTTCAGGGACTTCGTTGGTTTCAGTCAGCCCGACACAGACAACTTCCTATATGCTCCGGAAAACAAATAATTCCAGTGGCTGCTTCATCACAGATACGGTTATTATTACCCTGGTACCAAAGCAAACGCCATCGATACAAGGACCAAACAACATATGCCATACGGATACGGTTTCCTACAGTACTACCGCAGTCAGTGGGGCCACTTATACCTGGACAGCTAATGCAGCCGATATCGTAAGCGGACAACAAACTGCCAATGTGAACCTGAGTTGGAAAAACACTGGAAATCAATCGTTGATGCTCGTAGTCATCGGTTCTCAAGGATGCGCAGATACAGCATACAAAAATGTCACGGTGATGGTCAAACCAAATGCACAAATGCTTGTTGATGGGAATTGTGCCGGAGATCAAATCAGCTTTTCCGACCAAAGTACAAACACGAGCAACAGGACCTGGAATTTTGGAGATGGAGGAACTTCGATTCTCACCAATACGAGCCATGTCTATACCCAGGCCGGAACTTATCAGGTTATGCTGGTTTCCCGCACAGGTCAGTGTTACGATACAGCAAGACAAACGATCATCGTAGATGATCCTCCGGTTGCAAACTTTAATTATGTGTTGGCTTGTGCCGGAGATAGCACTGACTTTTATGATAGCTCAAGCAGCGCTGTAAAATGGTTTTGGGATTTTGGCGGAGATACTTCCAGCCAGGAGTCCCCCAGCTATATTTTTGCAAATTCCGGAACCTTTGCCGTCAAGCTCCATGTTACCGGATCAAGCGGCTGTGTTGATTCATTGACCAAATTCGTAACGGTTAAACCCGTACCAAACGCCGGCTTTACTTATATCGTTGACGGTGATAGCCTGCGCCTCACTCCACTGGATACATCAGGCATTCATAGTTGGGACTTTGGCGACGGACAATATTCCAGTGTTAAATTTCCGGTGCACCGTTATGCGCTGACACCTCTTTGGGTGGTGGTTGTTCACAGCATTGACGGACCAAACGGTTGTTCCAGTGAGTTTGCCGACTCTGTGTTTGTCGGACCCAGTTCAGTTAACCTGGTCAGCGGTAAAATAGACGTCCAAGTCTTTCCGAACCCCTTCCGTAACGAATTGATCGTTAAATTTGATCTCGTCGAGACAGGCTCGGTACGTATCAGGCTGTTTGATGCGTCGGGTAAGGAGCTCCTGGGAACTTCGCCCCGGATCTTTGAGCCGGGTCTGAACGAGATTCACCTCAATACACGGGCAATGAACCTGGCACCGGGGCTATACTTCATTGAAGTGGATGCAGATGGAGCTCATGGTGGTCAGCGTATGGTGAAAGTGGAGTAAGCGGAGAGTAGATGCTTTGATGCTGCTCGAGAACACTGGTTCTGATATGTAGGTATGTTTGGTGCATCTGGTGGAGCATTATTCCCAAAAAGAATGCTTTATCCAATTGTTTCCTGTGGTTTCGGTATACCCAAAAGATCAGCTTCCAAAACTGCATACGCTCCGGGCTTCTGAAACCAAGACGATACAGGATACCGAGAAAGGAAAAAACTTCCCGGAAACTGATCGGTTCGGGAACTTTCACCTCTGTTTTAGGAGAACGATAGGTCTCGAAAAACTGTTGCATGCGCGTGTATGAATTTTCCGGTTTATAGATGCCGGCTGCCAGATCCAGAAATCCATCAAAAAGTACTTTTTCATCCATTACAGGAATGATATTGGTTTCTCCTTCAGCAAAGGCAAAGGGTCGGCTGAGACGGCCCTGGCTTTTTATTTTTTCGTAAAGTTCGGTTCCCGGAGGGGCCTTAAGAATATTGACAATAGGAAGGGGGATCCCGCTTTCCTGAATGAAATCGATCTGTTGTTGAAAGATGGAAGAACTATCTGTATCGAAGCCAACGATAAATCCTCCGGCGATAATAAACCCGTAAGCATGGAGTTTTTTAATATTATCAAGTTGGTTGCGCTTCAGGTTTTGCGTCTTCCTTGACCCACTCAGACCCAGTTCATCGGGCGTTTCTATGCCAATAAAAATATGCCGGAAACCGGCATCGATAAGCAAACGCATGAGTTCCTCGTCGTCAGCAAGGTTGATGGTGAGCTGGGTGGCGAAGAAAAACGCCGGTTTTTTCTTTTTCCGCCATGCGATAAGTGCGGGAAGCAGATCGCTTTTCAGAATTTTTTTATTACCGATAAGGTTATCATCCGCAAAAAGGACTAGGCGCACGCGACTCAACTTTTCTAATGCCTCCAGTTCCCTGATGATCTGTTCGCTGGTTTTGGTTCGCGGGCGCCGGCCGAACAGGGCTGTAACATCACAGAAATCGCACATATACGGGCACCCGCGGGAATATTGAACAATGGAATAGAGGTATTCATCCATATTCGCCAGTTCAAACGCCGGCACCGGAGATTCTGTAACATCTGCAAACTCATCCGTTTGGTAAATGGCCCGTGCCTCTCCTTTTGCCAAATCCTCTAAAAATCGGGGAAGCGTTAATTCGGCCTCGTTGAGCACAAAGTGGTCGACACCCTGAAAGCGCATATACTCATGGGTAAAGAGTGGGCCGCCTGCAATGATCTTTACTCCGCATTTCCGGCATCGTTCAATGATTTCCCGAACCGACTCTTCCTGAACGTTCATTGCAGATAGAAATACATAATCAGCCCAGGCCAGATCGTTGTCCTTTAGTTCCTGAACATTGAGGTCCACCAGCCTCTTGTGCCAGTTTCGGGGAAGCATGGGTGCTATGGTCATCAAACCAAGGGGTGGATAAGAGGATTTTTTACCCACAATACGCAGGGCATGCTTGAAAGCATAAAAGGTATCGGGCATTTTAGGGTAGACCAATAAGACGTTCATGTGATTTGTTCAGCCTTTTTCACTCGGCAAATTAATGGATAAAAGGAAATAGTCATGAATTGTTCCTTTTACTTTTCGACTTTACGGGTTATGTAAAGAGCCACACACAAAGCTATAAATGCTGAAAATCCCAGGGTTGCCTGGGGACCAAGGGTAAACCAGATAATACCCGCCACGGTACTGGCAAAAAAGGTGGCAATGCTTTCAAATCCCGCATAGGTTCCAATGGCTGTTGCAGTGTCTTCCGGTGCTGCCAATCCGCTGATCCAGGCTTTGGTGATGCCCTGGGTAGAGGCGCTGTATAATCCGTACAGGGCGAAAAGGACCACAAAGAGCGTATCGGAGGTTCCCAGGCTAAACCCGGCGTATACGCAGGCAAATAGTACCAATCCGAACAGGAATACCTGTTTCAGGCTGAAGCGGTCGGCTATAATCCCCATGGGATAGGCGGCCAATGCATAAAAGAGATTGTAGAACATAAAGAGCCCGATGACCTGGGTATCGCCCCAACCCGCATCCTTTAATCGGAGTAACAAAAACACATCGGAACTATTCACCAGGGCAAATACAAGCAGGGCTGCGCACAGTTTTTTATAGGCTGCCGGACTTTGTTTCCAATAAACAAAGGCAGCGAAAAGGGTAGTTGTGTGCCGGAGAACGTCGATCTTTTTTACTTCCCTTAAGAGGTAGGTTAAGCCAATAGCAATAATTCCGGGGATGATCGCCCAAATAAAAAGTTCCTTGTATTGTCCTGGTAAATAATGCAGGTAAAGCAGGGCCAACCCCGGACCGATGATGGCACCCAACGTATCCATACCCCGA
The DNA here is from genome assembly GCA_036676705.1 of Bacteroidota bacterium. Classification (GTDB taxonomy): domain Bacteria; phylum Bacteroidota; class Bacteroidia; order UBA8524; family UBA8524; genus UBA8524. The sequence continues at coordinate 38,682 of JAKFCJ010000064.1, forward strand.
TGAAAGCCAAAAACTGCCGCCCGGTTTTGTCCCTGGCTGAGGTCAGATAACATGGCATCCCGGGCTCCGGTTCGTAAACCTTTTCCAAATCGGTCCATGGTTCGCGCCATAAAAACCCAGAGCGGATGCGCATAGATGGCTAAAAGAGGCCGGGAAATACCGGAAAGGCCGTAGCCCCAGCGAATAAAAGGGATCCTTTGTCCCACTTCATCCGACCAGCGCCCGAAATAACCTTTACTCAATCCGGAGATCGCCTCAGCCACCCCTTCCAATACCCCGATCAGGATAATTGAAAACCCGATACTTTCCAGATAAATGGGCATCACCGGGTACAACATCTCCGAAGCGATGTCGGTGAACATGCTGATCAGGGAAAGGATCCAGATGGGGCGGGTGATGCGGAACCTCATACTGAGTGTAAGTTTCAATAATTAAGTTCCAAATTCCAAATTGGATGATGGACGATAGAATTATGGAAGATTAATTTTTGACAAATTTCCGTTGGACCGGGAATCCGTTAATTTCTAAAAGAATCAAATAAACTCCGTTTGGTAAAGAACGAATGTCCAATTCAATGCTATCAGAGGTTGTAGTGATTAACGGAAGGTAGTTTCCCTTTCCGGCAACATCGAACAGACCTAAAACCCGAATTGGGTTTCCTTCACTTCGAATCGTAATGCGATCCATCGATGGATTAGGAAATAATTCACTCTTATTTTCAATTAGAGCCAGAGATGTTGGATGGGCCAAATGAATGTTTCGTTGTACCGGAATACTTTGACATTTATACTGATTTTCAGTGATCAATTGAACGATGCCTGTACCGGGACGCATCAGCCATTCTATAATTGCAAAAGTGTCACCATTGATGTTTTCCAGGTTTCCATTAACTACAGTCCAGATATAGCTGAGATTTGACTCAAGGTTGACGTGAAATGTATCTCTTACCAAAGTAGATGAATCAGGCCCAAAAACCTGTGGAATAGACGGGGAAGGGAGCACGGTGATCAACTTTGTAAATGAGTCAGGACAGGCACCACTTACTGAAGATTTGATTTCCAGTGTATACGAGCCAAATAAAAGGAATGAATTTGAATCTACCCAACCAGTACCATTTTTCCCATCCCCCCAATTCCAGCTAAAGGTTTTATTCTTATTTGAATCGGTGACCATGCCAACAAATTGGTTTCCGGTTAAACATAAACTATCGCTGATTAATTCAAGACTACTCGATGTGCGTTTTATTGGAGAAAACCACCTTTCGTCTGTCAAATTACACGCGCTCCCTGCATTTGCGGTCAATTTTAAATGCTGTATGCTGGTGTCACTGAATGTTACTTTAAAATCGATCGCCGTGCTGATCTCGTTCCCATTAAGGATCCATTTTAGAGATTGAAACGGGGTATCATATTCTTTCAATTGAGCGGAAATTTCTAATTCTTCACCCAAACAAGGCGGTATCATCCCGATATTAGCGGCTGCACATCCCAGGTGTACATTCCAGAGCTCGTAGCCTATAGGTGCGTTGAAAGCACCAAAATAGAGGGTGTCGGCCTTTTTTCCGAAAAAAGTGATCCCAAAACCAAAACCTGTTCCATTAACAAAATTCGAAATTCGCTTAGTACCACCTATAGTGCCATCGGACTTCCATAAATCTAGAACGGGCTTATCGTATGTACTTGCAGCAAAATAAAGTGATCCATCGTGATAGGTTGTGTTTGGCTTAATGTCCTGGACCCATAATCCGTTGAATTCAGCAGGTAAAGAATCTCCAATAGGAGTAATTTCTCTGGTCAGCAGATTATAGGCGATCATTGCTGTACGAGGCAAATTTCCGTTGTTTACCGACAAGAACAGGGTTTGATCGAACATGCCAATGATAGCTTCACCAAACAAGGTATCTCCATTTTGATCGAACAGCACCTTGGTTCCGGCAATCGTTCCATTACTTACAAAAACATTAGTGGGATGATAGACAGATTCCGATCCAATAAAATATAAACTATCCCGGTGCAATTGAGTATACCGCATTTTTTCGCCGTTTTTGAAACAACATGCACTATAGGATTTTATGTTGGTATGACTTTGATTGACCGGGTCATAAAAATAGAGGGTTTCGGTTATCTTCTGAAGACTATTGTATTGTTTGAAGTAATATATTCCAAATGCAGATGTAGAAACATGTTGTAGCGGAGAGCCGAAAGTAGCATCATACGAAGCAAATTTTGATGTTCCGGTATTTGTTCCGTCACTGATCCATAGTTCATTTTCTTTCACGTAAAGAATCACCTTGTTATTCCAAACACCAACGAGTTCAGCATCGTCATCTTCTCCCGGATCAAAGTCATATATATGGGTTAAACCATTTAGCGGGTGCCAGGAATAAAAATCATGCATAAAAATGGAATAACGCATAATAAAATAAACGTGTTCACCAAGCTTATATAAACTAGCTATCGTATATGGTCCCGGAAGAGAAAATAATGGCTCAGGAGCAAGCCCATTTGGGTTTAGCTGAAAGATCTCCGACGAATCTTTTTGGAGTAATACAACAACCGAAGAGCTATCGAATTGATAAAGGTTCGAAGAGAGTGGTAGTCGGGCAATTTGACGCGTGGTGTTGGTTGATCCGTGGGTAAAAAAAATGTTTAATGAGTCATCCCGAAACGCAAAATAAATTCCTTTCGGAGTAATGAAAGTTTGCAGGTAACCAGCACTCTGCGTTTCTTTTATAAATTCATCGTTCTGATTGATGTATACCTGGGATGAATCTGCATAAAACCGGGTGATGATATAATTTTTATTCTCAGCATAGTTGATGGTATAAATACTGTCACCAATAGTTTGATAATGACCTATCCAGAAACCATTGGTAGTATCCTTATTTCCATTGGAATCATAATACCAGACTGGAGAATTCGGTGTATTTATGTTAGTTGCGGCGAAGGATTTATTGGTGCTGTAGATAACGGAATTGGGAGTAAGAACAGCCTTAGAAAGAGTATGATCAGTTGGTATAAAGGAAAGTGATATAGCTTGAAAACCTCCGGAATTTCCCAGGTAAAGCTCATTATTCGTTCCGGTAGTACTCCAAATCAGGTAAAGGTTATTATTAAACTGACAGGATTGGATAAAATAATTTTTATTGACCCCCAATTTTAACAATGCATTAATAGTCCCATTATCCAGTACTTCATAGAGCTCTCTTTCGCCCTGTGCGCTCCATAGGCTAAAAACCATCCTATCCCTAAATGTGCCATGTACGCCAGCTAAAGAAGAATTGGGACCCGGGTTATTTTGTTTAGTGATCCTTGTTCCGCTTGTAGTACCATCAGTTTCCCACAATTCAAATCCATCAGTCGAATTAATGGCAGTAAAGAGTATTTTATTTTTCAGGATCGTAACATTGCCAATATTGGCGCTATTACTTCCAATTTCAATGTCCTTCAACAAAAAAGTACCCTGGTCGGTCCCGTCCGTCACCCACCATTCTGAGCCAGATTGAGTGTTAAAGTCTTCAAAAATTACCTTTCCATTTACGGGGTAGGGTTGGCTCCATCTCGATTGCGGTATTTGGCTACCATAATAAAAAATATGTGCAACGCTATCTCCTTTGACGAGATACCAAAGTGAGTAAGTACTACTGTCAGCCGGCTTGGCTATAAAATAGGCCGTATCATTCAAGCAACTGACTTTCGACAGGCTGCTGAAAACACTACCTCCCGCCGTCTTAATGGGAAATGCTTTTCTCGCAGATTCGTTCAAAAACCATAAATTATCACGAATGACCGTGGTTTTAATGCCGAGAAGTTGGTGCTGTCCAAATGGATAAAAATCAGCTTCGTTTCCATCAAGAGCATCGTGGATCTCTTCCAGGTACCTCACGCCTTCCTCGGTTCCGTTTGATATCCAAATCCCTCGTCCGTGTGCCTGACTAGTTGCGTAGAAATAAAAAAGACTATCATTAAAGTAGTAAGGAGCACCAATGGAAGTTCTTTCAGCTTTTTTATTTGCATCAAAAACCAACTCAGGCGTTTGAGCAAATAGCACACCTGTCCAGCAAATGCCAATTAGTAAAAGATATAATCTGTTTCCCATCTTGTAAGCTCAAATATAACCTAAGTAATTGTTTTAAGCATGAACCAGGTATCGCTCCCCCGCTTAAAACAAAAACCCCGTCTGACTCATCAAACGGGGTCTATAACAAAAATTAAATGGGTTTATTTTACTGTGCTCATATGCAGCATCAGGTCAACAAGCTTGTTGGAATAACCCCACTCGTTGTCGTACCAGGATACCACTTTTACAAAATTGTCGTTCAAAGAAATTCCTGCGCCAGCATCGAAGATAGACGTGCGGGCATCACCAAGGAAGTCGTTGGAAACAACCTGGTCTTCGGTATAACCTAAAATGCCTTTCATGGTGGTTTCGGAAGCGGTTTTCATCGCTTTTTTGATCTCATCATAGGATGCGCCTTTTGCCAGGCGGCAGGTAAGGTCAACCACGGATACGTTTGGAGTTGGAACCCTGAAAGACATACCGGTAAGTTTTCCTTTTAACTCAGGAATTACCAATCCTACGGCTTTTGCAGCTCCTGTAGAAGATGGAATAATATTCTGGTAAGCGCCGCGGCCGCCTCTCCAGTCTTTGGCTGAAGGCCCGTCAACGGTTTTTTGCGTAGCCGTTACCGCATGAACAGTGGTCATTAAACCTTCGGTGATGCCGAAATTATCATTCAGTACCTTGGCGATCGGAGCCAGGCAGTTGGTCGTACACGATGCGTTTGAAACGATGTTCATGGCAGCGGTCAGTTGCGTATGGTTAACCCCCATTACAAAAGTCGGGGTATCGTCTTTAGCGGGGGCGGAAAGGATCACTTTTTTTGCTCCGGCATCAATATGCTTTTGTGCGCTTTCCTGGGTCAGGAATAAACCGGTCGATTCAACTATGTATTCGGCGCCGATCTCATTCCAGCGCAGGTTAGCCGGGTCTTTTTCTGCTGTTACACGGATGTTTTTTCCGTTTACTACCAGCATACCATTTTTAACGTCAACGGTTCCGTCGAAACGGCCGTGGGTAGAGTCGTACTTAAGCATATAAGCCATGTAGTCGACATCGATAAGGTCATTGATTCCTACAATTTCTACATTCGGATTGTTACTGGCAGCCCTGAAAACCAAACGGCCGATACGGCCAAAACCGTTAATTCCTACTTTCATGTTGTTGTTTTTGTGGAGAGATGGTTAAAAAGTGCCGCAAAAGTACGATGCAGCTATGTGAATTCCAAAGCTATCGGATGGAGAGTGACGCTCGTCGATATTTTTAAATGGCATAGGCAACATATCCTCCTCAAACTGTCTTGTTGGTGAATGCCAATGATAAAACCTGAATATATGCTTCATAAGGATCCCAAAATGGAGGAGGACTTTTCTCTGGCCATGGCGGTATCGCGTGGAGATCAGCTGGCAATGGATACCGTATACAGAAAGTTTGCCCCGCAAATCCTTACCATTTGCCGGCGTTATGCTTCGGAAAAGGAAGAAGCCTTTGATCTGTTGCATGATGGTTTTATCAGAGTATTTGAAAAAATAGGAAGCTATCGGGCACAGAGTCCGCTGGGTATTTGGGTAAAACGGGTAGTAGTGAATCATGCCATCAATACGCTAAAGGCCAAAATAAAATGGGAAGGACTGGGCGACGAACTGCCTGATATACCGGATGAGGAATGGGAAGAAAATGAACCAGGCGACCCCGAAACACTGATAGCCCTGATCCAGGAGTTGCCAAACGGGTATAGAATGGTACTCAACCTCTATGTATTTGAAGAATTAAGCCATGAAGAGATAGCGGAGAAACTGGGGATCAGCCCCGTAAGCTCCAGGACGCAATTGTTTAAAGCGCGGCGTTTGTTAAAAAAACTTTGGAAACAATGAAAAAGCAAAAAATGGATCTGTGGATGACGGACAGTCTGGACGGATATGCCTCACCCATTCCAATTGGTGGGTGGAAAGGACTTCATAAAGGCAGGGGGAAAAGGAAAAATAAACTCCTGTTCTGGATTTCTGCGGCGTGCATTCTCCTGTTTGCCAGCCTTGCCTTATGGAATTTTGAAGTGGACCCTGCCAGGGATCAACATCGTCAAACTGAAAATTTGGTCCCTCAGAAACAGGCAAAAAGACCAGGAGAACAAAAAACCGGGCCAGTGATCCCTGCCCCTGAACAGGAAACAATCCCGGATAAAACCCCTCCGATCAAGATAAATGAAGAAATTCCGGGAGTTACGAAATCGTCCTTTACTCCGGCACCAGGGCCGGCACCAGGGATGGAGTCGGTAAGTATCGGCAACAAACATGTGGCACCATTTTTTTATTCCATAAAAGAAGAAAACACCATACAGCTAAAAGAAAAAAAGCTCTCCCGTTTTTCGAACAGATTTTCCTTCTTTGTTGAGGCCGGTTTGTCGACAGGGAAGATGGATTTTGCAGATGATGCAAATTTGGCTCAATACAGATCTTCTTATAGTTCCTATATTAAATCCCAGGACCTGCGGCAGATCGAACGTAGTTTTGGTTTTGTTCTTTATTATCAGGGCTCCTGCAGGTGGGCACTTGGAACGGGAATGTCGCTTTCCCACAATACAGCAAGTGGAAAAGTCGATTATGCCTACTACGAAAGCGGCAGGAACCTGGTTGGTTTAGGAACCCAGACCTGGGAGGAAAGCACACTCGACCAAACAGAAAACCTGAGTCATAAAACGGAGATCAACTCCTGGAGCATCTATGTTCCCTTAAGATTTCGCTTTCAACCCTTCGCCTTTTACGGGCCTTTTATGGAAATCGGAGCCTGCTATTCCTATAACCTGTCAAACCAGGGAAATTGGCTCGATCCTGAAACGCTGACGATAGAACGAAGCAGAAACCTGGTACCCAAACACCTGTTTTCAGCTGAATTAAGTTTCGGCTATCAATGGAAGTTGAGCAGGTCCAGCGTAGCCCTCCATTACCGCTTTAGTCCGTGGAGCAGTAAATATGCCCCCATCCAGGGAAGGATGGGAACGAATCTTCACGGCATCCATATTCAAGTGCAATTGCCCCATTAACCAACCTATAAAAATTCAAGATCATGAAAAACAGAATTAAATCAATGATGTGGCTGCTTCTGCTCGGCATAGGCACCACGGTCCTGGTACAAAGTTGCCAGAAAGAACCGGTAGACCCATGCAGCGAAACTCCCTGCACCTTAAACGGGTATATTGCTTATGAGTCGAATGGGTGCGTAGTACCTCCAACCGGAAGGATAGGCATCCAGGGAGATGACGGTAATTTCTACCTCATCAACAATGACCATACAGGCCGGTTCGCGGACTATCCGGTTGGCACCTATGTGTCATTCGGTATGTGTTGTGTCAAAGATGTGGATCCCGGAGACAGGTATACCCCCCTTATTTGGGCTCCGCCTGTAAAAGAGGGAGACCTGGGATGTATTGAAGAGATCCGCAAACCCGGAGACCCTGGGCCTTGTGAACAG